>JAZQJB010000138.1:0-10956 GCA_045541375.1 Eubacteriales bacterium | reverse complement strand
AATGACAGTCCGGGGGACTGTCAGACCCGCGGCGTGACCGAGCCGCAGCGAGACAGGTGGCGCGAAGCGACGAATGAGGCGCCTTTTAAGATACCGTTTTTCGCGAAGCGAAAATCTTCCAAAAGATGACGAATGTTATTTATGTGCCAAACCTGACTATGCAAAAGAAAAAGCAAGGGCTATTTCAGATTCATGTGAAACAGCCCTTTTCATTTTGCATTATTTATTCTCTTTATAGTACTCGAATCTTTCGATCAGATAGCGTCCGACCTTTGCCATATAGGTGAGACCGTCATAGTAGAGCGCGACGGGAATGTCCTTGATGAACGCCGAAGCCTCGTAGTTGAGGTCGCCCTGATAATCGATGTCGGCAAGCGCCTTCATTACGCTTTCCCAATCGACCTTGCCGTAATAGGGCAGGGTATGGGTGTCGCGGTCACCGTTGTTGTCGTGAACGTGGGTGCAACCGTCAACGAGTCTGGGTCCGATCGCGCGGATAGCCTCTGCGGGGTCAACGCCCTGGAGCAGGCAATGTCCGACGTCGAAGCAAACGGTGAACACGGGATCGTTGAGAGTATCGAAAAGCTTGTTGAGTCTTTCGGGGGTCGAGGTGATCGAAACTCTGCCGATATTCTCGATCGCGATCTTGATGCCGCACTCGCGCGCAACGGGGATGAGTTTTTTATAGAAATCGAGGTTATATTCAAACAAGATCTCGGGATTGCCCTCGACCGAGAAATCAAGGTGGGTGCAGGGGTGAACGACGATCATCGGCGCGCCGAGATACGCCGCGTTTCTGATGCCCTGAACGATCTCCTCGAATCTCTTTGCCGACTTATCCTCCTCAACGTAGCTTGAGGGGAAGGGCGCGTGCGCCTGACAGATCGCAACTCCGCGCGATGCGGCATACTTGCCGAGCTCGCGGTAAAACTCTGCATCGTGCTCGGTGGTGCAATATTCGTGGACGTCGTTGTTGAAATCAATGCCTTCGATGCCCGCCGACGCCATGACGTCAAACATTTTTTCAATTCCGAAGGTGTCGTGAAGTCTGATCATATTTGCTGAAAGTAACATCGTTTTGTCTCCTTATATGTAAAGTGATTTATTGAAGCACCAGATCGACAAAAACGGGACAGTGATCGCTTGCGATCTGAGAGCGTACATCTGTGAGAATGTCAAAATGCTCCACCGTTGGCAGCCGCTCGGGCGTACCGTAATAGAAGATGTGATCGATGGAATTGTTAAAGTCTCCAACGATCGGAGCCGGATTTGGCACGTAGAGGTGCGTAGCTTCATCGAGCACGGGGTAAGGATGGTAGGACTTGACGGTAGGGGGATTGGATGCTTTTTCGTAGAGATCGACAAATCCGAGCGAGATCAGGTTGGCATAGGAGCGCGACATACGGTTGCTGTTAAAGTCTCCGCCGATCATCACAGGGCACTCATAAAAATCCGCAAGCCCGTCACACAAGAGCTTTGCCTGCTCCCCGTCAATAACGCGGCCGTCCTCGGAGGTGTGGATAAAATGCGTTGATGCGTAAACAAAGCGTTTGCCCCCGTCGATCGTCTCAAACGCCGCCCAGGAAAGCGACTTGGAGTTGTCGCAAATGCCGTCCGCGAAAAAGTAATAGCCCCGGTCGAGCACCTTGACTCTCTCCGTGTTATAAAGAAGAGGTGTAGAGTTGTTGTGGCTGCGGTTGAGCACCGGGGTGAGGATCTCCTTGTATTTGGGCGCAACAAGCGACAAAAGATCCTTTTCCTCGCCCCGATAGCGTGCGGAAAACTCCTGAAGTGCGATCACATCGGGGCAAAGATCAAGATAGATCTCCGCCATTACATCATCGCGATTTTCGATAAAGCCATCTCGCCAATTTCCCAAAACGTTGCTTGTCATCAAGCGAATGGAGTTGGTGTTTTTCATATTTACATCTCCTTTTGGATGTTGTTTTAGGTCTGAAAGTAAACCGTATACGGCAAAAGCTTATCTTTTTTGTCATATCCCTCGTAGTCACCTGTGTTTCGGATGTGGAATACCACGCGGTCGGGGTAGACCTCGAAGACCATATACTGCGCGAGCGTCGGCGTTGCCGTGCCGTGGTGATATTTTGGCTCGGAGCCCCCGCCATAGCCGGTCAGTCCGTCCTGCTCGAAATACTGTTTGCCGAAGGGTCGCAAGCCGCCCATATGAACAAAAGTAAATTCATAATTCTTGCCGCGCGAGTCATTCGATCTCAAATTCGAATCAAGCGGAAGATTTTTATCGTCAATATGCAAAACCGCGCCCGAGGAATAATTTTTGTAGCAATAGCCTTCGCCGTGAATGTGACCGTAAAGATAGAACGCGTTTTTGTGACCCTTGAAAATGTCATAAAAGAGCTCGCGGTCGCCGTTTATCATCGATTCGGAGAGCTTTTCTTCCTTATTATAACATATAGCGGAGAGGTGTCCGACGACGAAAACGGGCTTTGTGCCCTCGGGGTCGATCTCACCCAGCTTGTTTTTCACCCAGATGAGAGTTTCATCGCTGTAATAACCCTCGTGCGAATTGAACGCCGTGTTCGGGTCGATGTTGATCCCGATGAAATCAATGCCGTTCACTATGTAATGGAACGCGCCCCAATAGAGCTCGCCGGGCTTTTCCTTCGAGACGAGGATGGTCTTCTCATTTTCGGGAAGAGTGCCGAATGCCGCGTCCATCAGATCGTAAAAATCCGTGGTATTATAGGGCTCATTCTCCTCCGTGCCGATGTCGCCGAGGATCATATCGTTGTTGCCCGCGACGTAAAGGACCTTGCCATCCTTCACGCCCGATGAAATGCAGGCGTGCATTTTTTGCTTGAGATCGAGAAAATTCTTCTTCGGCAACCAGCAGGACTTGTTCCAATGAGGATAATCCGACACGTTATCCCCGCCGACGAGGGCAACGTCCGCAAGCCCGAACTCCTCGGTTGCGAGCTCGCTTGCCTTGACGAGCGACTTTCTCACCGTTGTGGGATAATCGAGCATTGATTGCTGATTATGTATGTCGGTGTAGCAAAAGGCGGTCAGGATCTTTTCCATTTTCGCTCCTCCTTATTCCTGCGCTGTGAAATGGAGCACGACGGAATCAAAATCGTGCAGTCTGTCATGGATGCAGAGACCCGCGTTCATAAGGGTGTCGCCCGAGAGGACGGTGCCCGTCTGCTCACAGAGGTAGCGCTTTGCGGGGTCAAGTCCCTTGAGGCGGATGTAGTGGAGGTCATAAATACTGCTTCTCATAACCGCGTAGGTGACGAGGGCTTCGCGCTTGTCCTCCGAAACGTAGCTCCACGCGCATCTCGTTCTGTCCTTCCAGGGTGAGATGAGGCGGTAAAGCTCGCCGTAGTTTATGACGTCATAATATTTGCGGTACTCGTCGCACTGCGCGCGGACTATTTCCTTTTCCTCGTCCGTCAGCGCGGTGAGGTCGAGCTCGTAGCCGAAAGTGCCCGCCATTGCCACGTTGCCGCGAGTCTTGAGCGGTGTGGTTCTGCCCGTCTGATGGTTCGGGCAAGCCGAAACGTGCGAGCCGACCGCCGACGTGGGATAGCACATCGAGGTGCCGTACTGAATTTCAAGTCGCTCGATGGCGTCGGTATCATCGCTCGTCCAATACTGGGGAGAATAATAGAGCCAAGCGGGGTCAAAACGACCGCCGCCGCTCGCGCAACCCTCGAGAAGAAGGTGCGGATATGCGGTGAGCACGCGCTCAAGAAGCTCGTAAAGTCCGAGAACGTAGCGGTGGAAAATCTCCTGCTGACGCTCCGCGCCGACAGTCGCGCTGCCGACCTCGGTGAGGCTTCGGTTGAAGTCCCACTTGATATACGCGATATTCGCGCTGTCCATAACCTTTTTGATGCAGGCAAAGAGGTAATCCCTGACGTCCGCGCGAGTCATATCGAGGACGTACTGATGGCGCGCAATGCTCATCGGTCTGCCAGGGGTCTGCAGAGCCCAATCGGGATGCGCGCGGAAGAGCTCGCTGTCCCTTGACACCATTTCGGGCTCGAACCAGATGCCGAATTTGAGTCCAAGACCGTTGACTCTCTCGACAAGCTTGCCGAGTCCGCCCTTGAGTTTTTCCTCATTGACGAACCAATCTCCGAGAGCCGAACGCGAGGAATTGCGGTCGCCGAACCAGCCGTCGTCCATAACGAGCATCTCGATGCCGAGCTCGGACGCGGTCTTTGCTATATCATAAAGCTTTTCTTCGTCGAAATCGAAGTAGGTCGCCTCCCAGTTGTTGACGAGGATCGGGCGTCGCCGTGTTTTCCACTCGCCGCGGCAGAGATTATTTCTATAGAGCTTGTGGAAGGTGCGGCTCATACCGCCAAGACCCGTGTTCGAATAGACCATCACAGCCTCGGGAGCGACAAAGTATTCGCCGGGCTCAAGACGCCAGTTGAATCCCTCGGGATTGATGCCGATCAGCACGCGCGCGCCGCCGTCGGAATCCATATCCGCCGATGCGAGGAAATTGCCCGTGTAAACGAGATTGAATCCGTAAACGTCACCATGATCCTCGGTTGCGTCGTGCGAAGCGAGCGCGATGAAGGGGTTGTGCATGTGCGAGGAGCAACCGAGCTTGCTCGAAACGCTCTGCGAGCCGTGAATGAGCGGCATTCTCTCGAATCTGCGCTCCTTCGACCAGCTTCCGTAAAGGTGAATGAAGTCCATATCCCTCGCGTCGTGGAAATCCACGCAAGCGCTCAGCACGCGCTGAATGTTCATAACCTTGTCGGATGTATTCTTGACGATCACGTGGCGAGTCATTGCCGCAAGATTTTCGAAAACGGTGTAGAAAAGTGTGACCTCTGCAAGGCTTACGGGATCGAGGCAAGTGATCTCGAGTGTCGTCGCCTCGTCATCGGCGGCATAAGTCGCGGGCTGACCCTCGATCTTCGGCTTACCCGCGTAGATCTTGTGCGAAACGTACTTGATATCCGTGTCAGCCGTTCCGTTTTCGCGGAGCAGAGAAAGCGCACTCGCTCTGAAGTCGCCGCAACCGTTGCAGGAATATTCCATTCGGTGAACCGACTTGCTGAAAAACGGCACTCCGCCACCTTCCATCTCCACGCGCGGGAAATGCGAGGAATGCCGCTGTGCATAATTGAGATAATCAAGCGCGTCATCGCTCACAAGCGCGCCGTAATAATGATGCATAAGATAGCCGTAGCTGTTCACCTGCATAACGTAACTCGTCGCATTTGTATCCAGCTTAAAGCTCATGTTTTCGGGATTAAATTTGATAGGCATAGGGGATCTCCTTTATTTTCATAGAGTCGGATAGGAATCTCATTTTTGAATATTATATCACATAAAAAGAGTTTTTTCAAGACTTGGGAGTTATTTAGAAAGAAACTGGAGCTGAGTCATTAAGATATATTTTTCCATACGCGTCGTTTTAGATAAAATTTGCAATATAATTTAATCGCGCGCTCTCCTTTCACCGCTTCCGCGGTCCCAAGCTGCGGAACGCAGGTAGTTCCTCACCGGAGGAAGGCTGATTGGTCAGCGCAAACTTCTTCGGATATTCAGCGAATATCGTTTGAGCTTAACCCATAAACAGTAAAAAGGAATATTTTATTGAAAAAGTTTGCAAGAACTCTATTACGAGTGCAAATTGATTCAAATAAAATATTCCTTTTTGATATGCAAAATTATTACTTTGAACAAAATCCGCTGTAAAAACGATGTGGATTGCACGCACCCTTAGCCTTCCTCCGGGAGGAAGGGGGACCGCGGAAGCGGTGAAAGGAGAGCGCGTAATTAAATTTTAGCACTCTTCTTAACAAGAATAGTAAAATATGTCTTAACGACTCAGCCCCTTAGATTCTATTCTTTCCTTTTGAAAACATACAGATGCGGCTCGGCGCCGCCGTAAAAGTAATCGCCCGACTTGTGCCGGACGAACAAATATGCAGTCCCCGCGATATCCTTGATAATATACTCTTCCGCGGTCGCTTCCTTATCGTTAAGTACGAAGCCTTTTGTATATCGCAGCAAAAGTTTCATATTCCTTTTTCCGTGCCGAACGCTTTTTTCACATAATCCGCGCGGCGAGAAGAGCAGTTTTTTGGTATAGCATTCCTCGTCCGCGGTAAAGCGTTTGTTTGGCTCGAATTGCTCCACGGTCGGAACGTAATCGCAAACCTCCCATTCGCCCACAACCGCACCGTCCGCCTCAAAATCCCGATCGGTATCATCCTTATTTTTCCGTATATCAAATTCGGTATACGGTTTATTGTCAACCTGCCGATAAAGCAGCGGAACTCCGGATTCGCCTTTTTCGACGCACCTATCATACAAATAATCAAGGAGCATATAGTTTTCTTCCTTATATATAATGATCCTGTAATTATTCGGTATTGCAAAATTATACCTCGGCGCGATCCTGTAAAGCACGCCTTTTGTCCAGAAATAACGCCACGCGGGTGCGCCGCCGGGGAGGAAATACAGCTCGCGGTCGGTTTCTTCCTCGATCATATCGCTCAAAGACCCGAAAATATCAGAAACATCAACGACCCGCCCGCATAACTCCCATTTGCCTATGACATTTTCATCATTTTCAAATGGCATACTGAAAATATCCTTGATTTTCTGATAAAAGCGGTCGGACGCGCTGACGATGGTGTCTATCGCGGCAATATTATTGTTCAGCTTGTTTACCTTTGCGGAAAGTTCATTCTTTTTGGCAAATAACTTCTGCTGTGCATCCTCGGCGGACATTGAGAAGATCTCTTTTATCTCGTCAAGCGAGAATCCCATTTCTTTATAAAATGTGATCTTTTTGAATCTTTCAACGGCATCAAGCGAATAATAGCGATATCCGCTTTCGGCATCGACGCGGTCGGCGCAAAGCACGCCCTCGCTGTCATAATATCGAAGAGTGTGCGTGGTCGTTCCGCAAATTTTTGCGAGTTCGCTGATCTTAATCAATTTTTCTTGTCCCCCAGAGCACATACCTTTTCAATCAGTTTCGAGGACTCAAGATCGTCAAGCGAGACCGGAACACCTGCCCCGCCAAAAGATTCACAGTAAAGCCTGCAAGATTTCTTGTTTGAAGCTTTCGGCACAGCAGTTTCGATCAGCGAAGCTCTCTCACCCTTGCCGATCTCATATAAATTTTCGGTCACGGTTCCGTTTATCAGATCAAGGCACAACGACTTTACCGCGATCTTATCTTCAAGAAAATCAAAGGATGTAACGAAATAACGCTCCGAGCGAAGCTTTTGATCCTTGCCTCTGATAACCGTTGCTTCAAGATCGAACCCCGAAACAGTATTTTTCGCTGCCGTGTCAATGCCGTTTTCGCCAAGCAGGCGCTCAAGCTCCTTATCAACTTCCTCGTCCTTGGCGCGCGTTGAACGCGAAATGACAAGAATTACTATCGAAATCCCAAGCAAGCCAAACCCAATGGGACCGCCGCCCCATACTACCGTACCCACGATCGCTCCGATCACCGCAATGACAATGCATATCAAATCAAGCACGGAAAAGCTCTTTTGCGAAAAATATTTTGCCACATTATTCTTTTTCATAATTGATACCGCCTTTTACGTTTGTAAGATGTTACATATATTATAACATTAGAGTCAACTCTAATGTCAAGAGGTTTTGGAAATATTTTTGATAAAGGGACAAGATTATTCCGAATCGGATCGGATAATTCTTGTCCCTTGGTCAATATTTGGCGAATAATACTTTAATACAAAGGCAAACCACCCGTCAACTCATCCGCGACCTCGGCGGGCAGGGGCTCGAGGGCGAGGCAGGTTTTGGTGTGTTCGCCATGGAATTCCGTCAGTCCCCAATCGGTAATGACGGAGGCAATGATCCCGCGCTTTTCCGCTTCTGCGGCGATGCAGAGCAGTTCTTCCTCCGAATCCACGTATACGCACACCTTCGTGCAACCGCTGACGAACCACTCCGAGAGCGGGGTGGGTGCTTTGTCGGTATTCTTGAGCGTCATTCCGCCCTGCGTCATTTCAATATCGCCGAGGCGATCTTCCTTTTTCAGCGCCGCAAGGATGGCATCGACACAAGCGTGCCCCGCCTGCGCCGCGATCTTGCCCTTTCGCATTTTGAGATCACGCCGCATGACGATCATCATTTTTGTTCCCATCATCAGTCCTCCAGCTTGACACCGCGATCCATCAGATGACGGCGAATGAGATCGGTGTCGACAGTATCGGTCGCGGTGCGTGTTTGAAGCATAACCGCAGCCGCCGCGCCCGCTGCCTGTCCCATTGCCATGCATATCCTCATCACGCGGTATGACGAATGGGCAACGTGCGTGCCCGAAATGCACCGCCCCGCAGTGATCAGATTATTGCATCCTATCGGGCACATCGCCGCAAACGGAATATCATAAGGCGGCGGCGTTACGGGACGTTTTTCGGCGTGCACCGACTGTCCCGCGCCCGATGGATTGTGAATATCAAGGCAGAAATTCGCCTTGTGAACGACCGAGTCCCTGTATGTTCTGCCTTCCATCAAGTCCTGCTCCGTTATCTGATAACGCCCCAAAACTCTGCGCGATTCTCTGACGCCGAGAGTCGATGCGCTTCCCTTGATGCGGATATCGGAGAATCCGGGAATATTATTCTTGAGAAAATCCACGATCTTACCGATCTGTCGGCGAAGCGAAGCCTCTGCCTTGAAAACATCCGAAGGATCCAGGGGATCGATGCGGTTTTCCTGCGTGGCGTTGACCATGCGCTCGCTGTTTCTGCCGGTACTGTAAAGGCGGACTATATTGACGTTTTCGGGAAGCTCGCCGGTCCTGCACGCCTTGTGGCAGAGATCGAGATACTCCCTGCCGTCTCCGAGATCGGTATAGTCCTCCTCATGGCGGCAAAGCAGGGGCTGATCGGGATCGACTCCTTCGATCACAAACATCAAAGTGACAGGCTGAACAAGGCCATCCCCTTCCCTGCCCATTTCAAAACCGCATCCGCACAGCACAGAAAGATCGCCGTCGCCCGTTGCATCTATGAACACTTCCGCGGAAAACGAAATATTACCGAATTTTCCTGCGGTATCTATCTTTTCTATCTTCTCGCCGACCTTTTGGGCACCTATAACACAAGTCTGCAGATACACGTCAACTCCCGCCTCGTCAAGAAGCGCGGTCAACGCAATTTTCGCCTTCTCAAAATCGGGAACAGCTCCCCGCTTTGCGCAGATCGCGTCCTCGATCTCCTCCGCGATAGTACCGGGGCAGACCTTTCCGAGCAGAGGACCAACGTACCCTAAAGTCAGATTGCCTCCGACACATCCGTAGCGTTCGATCAAAGCGGTCTTCAAACCCGAACGAGCCGCCTCCAAAGCCGCGCCGATCCCCGCAGGCCCCGCGCCGGCAATAACAACATCGTATTTTTTCATATGCTCACAGCCTTTCGCTTGACCCATTATTTCTTCGGAGAAATAACCGCTCCCGTCAGATATTCCTTGTAGGTCTTATCGGAAATATACTCCTCGTGATTTATCATCGGATTCTCGATGATGCCCGAGCCGCCCGACTCGGTTACGGTGAGGAGGGCGTTTGTGGTGTCGCCATGGAAATTTATACGCGGAGTTCTGACAACGGAATTGAACTTTCCGTCGACCTTGAACGCCGTCTCGACGCCGCCGCGGCTGGTATACCACATAATGTAGGAATTGGTATAGATATTTCGCGAGCTCGACTGCATCGAAAACGCCGTGCAGAACTGGTCGCTGTAACAAATGTCATAGTAATTATCATTCCATCTGTCCATAAACGCAACGCTGGTAAGGAAGTTTGCATCCTCCGCATTCTCGCCGCCGTAGGTGTAGAGCGGGTGGAGATTACGGAAAATATTTCCGCCGCTGTCCGCCCGGATACCCACGTGGACGCCCGCGATACGCATATTCGTGAGCGTGTTGTCGTGTCCCTCAAGAAGGACGCCGACAGAGGTCTTTGAGTGGTTTCCGACGATGTTTACATTGAAGATATCAGCATCGGAAGAGCGATTATTTGCGCCCCACTTGATGTGGATGCCGATCTCGGTATTCTTTATCGACACGTGATGGATCGAGGTCTCGCGCCCCGAGTCGATGGAAATACCGTTCGCCTTGCCATTACCGTCAATGATACCGCCCTCGAAATAATAGTTCGAACCGGGAATATATATGGTGTTAAAGGGCTCCGCCGCACCGATGCGAACTACAGCTTCCTTTTCGGTCCAGGAGTCCATCGCCTTGAGCTTTGCAAAGGTAGCAAGCTTGAGCGAAACCGCGTGCGCAGGATTCGCAGGAGTGCAGATCGGCTTCGAGAGCAGATATTCCCCGTCGGGGAAGAATATCGTTCTTTGAGGATTCGACAAAATAAGCTCCTGCAGAGCATCCGAAACATCCTCGCCCGTGTTCGGCTGAATATAGTCCGTGACTACGACGTACATGTTTTTCATTATTTCTTCCATATTATATATCCTTTCGTTGGGGAAAGACATTATCTATATTCTATCATAAGTTTGAAGTAAAGTCAAGGATATATGCTATTTCGTAGGCACTTATATCGCCTTGTGCACTAAAGCTCCCAAGTTCCTTGAAAATCCTTGCTTTTTTCACTCCTTTCATATTCTGCACCTTTCAAAAATCTGCGAATTTTCGCTTATGTTGTACTATAGTAAAAAAATCGACACCTTATCACAAAAAAGATGTCGATTTTTTCAATCAATATGAAGTTTTTGCATTATAATATCTTTATCGGGCAAAAAGAAAAACCACGGTTCAAATTGAACCATGGTTTCTGCGTATAACAATTTTATCTGCTCGACAAATTGGAATTTCAAAACTAATTTTTCCAAATACAAGTATCATTAGAGAAAACCGCTGCATATTCAGTTTCTGATACTCGCTTTTTCATATAGTCAATCATTTGCTCTTGATTGTCAAAGCAAGAAATCTGATAAG
>JAZQJB010000137.1:0-1696 GCA_045541375.1 Eubacteriales bacterium | reverse complement strand
TCCAGCACAATATTGTATCCGTTCAGTTTGTATTGATGTACCATAATTACCTCGCAAAGAAAAACGCCGCTTTCGTCGGAAAGCGGCGTTTTCTAAATTACTTATTGCTTTCGCAGCTCTGGTTGATAACACCGCAAGAGGTCTTGCAAGCGGACTGGCAGGAGGTCTGGCACTCGCCGCATCCGCCGTTCTTAACGGAAGCCTTGAGGTCACGAGTATTGATAGTACGAATTCTCTTCATAATAAAATTCCACCTTTCGATTATTAAATATGCACTATATAGTATAAATGATTTTGGCGCATTTGTCAAGAGGTTTTGATGATTTTTGGCGAAATCCCCGAATTTTTCAGCATTTCGAGGTGATTTTTTATTTCCTCGGTGACTCTTTCGCCGGGCAGAAGCAGGGGAACGCCGGGGGGATAGACCCAAACGTAGGCGTTTGAGACCTCGCCGCCGTCGGGAAGGTCGAGCCAAACCGCGTCTGTAAGCGGGATCTCTACGGGCGGCAATTCGGTGATGAAGGAGGGATAAGTTCTGCCTTCCGAATATTCAGCCTCCGCATCAAGCTCCATGATCGCGCGCGAGAGGGCGGAAAGATTCTCCGCGGTGTCGCAGATCGAGGTCATGCAGAGAAGATAATCCGAATGCACCATTTCGGGCTCGATGCGGAATCTGTTACGTAAAGCATCTGCGATAGAGCTGCCGGTGAAGGTCGTATTTCTCGTTGAGATCGAAATCTTGCCGATGTCATCGGTTTTAATGAGCGAGAGCTTTTGAGGTTGAGTCGAGGCGTAAAAATCATCGAGCATCGCGTGGTAATTGTCGAACAGCTCGCGGCAGTCCGAAAGGATATCGGCGCATTTGGCGATCGAGTTCATTAATATATAGGAAGGGCTGCTCGTCTCGAAAATGCCGAGATTGCGCGCGTAGGCGGAGGAATATTTCTCGTTGAAAACGAGCCCGAGCGCGGTCTGCGTCAGCGCGGGGAGGGTCTTGTGCAGACTTGTCACGGCGATATCCGCGCCTCGGGGGAAGTCGGAAAAGTGCTCCGAAAATCCGAGGTGCGCGCCGTGTGCGGCATCGACGAAGAGCGCGGCGCCGTGCTTTTTGCAGACTTCCGCAATCGCGTCGATATCCGAGATCACGCCCTCGTATGTAGGAGAGGTAAGGATCACGCAAGTCGCACCGCCCGAGCGCGAAAATGCGTCTTCGACTGCCTCAGCCGTGATCGTGCCGCAGATACCGTGTTCCTCGATTATGGGCGGGAGGATGCAGGTGGGATTGAGGTGACAGATCTCGATCGCGTGCCAGACCGATTTGTGGCAGTTGCGCGCGACGATGACGGAATCGTTTGGCTTTGTCAGCGTTCGGATGCCCGCAAGAATGCCGCAGGTCGAGCCGTTTACGAGAGGATGCGCCGATTTTGCGCCGTAAAGAGAGGCAAATCTTTCGCAGAGCGAGCCGATAATGCCGCCTTCCTCTGGATCGTGCAGATCGTCCGCGCCGTCGATCTCGGTTATGTCTATCTCGTAGGGTAGAGAATTGCCGAGGATTTCAATGTTCCTCTTATGCCCCGGCATGTGCATCGGTATCGCGGAGGCGGTTATTTCCTCAATTTTAGCTTGAAATTGTGTTTTCATTTTACCAACTAACTAAAAAGATCAAAGTTTTGGTCAACCTTTTTCAAAAGGTTGC
>JAZQJB010000136.1:0-10258 GCA_045541375.1 Eubacteriales bacterium | reverse complement strand
GCACAAGAACCCATCTTTGCGAGCACAGCGAGCAAAAATGGGTTCGCATCCTCGGCGCAGAGCGCGTCAAGCTTGCTTGTAAGCGGCAAGCCGAAGGATATTCGCCGCAGGCGAAATTCTCGTTTTAATGCAAAAGCCGAGTCAAAACGACTCGGCTTTTATAATTTTAATAACTATTCCTTATCTTATTCCTTATTCCGAAATAAGCAAAGAGCGAAACGAGAACGGCTATGATGACGCCGCAGATGGCGTAGATGCCGGCGCTGATCTCGATGTCGGATTTAAGCTCCTCCCAAAGCTGATTGATCAGAACGAGCTTTTCGCCGCTGAGGTTTTTGTAGGTCGAGGTCATTACCGCGTCGGTGTCATACATCTTTTCATAGGCGTCTTCCTTGATCTCGCCCATATATTCGATGTACTCCTCGCTTTCAACGACGAGTCTGTTCGGGGAAGCATAATAGGTGTATTCCGCGTTGGCGATTGCGGGTTCCTCGGTGAGCATAAAGTTGATGTAACGCTCGGCGAGCTCCTTGTTCTTGCTCGACTTGGGAATGCACATTGCGTCAACGTAGAGGTTCGTGCCTTCCTCGGGGTAGAAGAACTCGAGATCGGAATTGTTTTCGTACATAGCAAGGTAGTCGCCCGCGTAGTAAGCGGCGATCCCCGCAGAGCCGTTTTCCATCTTGTTGTAGATCTCGTCCATAACGTAGCCCTGAAGGATCGGCTTCTGCTCCTTGAGCTTTTCAAGAGCGCATCGCCAATCGGCTTCGCTGTCCGAGTTTACGTCAAGACCGAGGAAGTACTGCGCGCTGCCGAAAGCGTCGCGCGAGTTGTTGAACTGAAGAATGTTGCCCGCGTGCTTTTCGTCCCACATCAGCTTCCAGCTTCCAAGACTCGGGTCATCTGCATCGACCATTGTGGTGTTGTAGATGATACCGATCATACCGTAAAGGTAGGGAACCGAGTAGACGTTGCCGGGGTCGTGAGCAGAGTGCTCGCTTGTCTCGCCCCAGAATTCGGGCAGAATATTTCCGATGTCCGGAATGTTATCGTAATTCAGCGGTGCAAGAAGGTCTTCAGCGATAAGACGCTCGATCATATAATCGGAGGGAACGACGACGTCGTAGCTTACCGAGCCCGAGCTGAGCTTTGCATATAGGCTTTCGTTGCTTGAGAAGGTCGAGTAATTGACTTTCACGCGCTCGCCGTAGGTCTCAAAATACCATTCCTCGAAGGCCGCATTCGAATCAAGGCAACCCTCCGAGCCGTCCGAGATATATTCGCCCCAGTTGTAAACGTAGAGCGTCTTCGTTCCCGAAACGCCGCCCTCGGAGCAAGCCGAGAAGAGAAGAGGAAGAAGGATGAGCACAGCCGCAATAAGTGCGGAAAAACGTATTTTTCTCATTTTGCGCCTCCTTTCTTGCCAACCGAGCCCGCGAAATTGACAACGAGCAGGATGATAAGAATGGTAACGACTATGAGAGCCGAAAGCGCGTACATACTGAATTTAACGTTGTGTGCCGTCTGGTTGTAAACGTAGAGCGGAAGCGTCTGGAAATCGGGCGAGCTTACAAAATGGCTGATGACGAAATCGTCAAGCGACATCGTAAATCCGAGCATAAGTCCCGAAACGATTCCGGGAACGATCTCGGGAAGCTCGACCTTGAAGAAAGCCTGCGAGGGTGTGCAACCAAGGTCCTGCGCCGCCTCCGAAAGGGAAACGTCAAGCGCCTTGAATCTCGGCATTACCGAAAGAATAACGTAGGGCAGGTTGAAGGTCACGTGTGCGATAAGCATCGTGCCGAAGCCGAAAAAGTCATTCGCTCTGAGGATACCCGCAACTGCAACGAAGAGAAGCATCATCGAAACACCGGTGACGATATCGGGGTTCATCATCGGGATATTGGTGACGGTGTTGACCGCGCTTTTGATCCATTTTGCTCTCATTCTGTGAAGTCCGAGCGAAGCGAAAGTACCGATAACGGTCGCAATGAGAGAAGAGGATACCGCAAGCACGAGCGAGTTGCGGAGAGAGGTCAGCGCCTCCTCGTCGGCAAACAGCTCCTCGTACCAGACGAGTGAGAATCCCGAATATTCCGCGAGGCTTCCCGCCTCGTTAAAGGAAAAGGCGATAAGCACGATTATCGGGATGTAGAGAAGCAAAAATACTAAGAAAATATAGGATCTCTGGAGGAATTTCAAGGCATTATACCTCCTCCCTTGCCGGTCTTGGGGTCACCGGGCTGCTTGTCATCGGAGAAGCGGTTCATAATGCCTACGGAAATGATGATAAGAACCATCATAACGAGCGAAATTGCCGCGCCGACGTTGTAGGTTGAAGGATTCTGGAAAAGGCGCTCAATGGTGTCGCCAACAAGGTCGATCTTGCCCGCGCCGAGCTTCTGCGAGATGTAGAAGGTGCTGATCGAAGGTACGAATACCATCGTAACACCCGAAATAACGCCCGATGCGGTCAGGGGCATAATGACTCGCGTCATAGTCTGCCACGAGGTGCATCCAAGATCCTGCGAAGCCTCGATGAACTTGGGATCAAGCTTCGTCATAGCCGTGAAGATCGGCAGTACCATATAGGGCAGAAAGTCATAGATCATACCGAGGATAACGCCGAAATTCGTTCCGACTATCGAAAGCTTTTCAAGTCCGAGAGAAACGAGAAGCGAATTGAGAAGTCCGCCGTTGTCAAGCAGAGCCATAAGCGCGTAAGTTCTGATGAGCAGGTTGCACCACATGGGGAGCATAACGAGGACCATCAGTATCTTTTGCGCGCGGGGCGACTGCTTTGACATAAAGTATGCAAGGGGGTAGCCGATGATAAGGCACACCACGGTCGCAATAAGCGCAAAGGCGATCGAAAGCACGAAAACGTGTCCGTACTGCGAAAGCGAGGTTATGTTTGAGAAGGAGAAATTGCCGTCAGCGTCGGTGAAAGCAAAGAAGAGGACGAAGATCATCGGAAAAACGATGAACATTACAGCCCAGACGATGTGGGGCGCGGCGGCAAGTCTCTGAAAGAGAGAGCCTTTTTTCATTCCTCTTCCTCCTCGGGGTCAGCGAGGTGTTCAAGCTCATCGCTGAAAGAGGAATAGTCTCCGAATTTGCCCGAATACTCGGATTTCTTCATAACGTGAATAGCCTCGGGCTCGATATGAAGACCGATGGTTGCCTCGGGGGCAACGTAGTCGGATGTTTCAAGCATCCACTTGAAGCCGCCGACGTCAACGATTATCTCGTAGTAATCGCCCTTGAAGGTGACGGAGGAAACGGTGCCCGTGAGCATACCCTTGTCCACCGCGACAACGTCAACGTCCTCGGGACGGACAACGATATCGACCTTTTCCTTGGGTGCAAAATCCTTGTCAACACATTCAAACGTGTGACCCGAGAAACGAACCTTGAAGTCCTCGAGCATAACGCCGTCAAGGATGTTCGATTCGCCGATAAAGTCGGCAACGAAAGCGTTTTCAGGCTCGTTGTAGATCTTTTCGGGGGTGCCGATCTGCTGGATCTTACCGTCCGCCATAACGACGATGGTATCGGACATCGAGAGAGCTTCCTCCTGGTCGTGGGTGACGAAGATGAAGGTGATGCCCGTCTGTCTTTGCATACGCTTGAGCTCGACCTGCATATCCTTGCGGAGCTTGAGGTCAAGCGCGCCGAGAGGCTCGTCGAGAAGAAGGATCTTCGGCTTATTTATAAGGGCTCTCGCAATGGCAACTCGCTGCTGCTGACCGCCCGAAAGGCTGTCAACGCGGCGGCGCTCAAAGCCCCTGAGGTTGACCATTGCAAGCATTTCTTTGACCTGCTCGCGGATCTGCTCCTCGGGTACTTTTTTAATTCGCAAGCCGAATGCGATATTTTCAAATACGTTCAGATGGGGAAAGAGAGCGTACCGCTGGAAGACCGTGTTAACGGGACGCTTGTGGGGCGGGATTTCGTTGATGAGCTTACCGTCAAAGTAAACCTTTCCCTCGTCGGGAGTGACGAAGCCGCCGATGATACGAAGGGTCGTGGTCTTGCCGCAACCCGAGGGGCCGAGCAGAGTGATAAACTCGTGCTCATGAATGTCGAGATCGATAGAGCAAAGAACGGTTTCGCCGTCGTAAGACTTGGATACGCCGCGCAGCTCTATAAGCTTTTCGTTGTTCATTCCGTAAAATCCTTTATATAAAAAATTCCGGAACGGGTCTATGTCACACATCGGAAAAAAGCGCAAAATCCGTCCAAAAACCGCCGAAATGGCGATCATGGACGGGCAAAAAAAGCCGAGTGTACCTACGTACCGCAGTTTCCAAGTATATTGTATCAAAAAATCCGATAAAATGCAATAGTTTTTTTAAATATCTTTCAAATAAGCGTCGAATTTTATTATTTTGTGTCAAATATCAAGAATATTTAATTCGCAGGGCGCAAAACTTGATTGACATTCCGAAGATAATATGATACAATGTAGTAGATATAAATTACGTAATATGAGAGGTTACTATGATAAAATTTGAAGGTAAAGTTTCAGATCAATCAAAGCAGAATATGCGCCGGTTTCAAATGACAGCTTCATTCAGATATTCACTATTAGTGGGTATGCCCTTTGCATTGATAATAATATTATCTTTGTACGCAGTACTGACTAATACTGTTTTTCCAAACTTGGATCTTTGGTTGGTATTAGTTGTGGGGCTTCTCTTGTTTTTGGCTTTTTCAGTATTGCCTATGCAATTATACTCATTAGAAAAAGTAAAAGCAAAAAATTGTCCCCAAATATTAAAGTTTTCGTATGAAACTGAATATGATAATGAGTTCTTTTATAAGGATGAACTGAATCAAGAATTCTATAAATATACTAATGATGTATCAAAAATCATTGAATATGAAAATATGTATATTATAGTCTTTTCCGGTTTGATGGGCTTAGGAATTATTGCTCAAAAAGACTTGCTTGTAGAAGGAACTCTTGAAGAATTTGAAAAGCTTTTTGAAGGAAAGATCATTCGCAAAATAAAGTGACTTTTGAACCAACAATGCGATTAATCATCGCTTGGTTGTGGACATCTTTAATATCAATAAAGCTGCCCTCCGCAGAGGACAGCTTTTTTGTTTTATCAAATTCTTATTCCGCGTCAGCGGACTCGGTTGTCTCTGCCTTCGGCTTTCCGAGGTACTCGGGAAGCTGCATGCCTGCCATGTCGAAAAGCTCGGTGAGGGGAGGAACGGACTTGTAAAGTCCCGAAACGAAGCCTGCGGTGGAGGACTTGCCGTCCGCGCCGCCCTGGCCGTTGTCCCAAACGGTAACCTTGTCGATCTTGAGGTTCGAGATAGCGCCGACCTGGATCTTGGTGAGCTCCTCGAGCTTATCGGTAACCATAAGTCTGATAGCAGCGTTTGCGTCTCCGCCGGCAGCGGCAACGATGGAGGTAAGACCTTCTGCCTGCTTGATAAGGATCTCGCGTGCACCGGCAGCCTCTGCTTCCATCTTCATGCGGATGGAGTCTGCTTCACCGCGTGCGCGGCGGCGCATCTGTTCAGCTTCTGCCTCAGCCTTGAGCTCGAGCTCGCGCTTTGCGATCTCAGCCTTGACAAGGATATCAGCCTCGAGCTTTGCCTTTTCGAGGAGCGCACGAGCTTCCTCGGCCTTTTGCTGTGCTACGTAGGATTCCTCGAGTGCGCGAGCAGATTGAATGTTTTCTGCAGCAACTGCTCTCTTGTTTGCTTCTGCCTCGTGCTCACGGCGGGTAGCCTCGGACTCGGCGATCTTAACTTTAGCTTCGTTTTCACCCGCGATAGCCTCGGAGTTGGAGCGAGAAACGTGGATACGCTGATCCTTTTCCGCGGTTGCGGAACCGATAGCACCGTTTCTGTCTGCCTCTGCAACAGAGATCTTCGCGTCGTTGATAGCCTTTGCGGCTGCTTCTTTACCGAGAGCGGCAATGTATCCGCTTTCGTCGCTGATATCGGTTACGTTAACGTTGATGAGACGGAGACCGATCTTCTTAAGCTCGGTTTCCACGTTGCCCGAAACCGCTTCAAGGAACTTGTCACGGTCGGTGTTGATCTCCTCGATGTCCATCGTTGCGATAACAAGACGGAGCTGACCGAAGATGATATCCTTTGCAAGCTCCTGGATCTCAACGAGCTTGAGGCCGAGAAGACGCTCAGCCGCGTTCTGCATTACGCCGACGTCGGTGGAGATACCAACGGTAAATCTCGAGGGAACGTCAACACGGATGTTCTGATGCGAGAGGGCGTTTGTAAGGTCAACGGGGATCGACATGGGAGTCAGATCGAGGTATTCGTAAGCCTGGAATACGGGCCATACGAAAGCCGCACCACCGTGGATGCACTTCGCGGAGCGCTGTGTGCCGTCCTTGTTTGTGCCTACCTGACCGTAGATGACCATGATCTTGTCGGAAGGACATTTCTTATAGCGCGAAGCTACGAGAACGACGAATGCGAAGAGTATTGCAACAACTGCAATAACGATCATCGGAACTGCTTCCGAGATGCCGCCGGAGGCGGAGGAGAGAAGTGTGTTGAATCCGAACATGATGTTTTCCTTTCTATGCTTTAATTTATATTATGCTTAATAAATACGGCTTTATTCAGCCGCTTTTTCCTTTGCACGTGTGATGCGGAGGTTGATGTCGTTGACGTACTCATCGGCTGCAGCGTCCGCAAGTATCGGGAAGTCAATAACGACGGTGCCTTCGTTATCTTTAAGTGTGAGGTGACGGTATTTCGCAAATCCCTCGTAGCCCTTCTTTTCGGGAACTTTTTCGAGAGAAGCGGAGCCAAGGTCGAGATACTTGATCTCTCTGAAGTCGCCGGGGATGGGATCGTTATCCGAGATAAGCGAGATCTCGCGCTCTGCAACGCAGATCGAATCGGGCTTGAGAATGAATCCCGACATCGAATAGATCGAGGAGCGGCACTTGCCGTCGTTGCCCTTCTTTGCAAGGACTTCTTCGCCCTCGAAACAATAGGTAGCAAATGTTACGGGCTCAAGCTTGGGGCGCGAGATGTGATTTGCCATCTCATAACGAATGGTGCGGATATCCTGCGGGATGAATTTCTGATTGAAATCTTCCTGGAAGGTTGCGTAAAGCTTTTTTGCCTGCTCGCTGATCTCGCTGTCGGAGATCTTTTTTGCCGAGCGAACAACGAAGATTGCTGCACCGATTGCGATGAGAGTAAGACCTGCGGGGGTCATAATATAACCCGGTATGCCGCGGGTGTTTGCGAGAATTACTACCATCAGAAAGCCAAGACCGAAGCAAGCTGCGGAAATAATGATAGGAAGCGTACTGAGATGCTGAGAAAAATATTTTTTGTTGCGATTGTAATCCATAAGAGAACCTTTTGTAATAATTATAAAGTAATTTTAATCCTTTTTGTCGATAGGCTCGACAACGAGCACGCCGGAGGGGCTGACGGCGACAACTCTTACGAAAGCGCCTGTCTTGAGCTGTTCGGCGGAGGTCGTGATAGCGGTGAATTCGCTGAATTTCTCCTGAACTGTAAGGCTTACCTTACCCGAGCCGTTGCCGGTCGAGGGGATCGGAATATAGACCTCACCGATCTTACCGACACAGTTTTCAACGTCGATATTGCCGCTCGACTGCAATCTGTATACCGCACGCATAAGATACGCCATACCGATGAGGGTGGCAACGCCGCAAGCGATGGCAATGGCGATCGAAACACCCTGGGGAAGAGAGGTTTCGAGAAGTGCAACTGCAACCCAACCGGTGATACAGAGCATAGAGGTCACGCCTCTTACACTGAAAATTGCAAGACCGTCGTCGGGAACTTCAATGCCGTCGTCGATGTCAACGTCCGCATCGGCACCGCTGTCTCCGCCTATGCCGATAAGCATAAGTACGGTCTGAATAACGATAAGGAGGGTCGAGGGCAGAGCAATAAGAGCAAATATCTGCTGAATGAGCAGAAGTTCATTCCACCAATTAATCATAAGTTATCTTCCTTTCCGTGTGAAAATGCAAGGTCTGTCAGCTTCGCATCAGTTTGTCGACCATCTCGTCCGAATGCGATTTGATGATCGATGCGTAATATGCGATGATGATGATCTCAAGGGCGGTGTTCAGTCGTCTGCGCGCGCCGGAAACCTTTTCCTCATAGCCCGAAGTGATCTTTTCGATCGTTGTCTTCAGCGTCTGATTGTCAGGCGAGATCTCGCCGGCGTTCATCAGCTTGTCGAGGATGCGGCAGATGTAGTCGTAAAGCTGCGAGTCACGGATGATGTCGTCGGATTCATCGTAAACACGTCCGTTGATGTAGGAAACAAGAAACGCGATCTTGTCAAGCTGCATACAGGAGCGAAGCATATTAATAATAAGAATATGCGCCACCTGGTCGATGTTGTAGCGTTTCAGCCTTGCGTTTGCGACCCATCCTCTCTTTGTCCAGTTCTGAAGGGTGGAGCCGTCAATGCCCGAGATCTCGCGGATCTGCGTCAGCATTACGCCGTCCGAAATGTAAAAGATCTTGTTAAGGAATTCAAGACCCGTAACGTCCCCCATGTCTTTACGGTTAAGTATCGTACCGGGGATAAGCTCTTCGTTGATTTGAAGGTTCATTTTGTTGCACTCCTTTCCGAATATTTTATCTTCTGGATTTATTATATCACACGGTCAAGTGATTGTCAATAGGAATTTGAAATATTTTTGAGATTTTTTTGTGATTTTTTGATTTTATAGCCCGAATACACCGGGAAGATCACCGATTGACTCAATATCGGCATCGGGAATATCGAATTCGCTCTCGGGCGCACGGTTGCGGAAGAAGCCCTGACGAAGTCTGACCGTCATCATACCGAGCTTCTTTGCGGGGCGAATATCATTATCAATGCGGTCGCCGACCATACAAGCTTCTTCGGGAGCGCAGCCGACGGCTTCGAGTGCCGAAAGGAAGAGATTCGGCGCGGGCTTGGAGCGTCCCATTTCCTCGCTTGAATAAACGATGTCGAAATATTTCATCAGCCCGTGCGACTGCAATCTGTGCGCCGAGCCGCCTCGCTGATTTGCGATTATGCCGAGCTTGAATCTTTCCGAAAGCCTGCGCAGACATTCCTCGGTCTCGGGAAAGGGAGTTTCAAGCGCGGGGTTATAGGGGTATTTCTTTTTCGTGCCGTATTTCTTTGCAACTTCGCCGAATGGGCTGCGCGCGCCGACGGTGCCGAAATCGATCATTTCTGCGAGCATTTCTTCAACAGGCGGGCAGGTCTTTCCCATCTCCGCAAGCTCTTCGGTCAGCTCCTCAAGCCGCGCGATGTGAACGCCGTCCTCGTCAAGCAAAGTGTGACCCATATCAAAGAATATCCATTTGATTTTTGATTGATCCATTTGTCATACTCCTTTGAGTTTATCTTATATATTTTATCATAAATCCAAATTAAAGACAAGATTTTTGCCGAAAAAAGGAGTACATAAAATGAAAAATGAGGCAAGATCCGAAAGGATACTTCGAATAGGCATTCTTCCCACGCTCATATTTTGCATAATGCTCGTCTTTCAGCCCGCGGGAGTGGTGTTTCCTTCGCTTGGCGGCGCGATAGTTCACGAGTGCGGGCATCTGACGGCTGCAGTGCTTCTCGGGATCCCCCTTCGATCGCTTGACGTCGGACTTTTCGGCGCATCTCTCCGTGTGCGCGGATCGCTGATCTCATATCCGAAGGAATTCCTTCTTTGCGCCGCCGGTCCCGCGATGAATTTCCTTTCCGCACTTGCCGTAGTCATCTTTTCCGCACATCGTGGATATTACAGCGAATGCGGCGAATGGTTCGTGTCGGTTTCCGTAATGCTTGGACTTCTCAATCTCATCCCCGCCGAGGGCTTTGACGGCGGCAGAATGCTTTCCGTCGTGTTGACTTCGATGCTTGGCCCGCGAATATCGGCGAGAATTCTTTCCGTGACTACCTTTTTGAGTATAGTGATACTTTGGATGTTTTCCGTCTACCTGCTTTTGCGCTACGGCACATCGCTCAGTCTTTTTGTTTTTACTCTGTCGCTTTTTTACCGCCTTTTTGTCGAAAAGACTTGACGGCGTTCCTTTTTGCGTGATATAATAAAATTAACCGATTGTAAAACTGCGTTTTACAATCGATACGCGCGCTTATCGCCGCTGCCAAAATCAAAGATTTTGACAGCTCCCCTCGGCGCGCCGGCTCGCGTGGCTCGCCCAAAAAGGGTTTTTTTGGTCGGCGAAGGCGCCGAAAAAAAAGATTTTA
>JAZQJB010000135.1:0-2005 GCA_045541375.1 Eubacteriales bacterium | reverse complement strand
CACCCCCGGCAGCGAAGAAACCGCCCCCGGCAGCGAAGAAACCACCCCACCGGAAGATGTCACGACCGAAGCGCCGATAAAAGTAGAACCGCCGGTTTACGATCCGAGCGAGGCGTACTACGAAGATTATTACCGCGAACTATCCGGCAGTAGGTATTATTTTGAAAACTGGAATGGTTTGATGGTTGCGAATAATTTACAATATATGCTTGAGTCGTATTATCAAAATAAAAGCAGAATGTATGCGATTAATGTCTTCCGACATAACGATGAGATTCTTAATCTGAGCGATAATAGAAGTTTCAAAGATTATTCTTATGAGGGAAAAACTTATCAAGACTTGAATGAGGAAATTAACCTCTTGATAAAAAAAGTTGATGATTTAAGTGAAGAAATGTCAAAAGAACGAGATGACTTGTATTCTCAAATTGATGCTTTGTATAGCAAGAAAAAAGAATTGCTTGAATCCTATTATTGCAGGTATGAGCCTTTTGATGTTACGTATTTTCAAGGTTTGGGTTATATAACCGGAGAAGTGAACGGCAAGTTGTATATTATTATCACATACGATCAGTTTTTAGTTTTATCAAATAATTCGGATATGTGGCAATACGGCTTTGCTGCGCTCCCAAGAGAGGATTTTTTGGATTTATATCCAAATGCTATATATCCAAAATAGTAGTTTTGAAGCAAGATAAAAATCCGCGCATTTTGCGCGGATTTTTATTTTACCTTCCACTAGTCACCAGTCACTTAATTCTTCGGCTCAACGATATTATTGGTGATCGCCGTGCCGAGAGTGTAGGGCAGCGGGAGAGTTACCGTGTTGCCCTGCCAGCCGGCGACGTAGAGCTCGGCGTAGTTGGGGTTCTTGCCCTTGAGGAGGACGTGGTTATATGTATTTGCCTCGACGTTGGGGAAGTAGTTCTGTCCGACAGGCCAGAGGATGACGGAGGGCTTCATCAGCGCGTATGCGGACTGAGTTCCGCTGTTTGAGCCGCCTGTGCCGCCGCCGTGGTGTGCCACCTGCATGATGTCGCACTGGAGCTCGTTCTTATACATCTTGTTGCAGATGTTGAAGGCGTGACCCGTTGCGTCGCCCGTGATGATGGCGGTCGTCTTCTTGCCCGATGCATCCGAAGTGATCGAACGGAAGATGATCGAGGAGGTGTTGAATGCGTTTGCTACTGTGGGAAGATAGGATTCGATGGTGTAAAGGAACTCGAATGCGGTGTCGCCGAACCACCATACCTGACCGACGTGGGGAACGACGTAGTCAACGCCGATCTCTCGCGCAACGGTAACGGTCTTGTTGTAGTTCTTGTAAAGACCGGTCGCGAAGCTGCTCGTTGTCTTTTGCGCGGTATCAAATGCCGCCTCGGGCCAGAAGTTGCACATGATGCGCTCAAAATTGAACTTGGTGAACTGCTTGTATTCATTCATCAGAGTGCCGAAATGGTCGGTGTGCGGGTGCGAGATGATCCAAGCGGCAATGGTGATCTCCTTGTCGGTCTTGGCATAGTCCTTCGACTGCTCGCGCAGAGCTTTGATTATATTTGCGGCGTAGATGCCGGAGTTGCCGTGGTGGCCGCCGTCAACGATGATGAAGCTGCCGTCCGAAAGGCGGTAGAGGATGCACATACCGTTCTGCTGATAGCTGCCGTTATAGATGCCTTCAACGCCTATCATGGAGATCTGCGATGTGGTAACGGGTGCGGCGTCGCTCTTCTTTGTGGGAAGGGTGTCCTCCGCGAAGGGCTCGATGATGACGCGGACCTCGTCCATATTGTTATAGTAGCCTGCGTTTACCGTATATTTGTCGGTGTAAAGGGTGGAAAAGAGGCTGCCGACGATCTCGTTGGAGGAATAGGTCTGATAACCCGCGCCCTCAAGCTTGGTGAGATAGGTCTTATATTCCTCGGGAGTGGTGTCCTCAATGATAACGCCAAGACAATCGTCGCCCATATCGGTGATCGAAGAGAATGTGCCGCCCTAAGTCGGAGGC
>JAZQJB010000134.1:0-3077 GCA_045541375.1 Eubacteriales bacterium | reverse complement strand
ATATCATTAATTAATCCCTTGGTGAAATTTGCAATAAAATGAAGTTGCGCGCTCTCCTTTCACCGCTTCCGCGGTCCCCCTTCCTCCCGGAGGAAGGCTAAGGGGTGCGTGCAACCTTCATCGTTTGTGCAGCGAATTTTGCTCTAATTTATAATTTTGCATACAAAAAAGGAATATTTTATTTGAATCAATTTGCACTCGTAATAGAGTTATTGCAAACTTTTTCAATAAAATATTCCTTTTTACTGTTTAAGGATTAAGCTAAAATAATATTCGCTGAATATCCGAAGGAGTTTGCGCTGACCAATCAACCTTCCTCCGGGAGGAAGGGGGACCGCGGAAGCGGTGAAAGGAGAGCGCGCAACTATCGGTTAGCACCAATAATATCTATGTTAAATGAGCCAACCCCTTTTCGTTAAATCAAATTGGCTTTATTTTTTGACCTGCTCGGGCATCTGACCGTCTTCAAGCTTGCCGGGGGTGGCACCGACGCGGGCTTTCTCGACGACCTGAGTGCAGGTATAATTGGTGGGATACTTGAATACGATCGCCTTATCGGGGAGAACGTCCTTGGCGCCTTCCCAGTTGTACCAGCAACGGGCAATGACCTTCGAGCCGTTCAGCATTTCGAGCTGCACGGGGTTGTTCTCGGGAAGTGTGTTGCCGACGATCATAATGATGTCCTTGCCGCCGACGAGAGAGGTGCCGAAACGGCGGTTGAAATCGGCTACGCTGAGCTTGCTGCTTTCGGGAACGAACCAGAGGATGACAGTCGAGTGAGGCGCGATGGTGCCCGTCAGCTTCCATGTGTTTTCGGCAATCGATTGGGAGTTTGCACCCGGCTTTGCATAGTATCGGATGGTGTAATTGAAGAGATTGACGGTCTGGTTGCTGTTGTTATAGAGCTCGATGTAGTCGTAAAGAGCTCCGCCGCCCTGACGCGACATGGGGTATACCTCGGAGAAGTAGAGGTTCGAGATCTCGCAGTATCTGACGGCGCCGCAAGCCTTGCCTGCGGTCTCGCCGGATGCGACTGCGTAAATACGGTTATTGTTCAGATCGTATGGCAGATCGGCATAGACTGTTTTGCTTTCACCCGCGCGGATGGTTCCTATCTCAACGGTAGCGGCGGGCTTGAGCGAGGTGATGTCGAAGCCCGAGGTGGAGGAAAGATAGAAATCGACCTTTGCATTCGTCATATCAGTGGTTGCCGAATTCTTGACGGTTGCGAGAATTCGCTGCTCTTTGTTGTTGACCGCATTGGTCACGAGCTGCTGCTCGATGGAGGTAACGGAAAGCTCATCGCGGTTTTCGATCCAGATGGGAGCGGTCACGCACCAGGTGGTGTCGCAGTGGACCTTGACGTAGTAGTAATCGTAATCGGGATCGATCTCGAATTCCCAGGTGTATTTTTTGGTTCTGCCAAGGTTTTGCTTTGCAACGACGATGTTGTCCTCACCGATGAGGGAAACGGTGCCGAGACCGACCGGCTTTTCGGTGGAAAGCGTGATGCTGACCTTGAGCTTATCGGGATTCTGCAGGCGCGCGCCCATCCATTCGTCGTTGATCTTGTAGTAGATCTTGAGGGTCTTATCTGTGGTGGTATAGGTACGGTTCTTCTGGAAAGCCTCAACGATGTTCTGGCGGGTAAGCGCGGGTGCGAGAACGTATCCGCAGTATTCGCTGACGTTACCCCAGCCCTTCTGGTGGTTATCCTCGTTGTAAACGGGGGAAAGGTGCCAGCCCTTGGTGAGCGAGAGGGCGTATTCGATGTCGTAGCCCTTGCCCTTGATCTCGGAAAGGTTTACGACCTTGTCAAATTCCTCGGACCAGAATTCGTATTCGCAGAAGTTGCCCCACTTGTATCCGGGGTGGTTGAACATGACGATGGCGCTGTCGCCCTCGGTCATAGCGGTGTAGTAGTCCTCAAGAAGTGTGGATCTTGTGGTGAATTTACCGTAGTTGATGGTGTTGAGGTGACCGTAGTAGGTCGCGGCGGAGTAGGTCTGCTCGAAGCCGTAAAGAGCGACGAATTCACCGGGCTCGTTGAAGCTTTCGGCATTATTGACGTGAGTGACCTGATAAGTATCGCCCTTGAAGTAGTTCGAGTGGTCGGTGATCGAGAAGTAGTCGAGCTTTGCGACGTCGCGAGCGTAGGCATAAGCCTCCTCGATGGTACCCTGACCGTCCGAGTCGAGGGTGTGACCGTGGAGCTCGCCGGTATACAGATTCATTTCTTTGGCTTCTCCGCAAGAGAAGAGGGTCTCAAGAACCTCTGCGTTGCCGTTTTTGTCCTCAAGGTAGAGAAGAACGGTGTGGTCGCCTGCAGGGAAGGTCATATTGTTGAGTGTGACCTTATCGCTGAGCCAGGTTGCCTTGTTTGTAACGTCAACACCGCCGACAACAAGGCGGGATGCCTCGGCGTTGAGGGTGGAACTATCAAAGGTGTATTCAAGCTCGGGGGTGTATACGTCCTCGTAGTAGTAGTACTTCTCGGGGTACTGGGTGAGAATTGCGGGACCGTCGCCCGATGCGTAGTTGAGATCTTCGGGGATCGCAAAATATCCTTCCTTGAGCGCGGTCAGTTTGAGGTAGGAAAGAGCCTCAAGCGTGTTTGCGGTGTCCTTACCCGAAACGGCGATGGTTTTGCCGTCGAGCTTGACGGAATAGGATGTCGAGAGGGTGGGATCATTTTCAACCACTATCGAATATTCCTCAGCCACGGTCTCGCTGTGGTTGCGGGCTACGAAAGTTGAGCCGGGGATGACCGATTTGAAATAATCCGCAAAATTCTCGGCTTCGTTTTTGATCTTTGTCGATCCCGAGGGATAGATGACAGCACAGCTCGAGCTGATCTCGGGGCCTGCAATAAGTATGCCGTCGGGGATCGTGGGCGTGAAGATTACGGAGCCACCGGATTCGTCACCCGAAACGGCGTCTGTGATGCCGGGGATCTCGATGGCTGTCGTTGGTCCGCAAGAAACAACGGAGATGAGAGCAAGTAAAAGTGCGATTGCGGAGAATAGTTTCTTCTTGATCATTTTTAGTACCTCGTGTGGGGTAGAATTTAGTTTATT
>JAZQJB010000133.1:0-19934 GCA_045541375.1 Eubacteriales bacterium | reverse complement strand
TCTCTCTTTTCATCGAGAGTCAAGCTTGTACTTCATAGTCTGTTGTTCAATTTTCAATGACCTCGCTACCGCTCTGCGCGACAGCTTGTATATTATACCACTTTCATCCCACTTTGTCAAGCGTTTTTTCAAAGTTTTTTTGGATTTTTTTCGATTTGTACCTTTGGTAGCACTTGTGCCAATTTCTTACCCTCTGTTTTGTGCAGGTTGACGATGAATTCAAGCCTATTTGAGCTTTTTAAGCGTATATTACGAGGAAACGGTGTTAAAATATTCTTTGGAGGTGATTTTTTGGTTACGATAATTATGAGAACTTTAATAATTTATTCCGTTCTTATATTGGCGATGAGATTGATGGGAAAGAGGCAGATCGGGCAGCTCGAAGTATCTGATCTGGTCAGTACCCTTCTCTTATCCGAGCTTGCTGCGCTTCCTATTGAGAACCACGATATACCGCTTGCATATTCTTTGATACCAACGGTGCTTCTGATGTCAATTGAAATTTTCACGGCAGCAATTCAGGGTAAGTTTCCAAAGCTGAAAAATTTGTTTTCTCCTCGACCGAGTATTCTTATAAGGATGGGGCAGCCGGATTTTGATGAGCTTGAAAAATGCAGGATGTCTGCGGACGAGCTTTTGATTGCTTTGAGGAGAAATGGTACCACAGATATTTCCGAAATAGCTTATGCCATCCTTGAACAAGATGGAAGTGTTTCTGTAATTCCGCGTGCTTATGCAAAGCCGGCAACTGCGAAGGATGTTGCTGCAGGAAACAGTGAAAGCGGAATTTATAGGATTATAGTCGACAGGGGAATTTTGAATGACAATTCTCTCGGAGAGCTTTCGATTGATGCCGATTGGGTCAAATGCAAGGCTAATATACCTATATCGGATATTCGTCTGATGCTTGCTGACGAGGTCGGGAATGTTCAAGTATTTACTAATAACGGAGGATAGAATTGTCGGGGAAACTTTCTTGCTTGATCGCCGCCGTAGTTTTGATAGTTATGATTACAGCGGTGATTATAAATGCAATTTACGTCAAAAACACAACCAACTATATTTTGATGCTTATAAATGATTCAGATGACTCGGTGTTTACCATATCGCAATATTGGGATGAACGCATACCTAAACTAAAGCTGACTCTATCACAAAAGGAGCTCGAGGATATATCGCTTAATATAAATGAAGCGATTATTTGCGCCGAGAAGCAGGATGACGAGGAATATAAAAGATCAATGGCGCGCCTGCGGCGCGCCATTGAGGGTATCAAAAAGCGTGAAGAGTTTTCACTGGAAAATATTTTTTAACCGAGAAGTGTATACTCAATGAGAACAGGATGATGGTCGGAGGGAAAATCATCGTTGATCTTTTCGTTGCACACCTGATAAGTTGTGACGCCGATCGACTTGGGGGATACAAATACGAAGTCGATTATTTTATTGGACGTGCCGTAATTTGTAAAGGTTGCTGCATTATTGAGCTTTTTGTCCGCGATACCGGCTGAATCGGAAACTCCCGAAGACACGATCGTTGAATATGCGCTTGATGATGCCACGCAGTTAAAGTCGCCGGTGAGAACTATCGGATAATCGGTTATCGTTTTGAGATACTCAACAAGGACCTTCGCCTGCTTTTCACGTGCCTCTGCGCTTGTGTGATCAAAGTGGGTATTTACTACCATAATTCTCTTACCATCGGATTTTCTTTCGAGGAGAGCAAAGGTATAAATACGGTTGAGTGAGGATTCATCGACCTTGGATACTTTGTTGGGTGTCTCGGAGAGCCAGCGGGTTCCGCTGTCGATAAGATTGAAAACATCCTTCTTATAGAAGATAGGGTTATATTCTCCAGACGCGCCGCCGTTTCTTCCCTCGCCGACAAAGGCATACTGATCCCTGAGACCTGCATTCAAGGTTGCAAGCCATACGGGGTCGACCTCCTGGAAGCCGATGGTGTCGGGAAGATATTTCAAGCACATTGTGAGAACGCGTTCGTTTCGCTCAGCGGTTTTACCCGAGACCCAAACGTTGAAGGACATTGCCTTGAGAATGCTATCATTGTACTTGCAGATCTGAGTTGCATCAAGGGCAATCGAGAACTTATCGGATTTTTCATCGACGAATTTTGCGATGAATTCGTTTGCTGCGACAAGCACGGCTGTCGGTGACAAACCATAGAGATTGATATTTTTGCCGTCAAATGCGACAAGTGCCTCGAGTCCGGCAATCTTTGACCCGAAAGAAGCGATTTCGGATTCCGTGTTGCGGTTGGTGGCTCCGACGAGGATCTCGTGACCCGATGCCTCTGCTTCACCATCATTAATAACTTCGATCACGAATCCACTCGCTTTCGCGATTGCGTCCGCAATCATTTGTGCAGCAACCTGTTCAGTGCTTCCGTTTCTCTTGGGATACACGATGCGATAGTCTCTTATATCTGTATCACTTACAGAGAGCTCTTTGATTCTATACTCAAGAAGCTTTGCGAAGTTATAAGACTCATTGTAAAATACGCCCTCTTCGCCATCCTTCTTATTAAGCACGGATACGATGAATTCCTGGAGCGCGTTTATGGTCGCATCATCGGAATGACCTGCTATGACGATCTTATTTCCGTACTGCGCGTAGCCAAAATCGTTATATTTCAGCTTGCTGAGAAAATCTGCTGTTTCAGGGCGATTGGTCTTTCCGACAAGGATCTCATATTCGCCTATCTTGTACGCGGGAATATCATCGCGGTAGAAGTCGTCCTTGAAAACAGAAACACCGTATTCGTCCTTGAGTCTCTGATAAAAGCTTCTAATCTTTTCCTTTAAGGTATCGCTGAGCTTTTCGGGACGTATGACGGAATATTTTTCAAGGTCCGCCTTAAGTATAGAGGGCACCGGTGCCTCGGTTTCGACGGGCGGCTCGGTCGCTTCGGTTGTCTGCTGGGGCTCTGTTTGCTCGTCTGCCGTGTTATTGCAGGAAACAAGCGACAGAGGGAATGACGCAAGCATTGAGAGTACAAGGATCCAAAGCATAAGCTTACAAGTGATATTTTTCATAATTACCTCTCTATGATATGTTATTACAATAATTATATCACCGACAAATGGGATTGTCAACACGCATAAAAAAATTTGGTGTTATTTTTCTTATTTTCTATTGCTTTTTTGCACGATTAGTGGTATCATATTATCATCATTTTGAAAAGTGAGGACTTTGAAATTGAAAGGACCCTTTATCGCGGAGAATGATTCCGCGGAGCAGCTTAAAAAGTCAAATTTCCTTTTTGCGCTGTGTTTTTTAGCTTACACCTTTTCCTACTTCGGGCGTTATAATTACTCCGCCTGCCTTGCCTCAATGATGGGCGCGGGATTGCTTGACACCGAGTTCGGAGGCATTATTTCCTCTGCTTACCTGATCTTTTACGGCGCCGGGCAGTTTATTAACGGCAGACTCGGCGTAAAAGTCTCACCGAAGATAATGGTTGCAATCGGACTTCTCGGCTCGGGCACGGCGAACATTCTTATGGGTAGTATGTCTGACAAATACGTTTTCCTGCTAGTCTGGGCTGCAAACGGATTCTTCAACTCGATGCTTTGGTCTCCGATCATCAGAGTGTTTACCGACTGGATGACTCAGAGCCAGCGTTTGAAAGCGGGAGCGAATATTTCTCTTACAATTCCCGTTGGTATGTCGCTTTCCTATATAATATCGTCTTTTATGCTTAAGATTGCGGATTGGAGAGGAGTTTTCCTTGTCTGCGGTTCACTTCTTTGCATCGGCGGTGCGATATGGATATTCGGAATTTCCGTGATTAAGCCATACATAAAAACGATGTCCGAGAGAAATGCCGCTATCATTAGCGAAAGCCTTACGAAGATCAATGCTGCGGACACTAAGAAGCCTTCGCTCACGCTCAAGATATTCTTTGGAACCGGTTTGATATTTATCGCAATCGTCGCTTTGTTCAACGGCTCGCTCAAGGATGCGGTTCTCAGCTGGGCTCCGACTTATCTCAAAGATACTTACGGCTTCACTGATTCCGCCGCTTCGCTTGTTTCCACCCTTCTTCCCCTCTTCTCTGTTGCCGGTCCTTACGTTGCTATATTCATCGACAAAAAGATCTTCAAAAATGAGGTTGCCACATCGGGCGTTATTTTCGCCGCTGCGGCTCTCAGTCTTGTCGGAGTTGTATTGCTCAAGGGTTCGCTTCCCCTGCTTGCGGTTGCGCTTCTCGCGTTCTCGATGTGCTGCATGTGGGGTGTAAACACTATGATACTCACCTTCGTTCCTTACCGTTACGGCGGACTCGGAATTTCCTCTGCTGTCACGGGAACGCTCAATTGCACCGCATATATCGCCGCATCTACCTGCACGACGATTTACGGCAGCATGGCAAAGACGCAAAGCTGGTCGGCAACCGTTCTTCTCTGGACGGGTTTTGCCATTGGCGGCGCGGTTATATGCTTTATCCTTTCGGGGCTTTGGAAAAAATTCAGACCTGAAAACAACTGATATAAAAATCGACCGCATCCGATTTCGGATGCGGTCGATTTTTTATAATATAATAAAGTAGTAATTACTCTTCCTTGGGAACGTAGAGACCGGTTTCCTGTACCCACTGAGAATAGTAGTAGAAGAATCCGGGAACGTCCTTGCTTCCTTCCTTGGGCTCTGCGGGAGATTTCTCTGTCTTGAGAGCAGGAGTGGTATCCTCGAGAACCGACCACTTTGCAATGAGCTCTTCGAGTTCATCGATGCTCTTCACTGCTGCGATCTGCTTTTCGATGTCGGCAGAGAGGTCATTGATCTTCTTGATGTTGTCAACGTTAAGGAGGTAATAGCTTTCGGGATCTTCGTCCTCAGGAACTGCAATTCTGTTTGCAAAGTCAAATCCGAGAGAGAGGAAGGGCTTTACGTCGAGGTTCTGCTTCTTGCCCCATTCCCAAACGTCGAGATCCATATCCTCTTCGGGATATGCCATAAATACGTTACCGGTGGACTCGATGTTCATGAAGTAATCGCAGTTTCTGGTGCGCTCAAGCTTGCCTGTTTCATCATTGATGATGTAGTGAACGCCTTCAACACCGTACTGAAGAACATTGCGGAGGTCGCTGTTGGTGTTGAGGTAGGTGATGATCTGCATACTGCGGCTGAGGCTTCGAGTATAAGAGGAAACTGCAAACATGTTGCTGAATACTTCCTCGTATCCAACCTCGGGATACTCAAGAACGTTGAGTTCATATTCCTCACCGTAAACAGCCTCGAGGGATGCATTACCCTTGATCATACGGATAGCATAGTTCGCGGGGTTAGTGGCCTCGGATACAACGTAGTTCGCATCCTTATACTTCTGGATGGTTCTGATCTGCTCAGTATACTCAGCGTTCTTGAAAACATTGTTACAAGCGAGAGTTACGTTGGTATCAACGCTCGGATCGTGAGTACGGTTGGTCTTGGTACTTGCGAGAAGGTTGAAGTTGGAAGCATTGATCTTACCGGTTGCGGTATCGATGTTCCAGAAATAGGTACCGGTGGTGTAGATATCGCCAAGGATGGGAGCTACGCCGGGCTCATAAGCTGCAACGTCAGCAAGGAAGTCGGAGCACTTTGCAAGGGTGTTGAGTTCCTCGGGATCGTAGCTGTACTTCTTTGCAAGCTCCTTATTAACAAGGAGGTATGTGTATTCGCCGATAATTACGTTATTGGGGATCGCATATGTACCGCTGGTGGGCCACTTTGCCCAAAGAAGGAGCTCATTGTTGATATACTCGTTGAGCTTCTTGGAGGAACCGCTGAGCTCGGAGTCGAGACGCTCGATCATTTCGCGGTTGATGTAGTCGAGGTATCTATCATAGCTGTCGATCCAGATAATATCGAGCTGGTTCTTCTTTTCCTCGGGATACTTAAGGGTACTGATAGAGTAATCAAGACCCTCAACTGTCTCAAGTACGGTTTCTTCTGCGGTGGTGTCTTCGCCGGTGAGCTCCTCGGTCTCGCGGAAATCAACGTAGTCGGGGTGCTCTGCATAGAAAGCATCGAACCAAGCCTCGTCGGTTACAACGCCCTCTGCCTTTGCGGCTCTTTTTGCCTGCTTGAGTGCATCGTCGTGTTCTTCCTCGAGAAGAGCATACGCCTCGTTTGACTTAACTCTTTCTTCGATAACATCATAGTACTCGTCGTATGTAGCAAAGTGAAGCTTTACCTGAGTCTTGAAGTTGGGCTTTGTGATCTTATTGAAAGCATCTTCAACGAGCTTTGCGGTCTTTTCGGGAACGGGCTGCTCACATACTACAAACATAGAAAGCGTAACAGCATAGTTCTCGAGATCTCCGCCTATTTCCGGGTCTTCGGTGGTTTCACCGTCGCCGAACACTCCGCATCCGGTAAAGAGAACGCTTGACAGCATAAGGAATGCAAGAATCAGGCTCATAATTCTTTTGTTCATTGAAATTTCCTCCTTAGGAAAGTTGTGTACTCGCGCGTACACGCAGATAATGTTATTATATATTCTACTACAAAAAGTGAAAAAAGTCAAGTCAAAATTTTGAACGATTGACTAACAGATTCCAAGACTTACCAATACGTTCAATTTTATATTGCACTTTTCACAAAAGGGGAATTTGCGCTTTGACAGTAATGTCAAAGTTTTTGTGCGTTTTAACGATAATTCGGCAAATAATTTGTTAGATTTGCATAACGGTTAAAGCACACGAGAAATCAAAAATCACTCAATAAAGCCGCGAAGATGGCGTGCACGGCTGGGATGACGCAGTTTTCTGAGTGCTTTTGCCTCGATCTGTCTGATTCTTTCACGTGTAATGCGGAATTCCTTACCAACTTCCTCAAGGGTGCGGCATCTGCCGTCATAGAGTCCGAAGCGGAGTTTGATTACGTGCTCTTCTCTGGGGGTGAGGGTGCGGAGCTGACGCTCGATGACCTCGCGGCGCATGGTTGCGGATGCTGCGTCTGCGGGGGTGGGAGTTTCATCATCGGGGATGAAATCGCCAAGATGGCTATCTTCCTCTTCACCGATAGGTGTTTCGAGGGAAACGGGCTCCTGCGCGATCTTGAGGATCTCGCGGACCTTATCCGAGCTCATACCCATCTTTTCGCCAATCTCGTCCGCGGTAGGCTCACGGCCGTATTCCTGGAGGAGCTGACGCTGATAGCGGGAGACCTTGTGAATGGTTTCAACCATGTGAACGGGGATTCTGATGGTTCTTGCCTGATCTGCGATTGCACGGTTGATCGCCTGTCTGATCCACCATGTTGCATAAGTCGAGAACTTAAAGCCCTTTTCATAATCGAACTTATCAACAGCCTTGATAAGACCGAGGTTGCCCTCCTGGATGAGGTCAAGGAAGAACATTCCCTTGCCAACATATCTCTTTGCAATGCTTACAACAAGACGGAGGTTAGCCTCAACGAGTCTGTCCTTTGCTTTCTTTCTTACGTCATCGGGAAGGGTCTCATCGTACATAACCTTTGCAAGCTCAAGCTCTTCCTCCTGAGAAAGAAGCTCGACACGGCCGATCTCCTTAAGGTACATACGAACGGGGTCGTCGATTGCAAGACCTTCCTGCTCGAGCAGGCGCTCCATTGCCTCGCTGTCTGCGAACTTTTCGACTTCGCTTTCGATCTTGTCCATTTCGCCATCGGGCATTTCATCGGCAAGGAGGAGTTCAGTATCGGTATCATCGTCAAAGAACTCGTCGATCTTGTCAACGTCATTCATACCGTCAAGAACGTCTTTATAGTCGATATTGCCGGTATCGGACGTTTCGCCAAAATCACGAACGTCCATTTTCTTGTCACTCTGTATCATTTTTTATCCTTTCTTATGTATCTGAAATACACAATTTATAATATCCTTATTTTTATTCGCCGCGAAGCTTTCTTTGCTCTTCAAGTCGGCGGCGTTTTTCCGCAAGCTTGTCCTCGAGAGTATAGTTGCCGCTTTGCACATCGTTTGCCTTTTTGGTCTCATCACGCAAGATCTGTGCCGAGGAACGAAAAACATCGGGGCCGTTTTCTGCGAGCGAGCGGCGGCGCAGCTGCATATCCTCAAGTGCCGACATTTCATCGGGGTTGAAGGACTCGCCGAGCAATGAGTAGATAAATCCACCGGAAGCCTCAAGCTCTATGATCGCCGTGAACACTCGCTTGCCGAATTCGGTGAAGAAATCGTCGGGCAAAAGCTCATATTCGCCTCGAATGATGCCCTCTCGATATTCGGGGTAGATCATCAAGAGCCCGAGCAGTGTTTCCTCCGCATAAGCAGCGCGAAGATTCTTTGCAGCGTCGGGGTTGATCTTGTTTGAATACTGACGCAGGGTAGCGTGTGCTTCTTTGGTCTGATCCTTATTGAATTCGCGTATCTTCTTTTTGCGGAGCCTTTCGGCGTCTGTTCTTATTGCATCAGCCGAAAGCGAAAGTGCCTCGCCCGCGCGTTTTGAATAAAGCTCTCGTTCAACTGTTGAATGATAATCCGAGATCACGGCGGAGATCTCCTCGGCCGCTCTTCTCTTTTCTTCAACCTGCGAGATGTCGTGCTTTGAGAGGACTGCCTCGAGCTTATATTCAAAGCCCGTGCGGCTTTCAGTCAGCAACGCCTTGAATGCTTCGGCGCCTTTCTTTTTTATAAATTCGTCGGGGTCTTTTGCGCCCTGCATTTTCAGCACTCTGACCTCGACACCGACCTTGCCGAGGAGAAGCATTGCCTTGTTTGCCGCTTTCTGTCCCGCTTCGTCGGAGTCATACGAGATGATCACCTTTTTGGTATATCTTGAAATTATCCGCGCGTGTTCCTCGGTTATTGCGGTTCCGAGAGTTGCGACGGCATTCGGGAAGCCCGCTTGATGGAGCGCGATAACGTCCATATAGCCCTCGCAAAGAATGAGCTGTTCGGCGCAAAAGCCTTTTGCATAATTGAGCGCAAAGAGGTTTTTACTTTTTTTGAACGCGGGGGTGTCGGACGAGTTAAGATACTTGGGTTTGCTGTCATCCATCACTCTGCCGCCGAAAGCGACGATATTACGCGAGGTGTCAACTATGGGAAAGATGACGCGGTTGCGGAAATAATCGTATGCTCTGCCCGTTTTCTGGCTTTTGCCGCAGAGGAAGCCCGCTATCATCTCTTCCTCGGTGAATCCAAGGCTTTTGAGATAATTCGTCAGCTTTCCGAAATCGTTCGGGGCGTATCCGAGATAGAACTGTTTTGAAGTTCCTTCGGAGATTCCTCTCTTCTTGAAATACTGTCTTGCCTCTTCGCCGCAAGGCTCTTTTGTAAGACAATGGCGGAAAAATCGCGCCGCGGCTTCGTTCATTTTAAGGACGCGCTCGCGTTTGACTCCGCGCTCGCCGTAGGTGTTATCTGCGGTCTGCGGAATCTCAATACCCGCGCGTTTGGCAAGCATTTCAAGTGCGGTGGGATAATCGACGTTTTCCATCTTCATAATAAAAGTGATAACGTCTCCGCCCGTGCCGCAGCCGAAGCAATAGAAATGATCGTCTGAACCGAATACGGTGAAGGATGGCGAATTTTCACTATGGAAGGGACAGAGCCCGACCATATTTGAGCCCGCGTGTTTCAGCGTGACATAGGAGCCGATGACCTGCTCTATATCGTTGCGTCGGATTATTTCCTCGACGACTTCTCTCGGTATTTTCAAGTCATCACTCCTTCCTGCGAAATTCATCTCTATAATACAATATACGCAGAAAAATCGCAAAAAACTCTTTTTTGCAAAGACTTTTTTGCGATTTTTCGTATTTTTTTAAGGAAAAGCTTATAAAACTTTCCTTGGCGGGGCAAGTTTGCGCCCGATCTCTGTCGGGATCGAGCGTCCGGCGGTAAGATCTCTCATTCTTACCTTAAAATTTTCGACAGTTGCAGTCGGCGAAGTCATAGTTAAAGTGACGTCGGAAGCAAACTCGGTATCCTCGATCTCGATTCCGTAGCGCGCAAATTCGTTTTGCACGCGGGCGTGATCGTTGTAGCTGCATTTCATTTTCAGAACAACGACTTCCTCATAGGTAATGATCCCCGCGTCGGCAACCGCGGCGCTTGCGGCGGATGAATACGCACGGACGAGTCCGCCGGTTCCGAGAAGGATGCCGCCGAAATAACGTGTGACCACGACAGCGGCGCCGTCAAGTCCGTTTTTGCAAATGACGTCAAGGACGGGCATTCCGGCACTTCCCTGAGGCTCACCGTCATCGGAATATCTTTTGAGCGCACCGCCACGGAGGACATAGGCAAATACGTTATGCCTTGCATCCGCGTGCTTCTTTTTGATGCTCATAACAAACGCGGCGGCTTCTTCCTCTGTGTTGACGGGTTTAGCGTAACCGATGAATTCCGAACGGCGTTCGACGAGGGTTGCGTTTCCTTCTTTGGCAAGAGTGGTGTAGGTATTCAATGAACCTCACCTCCGTCATAAGCCGAAAGCATTCCGCGGATCTTCGAGTCAACGGTTGCTATAACGGTGATGTTTTCAGCACCGTAGTCAACGTCCTCGACCGTGGCGTTTTTATAGAGTGTATTGAGCGCACCTGCGGCGGAATTGGGAATGATGAACTTTACGCGCTTTTTGCCCGCGTTGACAAGCGATTCGAGCTGTTCGCCGAGCTTGTCAAGACCTCTGCCCGTGAGTGCGGAGATGAATACGGTCCTTCTCTGCCCGTCTGCGCTTTCCATTGCGGGAAGCGGGATCTCATCGCGCGCGGGAAGATCGCATTTGTTATAAACAATAAGGCAGGGCTTGCCGCCTGCGCCAAGCTCGGCGAGGAGGTTTTCCGTTACCTCAAGCTGAGCGGGATGCTCGGGGTCGGAGGCATCGACGATTATCATAAGAATATCTGCGCACGCCGCTTCATCGAGCGTTGAACGGAACGCTTTGATGAGATGGTGGGGCAAGCGGCGGATGAATCCGACTGTATCGGTGAGAAGGACCGATTCGCCCGACGGGAGCGAAAATTTGCGCGTGGTCGGGTCGAGAGTTGCGAAGAGCTTGTCCTCGGCAAGGATTCCCGCGCCTGTCAGCGCATTGAGGAGCGTCGATTTGCCCGCGTTGGTATAGCCGACGATGGCAACTTTCGGAACGCCGCTTCTGTCGCGAGCGGAACGGAGAGTTTTTCTCTGCGTTTCGAGCTCGCGAAGTTCGGCTTCAAGTGCTGCGGCACGACGCTTGATGTGACGGCGGTCGGATTCAAGCTTCGTCTCACCGGGACCTCTGGTACCGATGCCGCCTCCGAGACGCGAAAGCTGTGTGCCCTTACCGATGAGACGGGGCGCGGTGTATTTTAGCTGTGCAAGCTCGACCTGAAGCTTACCCTCTGCAGTCGCTGCGTGAAGGGCGAAGATGTCGAGGATCAGCATTGAACGGTCGATAACGCGAACGCCGTCGAGCTCGTCCTCTATGTTTCTGATCTGCGAGGGAGTGAGCTCGCAGTCAAATACGGCAATATCGACCTCGTTGTTCTTGCAAAGCTCGGCAAGCTCAAGGAGCTTACCCGAACCAATGTAGGTACGGACATCGGGATTCGAGCGGGTCTGGATGAGTGTCGCCACAGTTTCGCCGCCCGCGGTATCGAGAAGTCTGCGAAGCTCGGCAAGCGAGATCTCGCATTCACCCTCTGCCATTCCAAAGGAATCGACACCGACGAGCACTGCCCTGCCCGCAATTATTTTATCTGTAATTTTCAGTTCCATAAAAAATCACCTCCGTGAGGATTAGTATAAAAAGAAAAATGGGCAAGCATACGCATACGCGCAAATCTCGCCCACTGTTCTTGACAATTATTTGCCCTGGAGTCTCTTGTTGAACTTGTCAACACGTCCGCCGGCATCAACAAACTTCTGCTTGCCGGTAAAGAAGGGATGGCACTTCGAGCAAATTTCAACTCTGATCTCGTTGCCGCCCTTAGGGTTGGTGGAACGAGTGGTTACGGTCTCGCCGCAAGCGCACTTGATTGTTACCTCTTCATACTTGGGATGGATACCCTGCTTCACAATAAACACCTCACTTTTAGCATTATTCTGACGGATTTTGCCGTCGGTATTGCAATTACCGTAAAATTATATCACATTTCAATCAAATTTGCAATACCTTTTTGAAAATTTCTCAAAATATTTTTATATTTTTCCCGTCATTTCGCGCCGCAAGCCCTCAATTATCCTTTTTTCAAGCCTTGATATGTAAGATTGCGAGATTCCGAGAAGGTCTGCGACCTCTTTTTGTGTCAGCTCACGTTTGCCGGTGAGGCCGTAACGAAGCTCGATTATCTGCCGCTCCCGAGGTGCAAGCGCGGCAACCGCGCGGCGGACCTGTATTCTTTCCTCGCTTGCCGCAAACTGCTCGCAGACGCTTTCCTCTCCCGAATCGAGGACATCTGAAAGAAGGAGCTCGTTGCCGTCCCAATCGACGTTGAGCGGCTCGTCGAGAGATACCTCGCACCTTGTCTGGCTGTGCTTGCGGATATACATCAGGATCTCGTTTTCGATACAGCGCGAGGCATAGGTTGCAAGCTTGATGCCTTTGTCGGAGCGAAAACTGCCGATCGCTTTGATCAGCCCCATTGTGCCGATCGAAACAAGATCCTCGATTCCGATGCCGGTGCTTTCGAATTTGCGGGCTATGTAAACGACAAGGCGGAGATTGCGTTCGATCAGCAAGCTGCGGATCATTCGGTCTCCGCTCGATTCAAATTCCGCTATTGCTTCGTTCTCTTCCTCTGCCGTAAGAGGCGGCGGCAAGGTATCGGGGCCGTTGACGTAATATATTCCATCGCCGTTGTTTAACTTTGCAAAGAAGCGGGCGAATAGCAGACGCACACGCAAAATGATATTCGTAAGCATATTAATCTCCTTAATCAACAAGTCCCGGCGGAAGCAAGGCTCTGCTTTCGCCTGCGCTTAAATTATAGGGAACGGGAGCGATGAGTATGTCCGCTTCTCTTTTTCCCTTATCGTTAATAACCGTTACCGCATCTGGCTCTACTGCGGCAAGTAATGATGTTTTGCCGCCGATGGCACCCCTTGCGGGAATAAATCTGATCTTTGAGGCAATTTCTGAACAAATGCCCGATGAAAACTCGCCGCTCCTCAAGTAATTGATCATTTCCGCCGGGAAGAGATGTTCAACAGCCTTAAGCTCGCAAAGCGCGACCGGCCTTCCGCTTAAAGGATCGGTCAGCATATTGCCCGTATCCGTCATTGCACGGATCACAATGCTTTTGCCGTTCATTCTGATCTCAACGTCGGCGCTCTTGGCGGCTGCTATCCGCTTCATACGTTTTCCGCCGACAAATGCTGCCGCACCGCCCGCTGCTGCTATCAAAGCAAAGAGCCAGACGCTGATATCGTCGCCGCTTTCGTACTCAAGTGAGGCAAATCCCGAACGCTCAAGTATCGAAGAAAGCGCAGTCATAATACCGCCGAGGATCGAGGATATCAGGGCAAAAAGGATGCATCTGCCAAAGAAATCGCGTAACCGCATCTTCTTTGATGCAAAAGCCACGCAACATATAACGATCAATGCCGCAACATCACAGACCGAGGTAACAAACCCATTTGCATCAATAAACAGTGAGGCGACTCCATAAGCACCGCCAAGGGCAGAGGCAAGAACACTTCTGAAGGGATAAAGCCTGCGCCCAGCAAGTCTTGCGCAAATATAAAAAACAAGGAAGTCCATGCTGAAATTTATCAAAAAAAGAACGTCGGCATATACCGTTTGTCCCACCTTCATCACCTCACCTCTATTATATTCGATGTGTTGAGAAAAATATGTCACAAGTCGGCATAAAAAAAGAACCGACTGAAAAATCGGTTCTTTAAGTATTTTACAATATCTTTCTGCACTCGATGTAAAACCTCTTATCGGCTGCGTGACCCATCGAGAAGGTCTTTCGCGGAAGAGTGCCGTCGGCTTCGACTGCGGGGAAAAGATCGGCTTTTGACATTCCTTCAAACACAAATCCCGCACAGGCATCGCGGGCGGCGAGGCGGCAAAGAGTGTCCTCGCCGTGGATGTAATCTATGAGGGCGCGCGGATGGGACTTGAGCCATTCGTCGAGGAAATGCTGGAGGCTTGCAACGGGAAGAGTGTATTCGGGGTGCTCGATGACCACCTCTACGTTGTTGCCTTCGAGGATCATATCAAATGTCTGCGCGGGGAATCTTCCGTTTTGGCTTGCGGCAAATGCTTCAAAATCGTTTGCAAGCTCCATAACATCGATGTTTTCGATCAGTCTGTATATCGGTTCAAAAACAAGGCTCTCCTCGTGCAGGTTGCAGACCTCGACAAGCGCATAGCGTGCGGGATGAGTTTTTGCTTCATCTTCGGTCAGATTCGCGCGGATCTCCTGCCAGGAAGCCTTTGCGGTCGCGAGAGAGTGGTTTCCGTCGCCGACTGCAAGAGTTATGGGCGCACCGCCGTTATTCTTCGCTCTCTTTTCCGCGTTCTGTGCCAAAACTGCAAGAGCGGAATTAAGCGATTCAAATTCATCTTCGGAAACAAACGAGGCTTTAACGCTTCCGCCGCCCTCGGCAAGGTCGAAGGAATATGCATCCGCTCCTCTTCCCGCAAATCGAGAAAGGAGAATGTCATCCGCGTCGTCCACAAGAAGCATTACGTGAGGCATCTCGAGAGGTGCGCCGCGTCTTACGGCGAGTCTGGGAGGTATACGCTCAACGACGGTCTTTTCGGTGGGACGGACGGGAGAGATCGATCCGACGGAAAAATCGTAATCCTCAAGATTGATAGCGCAGACAAGACCGCGGCGGAGTTTGCCGTCCGACTGGATGCGTTCAAGGTATACCGCGCAGTTTTTATGCTCCTTGAGTATTTCTTCGTCAATATACTTCTTCATTGCCGCGTGGATGGGAGGAATTCTATTTTCGGAATCCTCGAGCCATACCTCGGGGAGCATCAGATTTAGCGTAGAGGGCGACTCCTTTACGGCGGCGGCAACGCGCTCCCAATACTCGGGCTCGGATGTATACTGGTCGCAGGCAACGCACGCCCACTTGTTTCCGTCAACCTCTGAAAAGTCGGGGAGCAATATATCGGCAGGGAAAATTTTCATCATAATCATTCTCCTAAGTGTTATCGTATCTTCATTATACTACATTTTTCGCATTTTTGCAATATTTTTTTAATAAATGCAAGATTTTTTCAAAAAACAGTTGCGCGCGCAACTATTTTGTGGTATAATATATGCAATGACAACAAAGAAAGGGTGATTTTATGGGACCCGGAAACGGCGGATGGGGCGGACCCAGATATGAATATGAAAAAGTCCAAAAGCCCAAAAACATCAAAGACGTTCCGCGCTATCTCTCGGAGCTTTTCGGAGGATTCTTTTACAGGCTTGGCTACATCTTCGTAATTGTATGGAGAGCAAGTCCTCTGATCCTCTTTACGATGGTATTTATCTCGATCTTTGACGGTATTATGCCCGTTATCGGCTCGATGATATCGGCCTCGGTACTTGACGAATTACATCTTGTTATACAAGAGCGGATACTTTCCGAAGAGGCAGGAATTCCCTTCACCGCATCCTTTTGGGGATCGGCTGTTCTCTCGATGCTTATAGTCCTTTTCGTTTATCGCATCTGCAACAGAGTCGTTACACGGATCAGCAGTTCGATAATCAGAATAGCCGGCGAAAAAGTTACCAATCAGGTAAAAGTCCAGATAATGGAAAAGGCAAGAACGATCGATCTTGCTTCATTCGATATGCCTGCCTTTTACGAAAAGCTTGAAAACGCTAACCGTGAGGCAGGGCACAGACCTATACAGACGCTCCAGTCAACCTTCTCGATCATTTCTACGATCATCCAGCTCATAAGCTACATACTCATTCTCGCACGCATTCCGAATATGTGGTGGATGCCGCTTGGTGTTGTGATCATTTCTGTACCCTCGGCTATCGTTTCCTTCGTTTACAGAAGAAAGCATTTCCAATACGTGCGTTGGCGTTCGAAGGACCGCAGACAGCTTTCTTACTTTTCAGGGCTGCTTGTCAACAAGGATCTTGTCAAAGAGATCCGAATCTTCGACCTTGCCGATACCTTTATCGACAGATACAACAGGGTATTCAAAAAATACTATGCGGGTCTTCGCAAGCTGATCATTGCGGAGAGCGCGTGGCTGATCGGCATTGCGATCATATCTGCAGTTGTAAACTGCATATTCTATGCCGTTATTGCTTTTGGAGTATTTGTCGGAAGGTTTACGATCGGTAACTACAGCCTTTACACGGGCGCGCTGAACTCTATAGCAAACTGCGTAACTTCCTTTATCAACACATCGGCATCGGTATACGAGGGCACTCTCTTTATTGACAACCTTATTTCCTTTATGAAGGAAAAGCCGTCGATCGTGCCTATCGCCGAGCCCCCGAAGAAGGTTGATAAGAATGCGCCGCATACTATCGTTTTCGATAACGTATCCTTCTCTTACCCGGGTACTGACAGAAAGGTCATCAAGAATCTTTCGACAACATTCCGTCCCGGAGAAACTGTCGTGCTCGTCGGCCTGAACGGCGCAGGAAAGACAACGCTCATCAAGCTGCTCACACGTCTTTACGATCCCACCGAGGGACGGATCCTTCTTGACGGTAAGGACTTGAGAGAATATGACGTTCGCGAGCTTTACGACTTGTTCGGCATTATCTTCCAGGACTTCGGTAAATACGCAGTAACCGCTGCGGAAAATATTTCCTTCGGTGACATTCACAAAACCGAAGATCGCGAAAAGGTTGAAGGATGTGCGCGTCAGGCAAATGCGGAGGACTATATCGCAAAGCTTCCCGAAGGTTATGACACGCCTCTCACGCGTATCTTTGAAAAGGAAGGCATCGAGCTTTCGGGCGGTCAGTGGCAGAAGCTTGCTATCGCAAGAGCTTTCTACCGCGACTCCGAAATTATGATCCTCGACGAGCCGACCGCTTCGCTTGACCCGATGGCTGAGCAGGAGATATTCAATCAGTTTGATACTCTCCGCGAGGGCAAGACCACAATATTCGTTTCGCACAGGCTTTCCTCTGCGGTTATCGCCACCAAGATCCTCGTTCTTGAATACGGCGAACTTATCGAGGAGGGAAACCACCACGATCTGATGGCAAAGAGAGGCAAGTACTATGATCTTTTCACTACTCAGGCAAAGCGTTATCTTGAAGGCGGTCGCGATGTTGACGAAGATGACCGTCCGCACAGAAGACCTCCAAGACACCACGGCGAGGACGGCGAAGAAAGACCTCGCAGAAGACCTTCATTTGAAGAATAATTATTCCATTTCAGGGTATCCCAAAGCGGGATGCCCTGACTTTTTTACCATAATTTTGCCTCTTGGCAACCCAGCGGGGATATGTTATAATATACATGCATATATGCAACACAGCGCAAAAAGGGGGAATGTGAAATATTTCGGCAAATCAGGTTTGCCGAAGGAAATGAGGAAAGACATTATGACAAAAAGAATTACTGCATTCATTTTATCGGCGGTGGCGCTCCTTTCGCTCTTTGCGGCACCCTTCGGCGCAAGCGCAGCGTCGGAGACCTCAAAGGCGGGGCGCGTTGCAACCGCCAGCACCGCACTCAACGTGAGGCGTTCTGCTTCGTCATCGTCCGAGGTTATCTCTTCACTTTACAAGGGTAATTACGTAACCCTTATGTGGAGATCGGGCGACTGGTGGTACGTGGAGTTTGACGACGGAAAATACGGCTATTGCCATTCCGACTACATAGATACCGTCAGCGCGACCGCGAAGGTCGTCAAGACCGCAAGCGGAAACCTCAACGTCAGAAGCGGTGCGGGAACATCATATTCGAGGATCGGAAGCCTGCCGAGCGGTGAGGTCGTTCTGGTTCTCTGGACTACGGGCGATTGGAGCCGTATTCTTTATAACGGCACAAAGCTCGGTTACGTAAGCTCGCAATATCTTGCATCGGCAAACGCTTATCCCGCCGTCTCGCTTTCTGTTCCGCATTATATGCAGACAGACAAAAGATGGGCAAGCGTCACGCTCGGCAGATCGGGAAAGTCGATCTACCGTGTCGGCTGCACTACGACTTCATTCGCAATGATCGAGTCGTATCGCACGGGAAAGACGATCTACCCCGATGCTATGTCAAGAAAATTGAGCTACACTTCATCGGGCAACGTATATTGGCCGAGTGATTATGCGATGATAACAAGCAGTTCGGGCTACCTTCAGAAGATCTATGACCAGCTTAAAGCAGGCAAGCCGGTCCTTTTCGGTGCCAAAACTGCATCGGGAGGTCAGCATTGGGTGGTTATCACAGGATATAAGGGCGGATCGACTCTGACCGCCTCGGGGTTCACCATCAATGATCCCGCGGTATCGTCGCGGAAAACTCTTGCCGATCTTTACTCCGATTATCCGTATTTCTACAAATTCTTATACTACAAGTATTGATACCGTTGTAAAAATGCATTATTGAACCTTCGCGGGACATTTTCTATATGTTAAAAACACAGAAATTATGAAAAAATCCCAAAATATTTTCATTTCTCTGTTGACAGAATCGAAAAAATCTGTATAATATTATAGTATAATGTAAAATCAACGAGATCGGAGCAATAAAAATGAGTATTAAGGTTGTAAAATTCGGCGGTTCCTCGCTTGCGGATGCCGACAAATTCAGAAGAGTTGCGGAAATCATCGCGGCAGATCCCGACAGAAGATACGTCGTTCCTTCCGCGCCCGGCAAGCGCTTTTCTGATGATATCAAGATCACCGATATGCTTTATCAGTGCTACAACCTCGCCCGCGAGGCTTCAACAAAAGAAGAATTTGAAACTTGCTACAGCAACATCTGCGCCCGCTTTCAGGGCATCATTACAGACCTTGGTCTTGATTTTGATATAAGCGGTGAGCTTGGTTATATCAAAAATGCCATTCAAGGCAGAGCAGGCCGTGACTTTGCCGCAAGCCGAGGCGAATACCTTTCGGGACTTATTCTCGCAAAGTTCATCGGTTTCGACTTTATCGACGCCGAAAACGTTATTCTCTTCAAGGATAACGGAACCTTTGATGCAGAGAAGACCCACGAGGTTCTCACAGCAGAGCTTGCACGCCACGAGCGCGCGATCATTCCCGGCTTCTATGGACTTATGCCCAACGGCACTGTCAAGACATTCTCCCGCGGCGGCTCGGATATAACCGGCTCTATCGTTGCCCGTGCGGCGGGCGCCGACCTTTACGAAAACTGGACCGACGTTTCGGGCTTCATGATGGCTGACCCGAGGATCATTGATAACCCCAGAGCTATTGAAACGGTTACATACCGCGAGCTCCGTGAGCTTTCCTATATGGGAGCTACCGTTCTTCACGAGGATGCGATCTTCCCCGTAAGAATTGCGGGTATTCCTATCAACATCAGAAACACCATGCGCCCCGGCGACGACGGAACTATGATCGTTGCTTCGGCATCCGACTATGATAACAAGCACATTATCACGGGTATTGCCGGCAGACGCGGCTTCTCGGTATTCACGGTTGAGGACGACCTTATGAACTCTCAGATCGGCTACGGACGCCGTATGCTTGAGGTGTTCGAGGAAAACGGCATCGCATTCGAGCATATGCCCACCGGCATCGACACGATGAGCGTTATCGTTGCAACCGCCGATATCGATCCCATCCGCGAAAAGCTTATTGCTTCCCTTAACCGCACCCTCAAGCCCGACAGCATCACCGTTGATGACGGACTTGCGCTGATCGCAGTCGTCGGACGCGGTATGATCAAGGCTAAGGGCACCGCGGCAAGAGTCTTCTCTGCCGTTTCGAACGCGGGTGTCAACATCAGAATGATCGACCAGGGGTCCTCAGAGATGAACATCATCGTCGGCGTGGAGGAGAAGGATTTCGAAACAGCGATCAAGGCAATCTACGAAGCCTTTGTGA
>JAZQJB010000132.1:0-3610 GCA_045541375.1 Eubacteriales bacterium | reverse complement strand
CGCTTGGCCTCCGACTTGATAGGGGAATTCTACAAGCGCGAAATACTTGGGAAGAGAAAAATCCTGCTTTGCAGCAAACGCATTCTCCTCATCCCATTTTGCTTGCCATTTCTTCTCAATTCTTGAATAATCGTAAAGCATTGTTTTACCCTCTTTATTTATCACTGTTAATTTGAAGCTTTGCGTCAACCTCTGCAACGAGGTAGGATATATCAACCGAGCTCTGCTCGGGGAAATGCCTATCTAAATTATAAAAATCACGCGACGGCTTATCAAATACGTTAACAATAACGTCGCCGTAATCCACAAGAAGCCAAGCGTTACCTTCTCTTCCCTCAACCCTTAGAGCGTCCGCTCCCTTGAGTGAAAGGGAGTGAACAACGTCATCGGCGAGCGATTTTACCTGCGTCGAGGATCGTCCGGTTGCGTTGATGTAAAAGTCTGTAACCGAGGAGGTGTCGCGGACATCAAAGAGCTTGACACTCAAGCCCTTCTTCTCGAGCAAGACCTTTACAGCCGCTTCTGCTCTGAGCTTGGAGTCAGCAGATTTAAGCTCTGTCGTAGGAATAGTTTGCATTATAAAGATCCTTTCCCGGATGACTCACTTCATTTTGATCTCCAGATCTCGAAGCGAATCGTCGTCATAAATTTTTGAGCTATAATTTTTACCGTTGTATATTTTGGAAAAGTCCGCTTCCTCGGATTCTAAAATTCTCTTTTTATCAAAGGAATCAACAACTCTAAATCCTAGTGAAGAAAACATCTCCCTGCAGTCATATGCGCAAACAGAGTATCGCCAGGATCCGGTCTTATCCCGACAAACAGCGCCGGGGATATTAAGATATCTCGTCGATATGTTGGCTATTCTGCCACCGTTTTTTGCAGCGATTTTCAAAAAATCACCAATTTTACAGCTGATCACCCATCCATCAAATCGAGTGCTGCAAAGATTCAAAATATCGTTTATTCCAAGATTGTGCTTCACTTCCTTAAGGAGTGCTGAAATAAACATCTTCTGTGCATCGAGTCTTCCTATATCTCCCATAAGATACGAGTTGCGCGAACGCAAAAAGTTTATCGAATCACTTCCGTTAATTTTGTTCATCCCTCGGTGAAGCTTAAGAATAACACTCCCCGAAGAGTCCTTAATGAACATATCGCAAGGAAGATCGAGCGTTACACCGCCGATAGCATCGATTATATTGGCAAATGCATCAGTCGTATACGCGACGTAAGCGTCTATCTCTATGCCCAGCGCATTTGAGAGAAGCCCCCTGAAGGTTTCCATAGCCTCATCTCTGTTCATTCCCTCGCTACGTAATAACGGATAGATTGAATTTATTCGCGAATATCCCTTATATTCAAAATAGGTGTCACGCGGTATTTGAATAAAATGTGCGGAATTAAGGGCGAAGCTGTAATTCATAAGCAGTATGGAATCCGTGTTTTCCGCTGCATCATCAAGTCCGCACAACAAATAGGTAATTCCACCGTTATCCAATTCCTTGACAGCCGCCTCTACGCACTCATCGCAAGAGTTGAGAAACATTGGAAATAACTGCAGCATATAGACAAATACGACAATACAGACCAGTTTTTTCATAAAAACCTCCAAAGGCAAACGTCTTTAGAATAGTTTTTACTTATTTCGGTCGCGGGATGTGAGTTAATTTAAGGTTTGCAAAGAACTTTTTGTTAAAAGCGTCTTGCTGTTTATGGGCGCCATGGTAGCGTTCAAATGCTTTACCGTGTGGTCTATCGACATAACAATAGCACGGTTGATGCAAGCCATTTTGTCTTCCGAATTATCCTCAAGCGCCTGCAAAAGGTATGAACGGACCTCACATGATGACGAATAGCATCTTCCTTCCTCGATGTAATCAGCAATATAAATGATCTTATCGAATAAGGACATATCCGGCGCACCAAGAGTGTGGTTGTAGACTGCAGAAAGTATTTCGGGCGTTGCGTAATCAGGAAAATCACGCTTAATGACACCGCACGCGGCAAATGAATGCACCGCCGGTAAGGTGGCAATATCCTCATCCGATACCAATATATCCTGATCCGATATTATTTTTATCTGCTCTTGATAGTCAAGCTCCTTAGCGACATCGTGCAAAAGCGCTGCAGCGCGAAGCTCGGATATCATTTCAGGAATGAAGTGCTCGCCAAGCTTAGTTGCCATATCCTCGACGCCGAGCGTATGAAGATATCGCCTTTCGCTTATTCTTGACTTAACACTTTTTCTGAGAACGTTCAGCAACTCATCCATATCAGCGCGGGAGCTCTATCTTCTTTTTCTTTTCTGACTCACGATAAAGAACGAATCTCGTTCCTACGCATGCTACGGCATCGGCACCCGTCTTTTCGGCGATAGTATCTGACGCCTCTCTTGCGGTATATCCGCTATTCTCAAGGACTCTGACCTTGATTAGCTCGCGAGCCTCAAGCGCGTTCGATATCTGCTGGCAGATCTCGTCTGTTATACCGCCCTTACCGATCTGGAATATGGTATCCATCTGCTGCGCCATTTTTCTTAAATACGCTCTTTGTTTACTTGTAAGCATAATTACTCCTTTTCGAATAGCGCGGATGCAAATTCATCGGGCGAGAACGGCTTCATATCGTCTATTCTCTCGCCAACTCCTATAAACTTAACAGGAATACCGAGTTCCTCTCTTATCGCTATAACGATTCCGCCCTTTGCAGTGCCGTCAAGCTTGGTGAGAACAAGTCCTGTGATATTTGATGCCGTTTTAAATTCCTTAGCCTGAAGCACGGCATTCTGACCCGTGGTAGCATCGAGAACGAGAAGCGTCTCCTTGGAGCACCCCGGAAGCTCTCTGCCGATCACGCGGTCTATCTTGGCAAGCTCATCCATAAGATTCTTCTTGTTATGAAGTCTTCCTGCAGTGTCTATAAGAAGAACGTCGGCCTTTCTGCTCTTAACCGCATTAATAGCATCGAATACAACCGATGCAGGATCAGCACCCGCAGCCTGCTTGATAATATCAACGCCTGCGCGTTCACACCATACGGTGAGCTGCTCTGCCGCCGCGGCTCTGAACGTATCCGCCGCCGCAACTACAACCTTCTTACCGCGGCTCTTAAGCTCTGCGGCAATCTTACCTATTGATGTAGTTTTACCAACACCGTTTACGCCGATTACAAGAATGACGGACGGCTTGGTTTCAAGCCTCAGCGGCTCGTACTGACCGATTTTCTTGCGAAGTATCTTGTAAAGCTCATCCTTGACCTCCTCGGGCTCCTTGATACTTTTATCCTTGACGATATCGCGAAGCTCGTCGAGTATAGCTTCGGTTGCATTAAAACCTATATCGGCGGAAATGAGCAACTCCTCGAGCTCCTCGAAAAGGTCCTCATCCACCTGTCTGAACATCTTAAAAACGCTGTCTATCTTTCCGACTATCGCGTTCTTGGTCTTGAGCAGACCTTCTTTTAATCTCTCAAAGAACCCCATCGAGCAACTCCTTCTGCTTTCCTTCAATTTCGTTTACGTTAAGCTCTATAGCCTGGGAGATACCCCTCTGAGGCATCGTAACACCATAAAGTCTGTCACCGATCTCCATAGTACCGCGACGGTGAG
>JAZQJB010000131.1:0-6992 GCA_045541375.1 Eubacteriales bacterium | reverse complement strand
GTCGGCGGCGAATCGCCTCTCGCGAGAATCGACGAGTTCGTAAATTGCACCTGTCCCAAGTGCGGCGCACCCGCAAAAAGAGAGACCGACACGATGCCCCAGTGGGCAGGCTCGTCCTGGTACTACCTCCGCTATATCGATCCTCACAATGCAGAAACTCTCGCAGATCCCGCAAAGCTCGATTACTGGCTCCCCGTTGACTGGTACAACGGCGGTATGGAGCACGTAACCCGCCACATGATCTATTCGAGATTCTGGCACCACTTCCTCTATGACATCGGCGCAGTTCCCACCGCAGAGCCTTATGCAAAGCGTACCGCACAGGGTCTTATCCTCGGTGCGGATGGCGAGAAGATGAGTAAGTCCCGCGGCAACGGCGTTGATCCCAACGACGTTATCGACACCTACGGCGCAGACGTTCTCCGTACTTACGTCCTCTTCATGGGTGACTACGGCGCAGCAGCTCCCTGGAACGAAAGCAGCGTTCGCGGATGCAAGAGATTCCTTGACAGAGTTGCAGATCTTTGCGACATCGCCAAAGGCAACGGTGTGACCTCCGCTCTCGAAGTTCCTTTCCACAAGACCATCAAGAAGGTCACCGAGGACATCGAGGCTATGAAGTTCAACACCGCCATCGCGGCTATGATGGAGCTTCTCAACAAGATCTATGATTGCGGCACTCTCACACGCGATGAGTTGCTCACTTTCGCAACTCTCCTTTGTCCCTTCGCTCCTCACCTCTGCGAAGAGATCAACGAGATCCTCGGCGGCAAGAGCCTGCTCTCGCTTGCAAAGTGGCCCGCATACGATGAGGCAAAGACAGTCGACGCATCCATCGAGGTTGCAGTTCAGATCAACGGTAAGGTCCGTGCAACCGTAGTTCTTCCTCTCAACTGCCCGAAGGACGAGGCTATCGCACTCGCGAAGGCAGACGAAAGAATAGCCGCTGCGATCGAAGGTAAGACTGTTATCAAAGAGATCGCGGTTCCCAATAAGATCGTTAATATCGTTGTAAAATAAGAATCTTATGCTCAATTTGGGGCAAAAATAGAAAAAGAATGCAAGAAAATTGCAAAAAACTATTGACATTTGCCCCAAATTAGTGTATAATAGTTCCGTTAATTTCTTTGTTAGCGAGGGGAGGGAAATAAAAATGGCAGAAGTTAAGCTCAGAGAAGGCGAATCTCTTGATAACGCTCTTCGTCGCTTCAAGAAGCAGTGTGCACGCTCCGGTGTACTCGCAGAGCTCCGTAAGAGAGAGCACTATGAAAAGCCCAGCGTAAAGCGCAAGAAGAAGTCTGAAGCAGCAAGAAAGAGAAAGTATAAATAAGCCTTTCTTTTATGAAGATACAGGCAAGCCGGTAATTCGGTTTGCCTGTTTTTTCTTTTTTCAGACACAAAATGATAAGTAAAGTATTGACTTTTATTTGATTATGTGTTATACTTTTATTATCCCAAAATATATGAAAGAGGTATTTGAAATGGATTCTCTCATCAAAGCTATTGACAATCTTCCTAAGATAGTCAAGCTCATTCTCTGCATCCCCGCGATCGCTATCGTTTGGATGATCTACCGTGTATGCCGCAGCCTTCAGAAGCAGAACTGGATCGGCGTTATCCTCGCTGTAGTTCTTATCTTCGTAGGTATCCCCTTCATGTGGCTCATCGACCTTGTTTGCATCCTTCTCAAGGGCAACGTTTGGTGGATCGACTAATCTCGGAGGCGCAAAATGTCTGAACAGGTAAAGTACACGGAAAAATTCGAGGAGCTTCCCCTTATTGCTAAGATCCTCCTTTTCCTCCCTTGGACAGGCGGACTGGCAAGCGGAATCTACCGCATTCTTCGCTATCTTGAGACCAAGAATACCACAACCCTTGTTGTAGGTATCCTCTGCTTCTTCTGCATCGGTGTCATCGTTGGTATCGTAGACCTTATCACCGAGATCACAAGCGGAAGAGTAACCTTCCTTGCTGACTGATGGACTGCTTATTCTGCGAGATCATCAAGGGTAACATTCCCTCGTCGAAGGTTTATGAGAACGAATACGTCTATGCTTTTCGCGATATCAATCCCCAAGCACCCGTACATATTCTTGTAGTGCCCAAGGTTCATATCTCCTCTGCCGATGAGATCGGCGCGGAAAACAGCGTATACGTTTCAAAGATCTTTGAGGCTATCCCCGAGATCGCCAAGGCTGAAAATCTTGGCGGAGGCTACCGCGTTATTACTAACTGCGGCGCCGATGCTTGCCAATCTGTCAAGCATCTTCATTTTCATATTCTCGGCGGAGTACAGCTCGGCGAGCGCATGGGTTAAAAACAATAGAAATGATCGGGCATCTTGCCCGATCATTTCTATTGTTTATTTTTTATTTATCATTTGGCAACTTAATGCATGGGTTTAAGTGGTATAATATAATAGAACAATTTTAAGCTCAAGGGTAGACAAATGGATTATAAAGATTACAGAAGTAAATATAACAGCGAGCCCGTGCGGAAAGAGAGACCTGCTCCCGCAAACGGCAAGCAGATAATTTATGCGATCGCCGCACTTTCGGTGCTTTTGGTCGTCGTGGTTGCCCTCCTTCTCGGGAATATGTTTTCACGACCCGATTTTGTCGCAAGAAGCGTAACAGTCGAAGCGGGAAGAAGCTCGATATCCGCATCTGATTTTCTGATAGATAAGTCACATACTGCCGAATTCGCGGATGGCGTGTCATACAGCCTTTCCGAGGTCGGAGAATATAAGATCAAGCTCATTGTCGATGGCTCTGCTTGCAAGACAAAACTTGTCGTCGTTGATACTAACGCGCCGACCGCCACCGTTACAGATCTTTCTGTATGGCGCGGAAGTGAGCTTTATGCCGAGGACTGCGTATCCGACATCAAAGATGCAACGAATGTAGAGGTAAGATTCAAAAAGAAGCCCGATCTCGACAAAGCGGGACGCCAAGACATTACCGTTATCCTTGAAGACGGCGCGGGCAACAAGACCGAATATTCCTTTGTTCTCACCGTCGTTGATGAACACGGCCTTCTTTATACACATTACGTTTCCGAGCTCGGCGACGATCTTCCCTCCGCTGACGTATTTTCGGGAAGGGAAGGCGCGGGAGAATATCTTTCCGAGCTTTCGGGAATCAACAAGGATGTCGCAGGCATCTATATGCTTCAGATACTTTATGAAGGCGCAACTTACGACGTTGTTCTCGAGATTGCAGATAGAACACCTCCTTCGGCGACTGTTACCCCTCAGGCTTGCTATAACAAGATCCCTTCCGCTTCGGATTTTGTCAGCAACATCGTTGATAAAAGCCGCGTAACCGTGGCTTACGAAACAGAGCCCGATATGGCATCCTCGGGAACCGTTAACGTAAACATCGTCCTTACCGATGCATTCGGAAATTCCACGGTTTATGCAAGCTACTTTACGGTGACCACAGATACAGAAAGTCCCGTGATAATTTCTGCTCCCGATGCACTCGAATCTGATGCGGGCGGAACCGTTATCTGGCGCGCAAGCGTAGAGGCAACAGACGACAGCGGTCAGGTCGAGCTTTCACTTGACACCGCCGATGCAAATCTCAATGTCCCCGGTAAATATACGATATATATCGTTGCAAAGGACGGCGCAGGCAATGAAACCCGCCGTGCGGTCACTCTGACAGTCCACGATGCCGGCGTGACCGAAGATATGCTCAACGCCGTAATAGCAAGGATAGAAAAGGATCTTCATATCACAAGCAAGATGACGGCAGAGGAAAAGGCTTACTCAGTTTTCAGATATGTTTATGATAATATGAAGTACAGCAACACATCCAAGCACATCGACTGGCGTAAGGAAGCTTACGAGGCGCTGAACGGTGCCTATACGGGTGACTGCTTCACATATTGTGCGGTTTCCTATTCGATTCTGCGCTACCTCGGCTTTGACGCGCATATTGTCGAAAGATCCGAATCGGCAAAGATCGAGGGCACGGGAACACATTTTTGGGTGCTTGTCAATATAGGAACCCAGACTTCTCCCGCGTGGTATCATTTCGACGCCACCCCTCAGCGCTCACCCTACAATCTCGCAACCTATCTTATGACCAACTCCCAGATTGAGGCTTATACCAGATGGCGTAATGCTGACTATAAGCTCGAAAACTATTACACTTATGATGTTGAAAAATTCCCCGAGGTATCTAAGCGTCCGCTTGTAAACCTCGAGATACCCTCTGAATATTTCGGACAGTGAAAGGAAAACTAAAATGAAAAAGATCATATCGGCAATTTTATTGCTTTCTGTAATTACCGTAATGTTCGCTTCCTGCAATAATGGCGGCGCGGATATCACCCTCCCTCCTGAGGAAACGACCTCGCCTGAGGCAGAGAACAGCGTGTATTCCTTTATATATAAGAATACCGCGGTCACTCCTCACGCAAAAATGTCGGAGCTCCTGAACGGCATCGGCGATCCCACGTCTTATGAGGAAAGCCCGAGCTGCCTCTATCAGGGACTTGATAAGGACTATACCTATCCCGGCTTCAAGCTTCGCACCTATCCCGAAAACGAAGTTGACTACGTTCTCAACGTTTGCTTCACCGATGACTCTGTCGCAACCCCCGAGGGAATTATGCTCGGATCGACCCGCAGCGAGGTTATCAACGCATACGGTTCATCCTTCACTGAGCAGAACGGCAACGTCGTTTACGTCAAGGGCAACACCGAGCTTCGCTTCCGCTTCGACGGCGACAGCGTATCCGCTATCGAATATTGGGCAATAGAGCAATAAATTCGGAATATTTTTGCAGATTAGCACTCTATCTGCCAATGTTCACAAATAATTCACAAAAAATCTAAACAAAAGAGTAAAAAAACGGCATCGTTTGTGGTATATTATTAGCGTAGGTTAGCACTCGAGAATAATGAGTGCTAAAAGACGGACCGCAAACGGTGCCGCTTTTATTGCCGAAAGGAGAAAGTTATGTACGGAAGTGAACTCAGTAACAGAAAAAAACAGATACTGAAAGCTATCGTTGAATCGCATATCGAGCTCGGCGAGCCGATCGGTTCAAAGTCACTCATGCAGCTCCCGGGCATCAGCTGCTCCTCGGCGACTATCAGAAACGAAATGGCGGAGCTTGAGGAGCTTGGTTATCTCGAACAGCCGCACACCTCGGCGGGCAGAGTCCCCTCGCAGCTCGGATACAGATTCTACGTCGACCAGCTCATTGAGCACTACGCGATGACAAAAAATGAGATCGCGCAGATCGACCGTATCCTCAAGAGCAAGACAGCGGAGCTCGATCAGATACTCCTGACAGCCTCAAAACTCGCCTCTGCGATGACGAACTACACCGGACTCGCAGTTAAGCCCGGAGGATCCTCGGCGGTCATAACACGCTTTGAAACGGCTTATATTGATGAATATAACTTCGTTCTTATAATGATAAATGCCTCGGGCAACGTAATATCGAAGCATATCAGAATGACAACGCCGAAATCGCAGGACGTTGTTTCCCACCTCGCGGCTGTCCTCAATACGACAGTCGTTGGCCTTCCCGCTGAAGCGTTGAATATGTCGGTTATGCTCAAACTTGAGGAAGAGATGGGCGCGGACAGCGAGCTCATCGCTCCGATAATCAAAACGATCTATACCGCGCTGACGGAAAACGACGGCGGCGAGCTTCAGCTCACCGGCATCGGAAACCTGCTTCATTACCGCGATTACGAAAGCCCCGAGCAGCTCGGCGATCTACTCGGAACGCTCGAGCAGAAGGATGAGATCCTCAAACTCGTTTCGGGCTCACAGAATGAAGATATTTCGGTCCTCATCGGATCCGAATCATCGGTCAAGGTCATGAACAACTCGGCGATAGTATTCAAACCCATCGTGAGGGACGGAAAAACGCTCGGAGTCATCGGAGTCCTCGGACCCCTTCGAATGGACTACGCCAAGGTCCTCGAAACGATAGAGCGCCTGTGCGGCTCTGTGGGCGAGATCATGGATGAGTATTCCGCTCTCGCACCTCCCGGAAAGAAAGTAAATAAAGAAATAGATATAAAGGATGAAGACAATGACTGAAGAAAAGAACATCCCCACAGCCGAAAGTGAAGAGGTAAAGGAAGCTCCCGCAGAGGAAGCTACCGAAACACCCGCACCCGAGGCTGAAAATAAAAAAGAAAAGAAAAACAAAAAGACCCGCGAGCTTGAAGCGAAGATTGGTGATCTTGAGGCTGCTCTTGCGGATAAGGAAGATAAATATCTCCGCGTTTGCGCGGAATACGATAACTTCCGCCGCCGCTCGCAAAAAGAACGCGAAAGCGTTTATTCGGATGCTTATTCCGACGCGATCAACGCGCTCCTGCCCGTGCTCGATAACCTCGGCAGAGCAGTGGGCTGCGAGGATCCCAAAGCACTTGCAGACGGGCTTGCACTCATTCTCAAGAGCTTCGACGAGGGACTTACAAAGCTCGGAATCGAGGAAATAAAGGCTGTCGGCGAAACTTTTGATCCCGAACGCCACTATGCCGTTCTTCACGTCGAGGACGAGAATTACGGCGAAAACGAAGTCGTTGAGGTGCTCCAGAAGGGCTATCTCCGGGGCGACAAGGTTATCAGATACGCGGTCGTAAAGGTCGCAAACTAATTCAGAAATCAAAAAGATCATATATTTGGAGGAAAATTTATTATGGCAAAGATTATAGGCATTGACCTTGGTACTACAAACTCTTGTGTAGCAGTTTTTGAGGGCGGCGAGCCCGTTGTAATTCCCAATCCCGAAGGAGCAAGAACAACTCCTTCCGTCGTAGCTTTCAAGAAGGACGGCGAGCGTCTTGTAGGTCAGGTCGCAAAGCGTCAGGCTATCACCAACCCCGACCTCACCATCAGCTCCATCAAGAGAGATATGGGTACCGACCGCCGCGTAAACAACAACGGCAAGGGCTACACCCCCCAGGAGATCTCCGCAATGATCCTTCAGAAGATGAAGGCTGACGCAGAGGC
>JAZQJB010000130.1:0-4880 GCA_045541375.1 Eubacteriales bacterium | reverse complement strand
AAGGTCGATTCTACGCGCACGCGGCGCGGGTGCTCTTGGGGCGTTGCATTTGGCGAGAGCAAGCTTTTCGGTGTTCGGATGGCGTTTTCAAACAACTCTGTCGCCGAGCGCGAGATAATCAAGGAGTGAATGATGATATATCTTGACAACGCCGCCACATCATTCCCGAAACCGCCCGAGGTTATCGGGGAGATGTCGCGCTGTATGAAAGAATACTGCGGTAATCCCGGTCGGGGATCGCACAAGCTTGCCTTTGCGGCGGCTGAAAAGATCTACGATTGCAGAGCAATTCTGTGCGATTTCTTTTCGGCAGAGTCGCCCGAAAATGTGATCTTCTGTCAAAACGCCACCCACGCGCTCAATATCGCGATACTCTCGCTTGCGCGTGACGGCGCGCATTTCATCTGCTCCGATATGGAGCACAACTCCGTCCGACGTCCGCTTGAATACCTTGCCCGCGAGCGCGGATGCTCATACTCGGTCTTCGATTCTCACGTTCTCGATCCAAACCGCAACTCGCAAAAGATATGCCGCTCGATCTCTTCACTTGTGCGACCCAAAACGGTTGCGGTGATCTCGACAGCCTGCCCGAATATCTGCTCGGCAAGGATGCCTCTTGACGAGATAGGCGAGCTTTGTCGGCGTGAGGGATTGCACTTCATCGTTGACGGCGCGCAAGGAGCGGGACATTTCCCGATTGATATGAAACGCTCCGGCATCTCCGCACTTGCTCTTCCGGGGCACAAAGGACTTCTCGGTCCGCAAGGAAGCGGAGCTTTGATAATATCAAGTAGTTTTCCCGCCCGACCGCTGACATTTGGCGGCTCGGGAAGTGCCTCTCTCGACCCCGAAATGCCCCGCGAATTGCCCGAAAGGCTTGAAGCAGGCACTCTTTCGACTCCCGCGATCGTTGGCTTGGAGGCTGGAATTAAGGCTCTGCAGGACATCGGACTTCAAAGCATTGCCTCTCACGAGGAAATGCTATTCAAGAATACTTTGCGCCTACTATCCGAGATCAGAGGTGTAACAGTCTATACGCCGCGTCATGCAGGATCGGTCCTCTCATTTAATATCGACGGCATCCCGTCCGACCGAGTGGCAAATCTTCTTTCCGAGCGCGACATTTGTGTTCGCGGAGGATTTCATTGCAATCCAATGGCTCACGCCGTTCTCGGAAGCGATCGCGGAGGCAGCGTCCGCGCTTCATTCTCCCCTTTCAACACCGCTGATGACGTGCTCGCTCTTGCCGAAGCCGTGCGCGACATCTCGCGGGGAAAATATAGATAATTTCGCGCGAAAAAAAGCCTACCCGAATTTCGGGTAGGCTTGATTCGTAATTAAATTAATTACTCAGCGTCCTTAGCCTTCTTGGAAGACTTCTTTGCTGCCTCAGCTGCTGCAGCTGCCTCTTCTTCAGCCTTGGTGGTTACGAGAGTGATGAGAGCCATCTCTGCTGCGTCGCCACGACGGGGGCCGAGCTTGTAAATGCAGGTGTAACCGCCGTTTACATCCTCGTAGCGAGGTGCGATCTCGTCGAACAGCTTCTTAACTACCTCATCAGAAGTGATGAAAGAGTAAGCGGCACGACGGCTTGCAAGTGTATTCTGCTTACCGAGAGTGATCATCTTCTCAGCAAGTGCACGGACTTCCTTAGCACGGGTCACAGTGGTCTCAACCTTGCCGTACTGAAGCAGGTAGGTAACAAGACCGCGAAGCATAGCTTTTCTGTGAGCGGTAGGTCTGCCGAGTTTTCTGGTTCCGGGCATCTTAATGCTCCTCCTTAATAAATCTGTGTTGTGAATGAAATCGTCCCGCTCTTATTCCTCGTCGTTACGAAGTGTAAGACCGAGGCTTTCGAGCTTAAGGATGACTTCTTCGAGCGATTTCTTACCGAGGTTACGAACCTTGATCATTTCGTCCTCGGAGCGGCTGACCAAATCTTCTACCGTGTCAATGCCTGCGCGCTTCAAACAGTTGAAGCTACGTACAGACAGGTCAAGTTCCTCAATGGTCATCTCAAGAACCTTTTCTTTTTCCTTTTCGGGTCTCTCAATCATGATCTCCGCGTTCTTTGCTTCATCCGACAAATCCACAAACAAGTTGAGATGCTCGTTGAGAATCTTGGCACCGAGCGAAATCGCTTCTTTTGCTGTAATGGTTCCGTTGGTCAGAACCTCGAGCGTGAGTTTATCATAATCGGTCATATTACTTCCGACACGAGTGTTCTCAACAGTGTAGCTGACGTTGTAAACGGGCGTGTAGATCGAGTCTGTGTAGATCAGACCGATAGGTGCGCTTACTGCAGTACCGAAGCTGTCTGCGTGCAGAAGCTTGTTCTTGTCCTGCGATACGTAGCCGCGGCCGTTTTCAAAGGTCAGTTCAATATAAAGGTGTGCACCCTCTGCAAGAGTTGCGAGGTGGTGATCCGAGTTGAGAATTACGATATCGGAGTCCTGCTTGATGTGTCCTGCGGTTACGTTGTCGGGGCCAACCGCATCAAGGATGACAGTCTTGGGCGCCTGAGTATAGAGCTTTGCAACAATGCCCTTGATATTCAGAACGATCTCTGTCAGATCCTCTGCCACACCGGGAAGCGAGGTGAATTCGTGTAATGCACCGTCTACCTTGATAGATGTAACGGCTACACCGGGAAGAGAGCTCATAAGAACTCTGCGAAGCGAGTTTCCGAGTGTGGTTCCGTATCCGCGCTCAAGAGGCTCAACGATAAATTTACCGCTTCTGCCGTCTTCGCTTTCATCTACCGTTACGATATTTGGCTTTTGAATCTCTATCATTCCAGATTATACCCTCCAATAATTTTTTGTCTGCGATAATAGTTTATGCGCATAGGTTTATGCTCCCACGTATTACGCACACCCCCAAAGCCGGAGTGCAGCCTGTGGGAGAATGTGCGGTATTACTTGGAATAGAGCTCGACGATGAGCTGCTCGTTGAAGTCGAAGCCGACGTCTTCTCTGGTGGGAAGAGCGATGACCTTTGCAGATGCATTCGCAGCGTCTACCTCAAGCCACTTGGGAGCGTTCTTGCTGCCCATAGCCTCTACGAGAGCCTTAATGGAATCCTTCTCACGTGCGTTCTCTGCAACAGAGATAACGTCACCAACTCTGATAGAGTAGGAAGGAATGTTGACCTTCTTACCGTTTACACGGATGTGGTCGTGAAGTGTGAGCTGACGGGACTGAGTTCTGGACTCACCGAAGCCCATACGGAATACTGCGTTATCAAGACGTCTCTCAAGAAGGATGAGAAGATTCTCACCGGTCATACCGGGCATACGGTCTGCCTTCTCGTAGTAGTTAACGAACTGACGCTCGAGAACGCCGTAAACGCGTCTTACCTTCTCCTTCTCACGGAGCTGTCTTCCGTACTCCTGCAGTTTCTTCTTAGCAGCGCCGTGCTGACCGGGAGCTGCGGGACCTGCATTACGGTTACGGGAATTGGGATCGATACGGTCAAAGGGGCACTTGCCGGAAGTGCAACGCTCGCCCTTGAGGAAGAGCTTTACGCCCTCTCTGCGGCAAAGCTTGCATACAGGACCTGTATATCTTGCCATAATTGTAGTTCCTCCTTTTTTTGATCAAACGCGGCGGCGCTTGGGGGGTCTGCATCCATTGTGGGGTACAGGGGTAACGTCTTTAATCATTGTAATCTGAAGACCGACAGTCTCGAGTGCACGGATTGCAGACTCACGTCCGGATCCGGGGCCTCTGACATATACTTCAACCGACTTAAGACCGTGCTCCATTGCTGCCTTTGCAGCAGTCTCGGAAGCGGACTGAGCGGCGAAGGGGGTAGACTTTCTGGAGCCCTTGAAGCCGAGTTCACCGGCGGAAGCCCAAGAAATTGCATTACCCTCGGTATCGGTTACGGTAACGATGGTGTTATTGAAGGTAGCACGAATGTGTACCTGGCCGTTAGGAATATTCTTCTTATCGCGGCGCTTCTTGATAACCTTCTTTGCAACTTTAGCCATAACTTACGAACCTTTCTTCTTGTTTGCGATAGTCTTAACGGGACCCTTACGAGTTCTTGCATTGGTCTTAGTTCTCTGACCTCTTACAGGGAGTCCCTTTCTGTGACGGATACCGCGGTAGCAGTTAATTTCTACAAGACGCTTGATGTTGAGAGCAACGTCACGGCGAAGGTCACCTTCTACAACGTAGTTGTTCTCGATCTCGTCACGGAGCTTAGCAACCTCATCTTCAGTGAGGTCCTTAGCGCGGGTGTCGGGATTGATGCCGGTCTTTGCAAGGATGTCATTTGCACTCTTGCGGCCGATACCGTAAATGTAGGTAAGAGCAATCTCAACACGCTTGGAATTAGGAATATCAACACCAGCTATACGAGCCATTCTGTTAATCCTTTCTTTCTCTTAAATTCGCTATCAACCCTGGCGCTGCTTGTGCTTGGGGTTCTCGCAGATGACCATTACACGGCCGTGTCTCTTGATGATCTTGCACTTTTCGCAGATCTTCTTTACGGATGGCTTAACTTTCATTTTTAACCATACCTTTCTGAAAATTGTACTTATTTCGTACGCCAGGTGATTCGTCCCTTATTGAGGTCGTAAACCGAAACCTCAACGGTAACGTGGTCACCGGGCAGAATTCTGATAAAATTCTGTCTCAGCTTACCCGAAATATGCGCGGTCACGATGTGGCCGTTGGGAAGCTGTACTTTGAAGACGGTGTTGGGCAGAGCCTCAAGGACCGTACCTTCAAATTCGATTACGTCATTCTTAGGCATAACTTTTCCCTCCATTCATATTCGGTTGAGTTCACTCGAGGGGTGCCGTGAGGATCACGGGGCCATCGGGAGTGATTGCGACGGTGTTCTCATAATGTGCAGAGAAGTCGGAT
>JAZQJB010000129.1:0-8086 GCA_045541375.1 Eubacteriales bacterium | reverse complement strand
AGACTTCATCGTTATGGCACCGCGACGCGCTTGTAAATGGGCGCGTCACGAGATCCTTCGGGCGTATATGCCTGCGGGCACGCCCTCAGGATGACATCGTTTTTTCTTGCAGGGGGCTTTGCCCCCTGCACCCCTATTAGAGAGCGCGAACACAGATGCTTGACTATTATTGTGCAATTTGACATATTGTTTTTCCATATACAAGTTTGGCAGGAGTCTGAGCCTCCGGCAGAATGCCGGAGGCTTTTTGAGGTAAGAGGTAATAGTGAAAGGTGAAGAAGTCAGGAAGATTTTTGCCGTGGGCGAAAAACAAAAAATATGTAACAATCTTCCAAGTGCCTGTTGAAATTTCGTCGAAGTAAACAAAAATATAGTAAAATCATTGTGCATCTGTCTGAATATTACACAAATATGTGCGAGATTTAATGATTTGGATTTATTTGTTGTGTATAATGATAATGCCCGAAAATAACGGAAAGAGAGGTTGCCAAGTATGAAGAAAATACGATTTTTTGCGCTTACCGTCTGTCTTTTGCTCCTGCTTTGCTCCTGCTCGGAGGGCTCGTCCGTGGAGCGCAAGAAATGGGAGGGGGATAAAGTCAGAGGCAGTGCGCTTGTTGATGAGGACTGCCCTGTGTTGCTTGAGCGGGAGACCGTGACCTTTGATCTCCCTGAATTCCCCTATCTCGGAAGAGATTCTGCTGAAAAGTATCTTGCCTACCCCGGGCGCGTGACGACGGAATATCATTTTTACAATCCGATCGACGAGGCTCTCACGGTTATGCTTGCGTTCCCGCTCGGCGGCAACTCCGCTTACGCCGCGAAAGACGGTGAGGATACCGTGTCCGACTTGCATAAATACAGCATCACGCTGAATGGCAAGGCTGTCACGCCCGAGCTCCGTCATTCAACGCACGAATGGTATCAAACGTGGACCCGTCTCGACGTGACGTATTCTTCCATTATGGATGAGTTTGCGTCCTATCATTTCTATTATCCCGAGGCACCCGTGACGGTTTCTACTTACGCCGTCAGCGGCATTGATGAAGAGACTTATCCCGATGCCTTTGCATTATTGGATATTTCGCTTCCGTCGGACGGTATCGGCTCACTTTTCATACCGAGTCAGAGTATGGATAGGTCGGCGAGCGGATATATCCGCAAGGGTCTTGACGTGGAAAACGGTATGACGATAACTGTCTATAACATCGGCGTTGAATCCGATGAGCTTCCCGAGTGGAAAATATACTCGGATCATATCATCGACGAAGCTGAGCAGATCGCGGGTGAGATCAAGCTTACCGGCAAGAGGGTCATCACCTTCCGCGACCTTGCTATGAGCAAATGGAGCGAGGAGAGCGGAGTAAAGGAAGTGGATTGGTACAATGCCTTTGCCTACGAGTTTTCCCGCAACAACGGTCAAAGAACTCTCGATATGCTGGATATACTCGTGCCCTATTATCGCTACGAGATCACCCTCGCGCCCGCCGAGCACGCGGTAAATACCGTCATCGCGCCGATCTATCCGACCGCAAACACGAGGTTTTCGCCCGCAATATATACTTACGAATACATTCGGGGAGAGTTGAGGAGCGACGAAAATTATCAGGGCACCGAGGTTATGATCAACACGCCGTATTGCCACGTAATGAAGGAATTCGGTTGGCTTGTCGTAAATTATTCAACAAACACGATATATGCGGACTGCGAGGTGACCGACAGCGGCTACCGCTATGTTCCGGAGAACGATCGGAATGCCGATCATATCGTTTTCACCCTTTCGGAATCCGATGATCCGAAGCATCACTCGGCTCTCGGAGATATTATTATCTTTTTTATGCTTGCGCTTATTTTTCATTACATTGTGATGCCCATAGGCATTGTTATCATAGCCATCGTTGTGATTATATTTATCGTCAAGGCTGTAAGGAAGAGACGGGCGAAAAAGCATGACGGAGAAGGGCAATAGATTTATTTAATTAAAAAAGCCGACTTGCTTGCGAGTCGGCTTTTACACTGTATATTTTTTGTATATTTTATATTATTCCTCTTGATTACAATTAAGTTATATGATATAATATTAAATAACTATCCTTAAATATAATGCAGAGGTATACTCAAATGAAAATAGACGTTAAAATCAAGCTTACACGCGGGGCGAAGGCGCCCGAATATGCGACGGATGGTTCGGCTGCGGTTGATATCCGTGCGACTCTTGAGGGCGGTGAGGTCATCATTCAGCCGGGAGAGAGGGCAATGATCCCCACGGGTATCGCGATCTCGACGGGGCGCGACGACGTTGTTGCCGTTATGGCGGGCAGAAGTGGACTTGGCGCAAAGCACGGGATCACTCTTGCAAACGGAATCGGAATCATCGACTCGGATTACCGCGGCGAGCTTCGCGTGACTCTGAGAAACAACGGAAACGAGCCCTTCAAGGTCTGCGACGGCGACCGCATCGCACAGCTTATGTTTATGCCCGTGATGCAGGCAGCCTTCATCGAAGCGGACGAGCTTGACGAAACAGAGCGCGGCACGGGCGGATTCGGCTCGACGGGGGTGAACTGATATGAAGCTCATTCTTGCCTCGCAGTCGCCGAGAAGAAAAGAGATACTCGAAAGCGTCGGGCTCAAATTTGACATTATGCCCGTCGATGCGGACGAAAGCCTTCCCGAGGGTATCGAGTGCGCGGACGCGGTGACGATGCTTGCCCGCCGCAAGGCGAAGGCACTCGCCGAGACTCACCCCGAGCTTTCGGACTGCGTCATCCTCGCCGCAGACACGCTTGTTGAGTGTTTCGGCGAAATTCTCGGCAAACCTACCGACAAAGAGGACGCACGCAGAATGCTGACAATGCTCTGCGGCTGCGGAAGTGCCGTTCACACGGGTATCTGCATCGGATACAAAGGCAGATTCGCAACCGCTGTCGAAACGGCTTACGTCACCTTCGACGAAATGAGCTCCGAGGAGATCGAGGATTACATTTCGACCGACGAGCCCTATGACAAGGCGGGCGGATATGCCGTTCAGGGGCGCGCGGCGCTCTATATTGCGGGTGTTACGGGCGACTGGTATTCGGTCGTCGGTCTGCCCATCCACGCGGTCAAGACTCTGCTTGAAGAAGAGTTCGGAATCCGCATTACTGAAATAGATTAACGGAGAAAAACGATGTCAAAGCATCTTGGAATCGACCTGGGTACGGCAAATACCCTGGTTTATATGAAGGGAAAGGGAATAGTCCTGCGTGAGCCGTCGGTCGTGGCGGTCGATCAGGTGCGCAAAAAGGTCGTTGCCGTGGGCAGCGAGGCAAAGCGTATGATAGGCAAAACTCCCGGCAACATAGCGGCTCAAAGACCGCTCAAGGACGGCGTTATCGCGGATTTCGACAAGACCGCGGCGATGCTGCACTCCTTCTTCGGCAAGGTTTCGGCGGGCGGAGTGCTCTCGCGCCCCACGGTTATGATCTGCATACCCTACGGCGTCACCGAGGTTGAGCGCCGTGCCGTTGAGGATGCTACTTTCGAGGCGGGAGCCAAGAGCGTTGCGCTGATCGAGGAGCCCATCGCATCCGCTATAGGATCGGGACTCAAGATCGCGGGCGCGCGCGGCTCGATGATCGTCGATATCGGCGGCGGAACGACCGAGGTTGCCGTCATCAGCCTTGGTGGAATCGTTATTTCGCATTCGCTCCGCACGGCGGGCAACGTGCTTGACGAGTCGATCGTGCAGTATATGAAGCGCGAGCACAAGATACTCATCGGCGACGGCACCGCAGAGGCACTCAAGAAGGATATCGGCTCGGTGCATCCCTCGATGGACCGCGGTGAGCGCGAGATCAGAGGCAGAAACCTTCGAACGGGTCTGCCCGCGGTCATGACAGTCACCTCGGCGCAGGTCAGAGAGGCAATGCGCGAGTCTGTCGATCAGATCATAGATACGATAAGAATGGCACTCGAGAACACACCCCCCGAGCTTTCCGCCGATATTTTCGACTTCGGCATAATGCTTGCGGGCGGCGGTGCGCTTCTCGGCGGTCTGCCCGCGCTCATTACCGAGCGCACGGGCGTTCGCGTCACGGTCGCAAAGCGTCCGCTTGACAGCGTTGCTCTCGGTATCGGACGTGTTATCGAGGGCAATTACAGCGGTGTTGCAAAATACCGTGCAAGATAAAGGATTTGAAGGATTGGGATATGGGATTCATTCTGAAGCTTTTTAAGAGCAGATTTTTCGTAATATCGCTCGCAGTCGCTCTGCTTTTGTCGATCGTGCCGGGGGTTCTCTGCGCGATGGGGCAGGGCTCCTATATCCGTTCCGCGATCATAACGGTGGCAAGCCCCTTCAGATGGGCGCTCACCAAGGCGGGCGAAGGAATTTCGGGCTTTTCGCTTTATTTCAGAACGCTTGATGAGCTTCGCGAGGAAAACGCCGCGCTCCGTGCCGAGCTTGAAGGATATAAGAGCTTGGTCTACGACGCCGAGCTGATCGGCGAGGAGAACGATTTTCTCTCCGATTATCTTGGAATCAAGGAAGAACACGTTGATTTCCTCTTTGAAAATGCCACGGTCGTCGGCCGCGAGGCGACGAATTACCGCACGGTTATCACCCTCTCGAAGGGCACCCTGCACGGCATAGAGGTCAATATGCCCGTTATAACCGAAAAGGGGTTGATCGGTCATATTACAGAGGTCGGATCCACCTGGTCGAAGGCGGAGATTATAACCGAATCCTCCTCTGCCGTTGGTGCGTATATCGAGCGCTCGGGCACTCTGGGCGTTGTTGAGGGCACCTATGAGCTGCGCACCGAGGGACTTTGCAGAATGGTCTATATCGAGGCGGATTCGGATATCCGCGTCGGCGACAAGGTTATATCCTCGGGCATCGGCGAGGTCTACCCCCGCGGTCTGCTCATCGGAAAGGTTACCGAGGTCAGCGTCGACGAGCGCACAAGAACTCTTGTGGCAACGGTAGAGCCCGCGGCAGACCTTGAATCGATCTCGAAGGTTATGATCATAACCGAATATGAGATCACGTCCGCACGGGGAGAATGATATGGAATTCAAGGAACAAAAACGGCACGATCTTTTCTCCTCGTATAACATTGGAAAGATACTGCTTTTCTCGCTTCTCATCTTTCTTTCGGGAGTGCTGCAAAGCTCGTTCTTTCCTGCGCTTTCGATGATCCCCGCATCACCCGATCTTGTGCTGATCTCCGTCATCGGACTTGCCGTTTATGACGGTGAGCGAAGCGGCGCGGCGGCGGGCATTGGAGGAGGCATACTCGTTGAGGCTCTCGGCGGGGGCGCGCACATTCTCTTTTTGCCCCTGTTTTATATGCTTTGCGGCTATATTTTCGGCATAGTCAGCCGCGTTTTTCTCAACAGAAATTTTATTTCCTGGCTCCTTTATATACTTATCGGAACGGCACTTCGCTCGGCTCTCAGCCTTCTGCATTTGATGATCACCGAGGTCGATATCAATCTTTACCTGATATTTACCGAGATAATCATTCCCGAGTATTTCATCACTCTTGTCTGCTCGGTGCTGATGTTTTTACCTGTCAGAGCCGCATCGCGCCCCTTCCATAAGAAGATCGAAATGGAATAATATTCAAATGAACGATAATAAGCAAAAAGATCTGCAGACGGCGCCGGAGGAATACGGCCGAGGGGATTATCATTACAGATACCTCATCATAGGCGTTTTCTTTGCCCTGATCTGCATCGTCTATATCTTTTCCGCCATCCGGACACAACGCATTTACGGCGGCAAAGAGGCGGATGCGGACGACGGATATACCGAGCGTTACGTAACCGTTCAGGCTGTCCGCGGCGAGATATATGATACGAACGGACGCGTTCTTGTGAGCAACGAATACAGCTATTCGCTTATATATGACTATTCGGCTATGCGCAAGAACTATTCCGAGCAAAACAGCGACATCATCACCGTGATCGGGCTGCTTGACGGTACGGACTGCCGCGCCGAAAGCCAATGCCCATTCAAGGGCGTTTATCCCAATATAACCTTTGACGTTGATATCCTCAAAAATTCCACGGTCAAGGCAAGGCTTGCGCGCATTATCGGCGAGCATTCGCTCGAGGAGGATGCCCCCGCCGCTGAGATCGCAAAGGCGATAGCGGAGAAATATGCTATGCTCGACAGCTCGGGCGAGCCGATCTATACCCCCGAGGAAACGACAGAGCTCATTCGCGTTCGCTATGAGATGGAGGCGATCCGCTTTTCCGCGGTTGAACCCTACGTTTTCGGCAACGGGATCGATATGTCCATCATAACCGCCGTCCGTGAGCTTGGCTTGCGCGGCGTGGATGTAAAGATCGATTATTCGCGCGTTTACCACTATCCGGGATATGCCTCGCACATTCTCGGCAGAATCAGCCGTATATTGGCGGAAAATGCCGAATATTATTCATCTCTCGGCTATCCGATGACGGCAAAGGTCGGCATCAGCGGCTGTGAGCTCGCCTTTGAAGAATATCTTCACGGCTTGGACGGTGAGATGAAGATAGTTGAAGACAAAGAAGGAAATATAGTCAGCCGCGAGATCACCAAAGAGCCCGTTGCGGGAAAAGATATTTATCTGACGATCGATATCTTCCTGCAAATGGCGGCGGAGGATGCTCTTGCAGATAATATTCAGTACGTTGTTGAGAAGTCGGCGGCTACCGAAGGCGACCTCGACGGCGAGGATTGCGACGCGGGCGCAATAGTGGTACAGGCGGCAGAGGGAGGCGCGATCCTTGCGATGGGATCCTATCCCACCTTTGACCTTTCCACCTTCAACCGCGATTTTTCCGAGCTCGTCAACGATCCGCGAAGCGTTTATACAAACCGTGCGCTGATGGGGCAGTACCGTCCGGGTTCGACTGCGAAGATCGGAACGTCGGTTGCGGCACTTGCCGAGCCTCTTTATGTTGACGGTGCTCTCTTTACGAGTGCAAGTAAGCTTGAAACAAAGGGTATTTATACCTTCTACGAAGACTATCAGCCCGAATGCTGGCTTTATACCGATTATCACACCTCGCACGGCTCGATAAATATGTCAAGGGCGATAAGCGTTTCCTGCAACTATTTCTATTATGAGCTTGGCAGGATAATGGGCATTGACAGAATAAATAAGTATTTCACCATTTTCGGAATGGGTCAGCCCACGGGCATCGAGCTTGCGGAAAACGTCGGCGTTCTTGGTAACGCGGCGTATAAGCAAACGCTCAATATCCCGCTTTCCGACCGCGCGTGGATGCCCGGTGACACCCTGCGAACCGCTATCGGCGTTGGATACAGCGAGCACACACCGCTTCAGATTTCAAATTACATTTCGATGATTGTAAACGGCGGCACACGCTATGCGGCGCATCTGCTCAAGGAAGTCCGCAGCTTTTCGGGCGAGGTGATTTATTCCTCCGTGCCCGAGGTGAAGGCAGAGGTTGAAATATCCAATGCGGCATATAACTCGATCATTGAGGGTATGCAGGGCGCGCTTTCGTCCTCCGCAGATCTGCGAAGCTCCTTCGGCGATTTCCCCGCCGAGATCGGTGCGGGAGGCAAGACGGGAACGGCGCAGACATTCTCGACTGCGAGCAACAATGCCGTGTTCGTCACCTTTGCGCCCCTCAAAGAACCCGAGATAGTCGTTGCCTGCGTTCTTGAACGCGGCGCACACGGATATAACGCCTCCTGGGCAGCAAGGGACGTGCTCAACCGCTATTTCGGACTTGTTACAGAGGAAGATATAATACAATAAGTACTGACTTAATAAGTGCGAACACATCCTCCTGGGTGTCCCCTTATCACCCTCTGCGGAGGGAGCTTCTCCCAGGAGAAGCCTAGGAAACAAGGCTACGCCTTGAGTGAAATATTTCTCCTACGGAGAAATGTGATATTTTTGCTTCGAAAAAGTGAAATACGCGCTTCGCACGAGTGAAATCTTTCGCTTTCAGCGAAAGACTAAGGTAGAAATTTGCTTGCGCAAATTTCAAATAAATTAAAAATATTCGAACAAAACGAAGCTATCAGCAACTCCAAGGCTTCTCCTGGGAGAAGCTCCCGCCGCAGCGGGTGATGAGG
>JAZQJB010000128.1:0-21529 GCA_045541375.1 Eubacteriales bacterium | reverse complement strand
ATTTACCGTTCTCCGACTTAGAGCAGGTTCCTCTGGATCTTACCGCTGGTGGTCTTGGGAAGAGAATCACGGAAGACGACGATACGCGGGTACTTATACGGCGCGGTATGGGTCTTGACGTAATCCTGGATCTCCTTCTTGAGAGCGTCGGTGCCCTCGGTGCCCTTTACAAGGACGATCGTTGCCTTGACGATCTGACCGCGTACCTCATCGGGAACGGGAGTGACCGCACATTCAAGAACGTAGGGAAGCTCCATGATGACGCTTTCGATCTCGAACGGGCCGATGCGGTAGCCGGAGGACTTGATGACGTCGTCGATACGGCCGACGTACCAGAGGTAGCCGTCCTCGTCCATCGTTGCCTGGTCGCCGGTGTGATAGTAGCCGTCGTGCCAAGCCTCGTGAGTCTTTTCTTCATCAAGATAGTAGCCGATGAAGAGTCCGCAGGGAACGTGATCCTTGGTGCGGATGCAGATCTCACCCGTGTCACCGGTGTTGCACTCGTTTCCGTCGGGATCAAGAACAACAACGTCGTAAAGCGGGCTGGGCTTGCCCATAGAGCCGATCTTGGGAGTCGAGCCGACAAAGTTTGCGATCGAAAGGGTGGTCTCGGTCTGTCCGAAGCCTTCCATGATGGTCAGTCCCGTTGCTTCCTTGAAGCGGTTGAAGACCTCGGGATTGAGCGCCTCGCCTGCCGTTGTCGCGTACTTGATCGAGGAAAGATCGTATTTCGAGAGATCCTCCTTGATGAAGAAGCGGTACATAGTGGGCGGTGCGCAGAAGGTGGTGATATTGTATTTTGCGAACATCGGCAGAATGTCCTCGGAGTGGAATCTGTCGAAGTCATAGGTGAAGGTAGCAGCCTCGCAGAGCCATTGACCGTAAAGCTTGCCCCAAAGAGCCTTGCCCCAGCCGGTATCCGAGATCGTGAAGTGCAGACCGTTCGGATCGACGTTGTGCCAATGCTTTGCGGTGGGATAATGTCCGAGAGCGTATTTGTAGGAGTGGGTCGCTATGCGGGGATAGCCCGTGGTGCCTGAGGTGAAGAGCATGAGCATCGGGTCGTTGCCGCAGGGAGTGTTTTCGTTGCGGTAATAGTGGGTGCTGAAGCGCTCCATTTCAACGTTGAAGTCGTTCCAACCCTCTTTTTTGCCTCCAACAAGGAGCTTGAGCATTCCGGGGAAGCCCGCTGCAGCCTTTTCGGCTTCGGTCGAAACCTCGCCGTCGGCCGTGCAGACGATCGCCTTGACTCCAGCAGCCTTGTATCTGTATTCGAAATCGTGCTCGACGAGCTGATTGGTCGCGGGGATAGCGATCGCGCCGATCTTGTGAAGCGCAAGCATACAGAACCAGAACTGATAGTGGCGCTTGAGCACGAGCATTACGGTGTCGCCCTTCTTGATGCCGAGCGATTCGAAATAATTGGCTGTCTTTGCCGAATATTTCTTCATATCGCTAAAGGTGAATCTGCGCTCGCTCTTGTCATTCGCTACCCAGAGCATTGCAAGCTTGTCGGGGCTCTTTTTCGCGATCTCGTCAACGCAGTCGAAGGCAAAATTGAATTTATCGTCGTTTTTGAAGGAGATTCCGTTGAAGACGCCTTCTTCGTCATAAGTGGAAGTGATGAAGTTGTCGGCAACCGTGGCGGTGCTTTCTTCCTTTTCGACCGCCTCCTTGTGTGTGAAGGGAACTTCGGGGTATTCCTCGCTGACCTGACCGTCCTGCGGGTTGAGGACTACGGCGTGGAATTCGCATCCGCCCTCGCTGACGGCGATCATACCGTGGGGGATGAGGGAATTATAGAATATCGAGTCACCCTCGTTGAGGATATCTACGTGGCTTCCGACCTGGACTTTTAAGGAGCCCTTGACGATAACGTCAAATTCCTGTCCGTTATGCGAGTTGAGCTTTATGGGAGCATTCTGTTCCTCGGGAAGATAGGGGAACTTGACAAGGAAGGGCTCTGCGAGCTTTTCTTTGAATTTGGGCGCGAGGTTGTTATATTCAACTCCGTGCTGCTTGAGGATCTTAAGACCCTCGCCGCGGCGGGTGATGGCGAAAGAGGTAAGGGTTGAGCTTCGTCCCTCGAGAAGGTCAACGACCTCGACTCCGCAGGCTTTTGCGCATTTGTAAATGAAGGTGAAGCTGAAATCGGTCTCACCCTTTTCGAGAACAAGATAGTCCTCAAGCGATACGCCGGTAAGCTTTGCAAGCTCTGCCGGTGTGAATCCCTTTGCTTCGCGCAGGTCCTTTATTCTGCCTGCAACTTCTTTCAAACTGTAATCCATTGTTTTTGTCTCCTTTTTGGAATTGATTACCGATTTGAATAAAACAAAAAACTCGTCTCAAAAGAAACCTTTGAGACGAGTTATTAACCCGCGGTACCACTCAAATTACGGAAAAGATTCCGTCACTTTCCGGACTCTGACAAGCCCTTTGCCTTTACGCAGCATTACGGAAGGAGTCTACTGGGCTTTCGCCGTTCGGTCCTTCGACTCAGAAGTGATAGTCATTGGGGCGTTCCGCTGTTGTCTTACACCGTCCGACAACTCTCTGCAAGCCTTGCGCACCGACCGTCTTCATCGCAGTCGTTTTTGTGATATTCAAATTTTTATAAATTATAGCACAGAAAATTATTGTTGTCAATAGTTTTTTAATAAAAAATCAAATTTATTAATGGTTTTTTATTTCATCAAAATACATCTCACAACCGTTAATTTATACCGAACAGCTTTGCGGCGTTGTTGTAAAGTATATCCTCGCGCTCTTTTTCGGTGAGATCAAGCTTCATAAATCTTTCTATCTCACTCTCCGGCGTCCAAAGAGGATAGTCCGTGCCGAAAAGGACGCGGTCGGAGCCGTAAGCGTGGATGAGCTCCTTTGCTTTTTCGGGGGTGATGGCGTAGAGAGAGGAAGAGCAGTCAACGAAAAAGTTATCGCGTCCCGCATAGTCCTTCCAAGCGTCCTCCCAGATCGACCATCCGCCGAAATGCGCGCCGATGACAGTCAGATCTTTGTATGTGTCAAGTATTGGCAGCATTCGGTTGGGGTTCGAGTTGTCATATCGGCTGTCGCCCGTGTGGATGAGCATGGGCAGCCTGCCCTCGCAAAGCTCGTACATCTTAAGCATACGGTAGTCGTCAAGCTTGACCTTCTGAATATCGGGGTGGAGCTTGACGCCCTTGAGCCCGAGGCTGATGATCTCCTCCACGTCGGCTTTCATATCCTCGCTGTCGGGGTGGAGAGTGCCGAGCCCCGTGAATCTGCCGCCGCTTGCGGCAACCGATGCCGCGATGAAGTTGTTTATGCTTGAAACCTGCTTTGGCGTCGTTGCGACGGATTGCACCACGAAATGCTCGATGCCGGCTTTTTCGCCGTGCTCGAGAAGTGTGGAGATCCTTCCGTCAAGGCTTGGCGGAAGCTCATAAAAGTTTGCGGTCGCGTCGGATGCCTTTTGCGCGATCTTATCGGGGTAGATGTGGCAATGTGAGTCGATTATCCTGTATTTTTTCATTTTAGTCTCACTTTTTCAGTCCAAGTCTTTCGGCAGAGTCCTCGCGCATCTTGTATTTGAGGATCTTGCCCGCCGCGTTCATCGGGAATGCCTCGGTAAAGATAAAGTATCTCGGAACCTTGTGCTTTGCGATCGAGGCGTTGCCGTAAGCTCGCATCTCGGCTTCGTCGGCGCTCTCACCCTTGTGAAGGATGATCCACGCGCAGCATTCCTCGCCGTAGGTCTCGTCGGGGACTCCGACGACCTGAACGTCGCGAACCTTGGGGTTGGTCAGATAGAATTCCTCGATCTCGCGTGGGTAGAGGTTCTCGCCGCCGCGGATGATCATATCCTTGAGTCTGCCGGTTACCTTGTAATAGCCGTCGGGCGTTCTCATACAGATGTCGCCCGAATGGAGCCAGCCTTCGGAATCGATGGTCTGCGCGGTAGCCTCGGGCATTTTGTAATAGCCCTTCATAATATTGAAGCCGCGTGCGACAAACTCGCCGCTTTCCCCGTCGGGGAGCTCGTTGCCGGTTTCGGGGTCTATGATCTTGCATTCAACGCCGGGGAAGGCGCTGCCAACGGTCTCAACGCGGTGGTCGAGGTCTTCGTTGACCTCACCCATAGTGCATCCGGGCGATGCCTCGGTCTGACCGTAGACCGAAATGATCTCGCGCATATTCATCTCGACGGATGCGCGGCGCATCAGATCCGCGGGGCAGTTCGCGCCCGCCATAATGCCCGTTCTCATATAGGAGAAATCTGTCTTCGCAAAATCCGCGTGGTTGAACATAGCGATGAACATTGTCGGAACGCCGTTGAAGCAGGTGATATGCTCGTCATTTACGCAGGCAAGCGAGGATTTGGGCGAGAAGTAGGGAATGGGGCAGAGAGTTCCGCCGTGAGTCATCATCGAGGTCATCGAAAGGACCATTCCGAAGCAATGGAACATCGGAACCTGGATCATCATACGGTCGGCGGTGGAAAGATCCATTCTGTCGCCGATGGTCTTGCCGTTGTTGACGATGTTGCGGTGGGTCAGCATAACTCCCTTGGGGAATCCCGTGGTTCCCGAGGTGTACTGCATATTGCAAACGTCATCGGGCTTGACGAGGGAGGCGCGTCTGCGTACCTCTTCACGCGGAACGAGCGAAGCGCGCGCGAGCATCTGTTCCCAATCAAGGCAGCCTTCCATATTGAAGCCTACGGTTACGACGTTGCGCAGGAAGGGGAGATTCTTTGAATAGAGAGGAGTGCCCGGTTTGAGGCTCTTAAGCTCGGGGCAGAGCTCTTCGATGATAGCCTTGTAGTTGATGTCCTTGCAATACTCGATCATAACGAGGGTGTGTGTATCCGACTGCTTGTGCAGATACTCGATCTCGTGGATCTTGTATGCAGTGTTTACGGTTACGAGGACTGCGCCGATCTTGGTGGTTGCCCAGAAGGTGATGAACCACTGCGGAACGTTGGTTGCCCAGATGGCAACGTGATCGCCCGCCTTTACACCGAGCGAGATGAGCGCGGCGGCGCATTCATCAACGTCGCGGCGGAATTGCTCGTAGGTCCTCGTGTAATCGAGAGTGGGATATTTGAAGGCGTACTGATCGGGGTAGTGCTCGACCATAGTGTCGAGAACGTCCGAGAAGGTCGCTTCGATAACGTCGTATTTCTTCCATACAAAGGTGCCCGTCTTGGCGCGGTTGTAATAGGTGCGGTCAAAGGTCTTCTTGTTGCGCTCCAGAGAGGAAATATAATTTGTAAAATGAGTCAGAACTATGTCCGCGTCCGCGATCTCCTCGTTCCACGCCGCGCAGATGAAGCCCTCATAGTTGAGGGATGAGAGCGCGCCGAGGAGCTTGCTTACCTCAAGGTCGCCTTCGCCGATGAGAACGGTCTTGCCGTCCTTCATATCACCGAGGCGGACGTACTTGATATAAGCACCGAGGGTCTTGATCGTCGCCTCTGCGGTCTCGCCCGCGTGGAAATAGGTTCCTCTGACGTTCCAGGAGGCACCGATCGCGGCGGATGCAAAGTGATTTATGATGCCGATCACATTTTCCGTGTTCGAGAGATAGCCGATAGTTTCAAAAAGGATGTTGACGTCAGCGTTTTCCGCACGCTTGATAGCTCCCGCGAGCTTTTCGTCGAGAATTTCGAAGGAGGTGAATTCCTCAACACGCACAATGACGTTGTCGATGCCCGCCAGAGCCGCCATATCGACGTATTTCAGAACAAGCTCTGCGCTCGTTTCGTCACTTTCAATGGGAGCGGGCATACGGAGCGCGGAAACCGTGAGATTTCTGTTGACAAGCTTTCTTTTGGCGTCTGCCGTGCGGTCACGGCGCAGGATGCTGTCGTGATGTCCGCCGCGCTCTTTTACGGCGTCGTATATTTCAAATCCCTCAAAACCGTAGTCATAAGCAAAACGGCAGGTGTCAAGAAAGGAAGCTCGGCTTACGTTCTTGGTTGAAAATACGATCTTCATATTTTAATCCTCCTCAAAAACTATCTTGTTGAGTGCGTTGATATAGGCTCTGATACTTGCCGCAACGATATCGGTGGAAGTGCCGTTGCCCGAATAGAGCTTTCCGCCCTCGCGAAGCTTGACGAGCGCCGAGCCGAGAGCCTCTTTTCCTTCGGTGACCGACTGGACCTGATAATCGTCGAGCTCATAGTGATGACCGATGCACTGCTCGATCGCGCGGAACGCCGAGTCGATGGGTCCGTCGCCGTTGCTTACGCCGCAGATGATCTCGTCGTTGCACTTGAGAGTGACCTGTGACATGGAGCTTGAAACGTTGCTGCTTGTTGTGGTGTAGGATTCAAAGTGATAAGTCGAGGGCGCCTGCATAGCCGAGCTTGCGATCAAAGCCTCGAATTCCTTCGCGCCGACGGCACCCTTCTTGTCGCAGACCTGTTTGAGCGCTTTGTATACGTTGCCGACGTCGGAATCCGAAAGCTCGTAGCCGAGAAGAGCCGCCGCGCCGGCAACCTGCGCAAGAGTCGAATCGGAATCGAGAAGGATCTTCTTCTTCTCGCTGACCGTTCCTTCTGCGTCGTATGCCTCGTGGTTGATGCTCGATACCATATCTTCGATCTTTGAGTGAATGTTGGTGTTGTTGAGCCCCAGCTCCGCGCCGATCTGCGCACCGCAGGTGTTCACGGCATCCGAAATTTCACCCGTCAGAAGGATATCCTTGCCGACCATAGCGCACTTGAGTCCGTCAGCGCCCGCCTTGATCGCGGCGAATGCGGAGGCAACTGCCATATTGATGCGGTCGGAAATCTCAACGTAAACGGGCACCGAAACCGCGCCCTTTACCTTGCCGACGAGATCCGCGATCTGATCGGGAGTGGATGCTCCAGCGACATCGCAAAGAGTGATGGCGTTCGCGCCCTTTGCCTCTGCCTCGCGCGCTGCGGCGATAACGAAATCCTCGTCCGCTCTCGTTGCGTCGATGGCGGAGAATTCAACGTCGGCGCAAAGTGCCTTCGCCGCGCTTACAAGCTCGCCGATCTTTTCAAGCATCTTTGCCTGCTTGACGTGATAGGTATATTCCATTTGAATGGTGGAAACGGGAAGTTCGACCTGAAGGCGGGGGGATCTTGCGTCCTTGATGCATTCCCAAGCCGCGGTGACGCCATCGCTCTCGAATCCGACGGGGATGGAGAGGGAAGCGTTCTGAATATTTTTTGCAATAGTTTTATATATGATGGAATCCTCGCGGACGTTCTTTATAGCGGGTAGCTCGACGGAGTCCGCGCCGACACGGTCCGCACAGCTTGCAATGGCGGATTTTTCGCGGAACAGCAGGGATACTGCACGGTTTTCCGAAAGCTTCTTGAGTGTGATGTCCGAAATATTGATCTTTTTCATTTTTGAAAGCCCCTTTCAAAATTAAATGTGAGTCTGAATTTTTAACAAAAAAACGTTCCCGCCTCTTTGCTTGATCAAAGAGACGAAAACGTAAAAATATGTTTCCGCGGTACCACTCTTTTTCATCCCTTGAGGGATGCTCTTTAGATGCTGACACATCCTTGCTCTGTTACGGGAGCTCCCGTTTGCCGCTATTTGCGATCTTCACAGCAACCGCTCCGCGGTGAGTTCGGCAAAACTCCCACCATGCCTCGCACCAACCGGCAACTCTCTGAAGGTGAAAAAATTCGCGTACTATTCCGCATCCTTGCGTTTATGATAAAATATTATAGCACACTCGCGGGGCTTTGTCAAGCGGTTTGACAAAAAAACTTCATCAATTATTCATAATGACGCGGGGAGCTTTTCGACTTGCATTCGTCGGCAAATTGTTTCTACATTATATATAATAACGCGCGAAAAGGGGCTTTGGATCGGTATTGAAGCGCAATAAATATGCGAAAACGAGGAAACAAAAGGGAAGAAGGATGTCTTTGGGAGTTTGAGGCTTTTTCTTCGATTTTTTTCAACCTTTTGTGGTTTTTTTCGCAAATTAATAAAAAAATGAAAGAAATATGAATTTTTGAGTAAATTTTTTTGCAAAAAGAGATTGACAATACAATCGTTTTGTGGTAAAATATTTATGTTCATATATCATCTATCCGTGTAAATTTTTCCTTTTGATTAATCTCGATTGCGAGACTGCCGTATTTGCTTGCATTTTCCAGTGCATTTTTTGCGCTGACGCGGGCATCAAAAGAAAGAATTCGTGCGGGTAATGATACATTACAAACTAAAAACAATATATGGAGGAAATCTTTATGAACAAGAAACTCACATCCATGCTCGCATTGGCACTGTGCTTGGTTATGGTAGCTTGTACATTTGCTTCTTGCAAGGATCCCGTGACCCCTGCAACCTTTAAGCAGGCTCAGTACAACACCTATACTGCAACAATGCCCAGCAACTGGAACGAATTCACCTACGCTGACAACAATGACACTCAGATCATGAGCTACATTGGTTCTTCTTTCTTTGACTACGACTACAAGTTCGTAGATGACAAGAAGTTCAACGAAGATGGTTCCATCAACAAGGAAGGCATCGTTCCCGGTGCTTACACCACCAACTACTCCGCAGCTACCAAGCTCGAGGACGTAACATCCTCGGTTGACGCTAAGTGGGGCTACACCGACGCTCAGAAGGCAGAGGGCGGCTATGCTTGGAAGATCACTCTTCGTGACGACCTCAAGTGGGATGACGGCACATCCATCACCGCAGCTGATTTCGAGTACTCGATGCAGCAGCTCCTCGACCCCGCATTCATGAACTTCCGCGCTAACACTTACTATGATACTCTCATGGTTAAGAACTCCAAGATCTACTTCTTCCAGAATCAGGAAGGTACTTACGAGACCATCGGCAGTCAGGGCTTTGCATCCCTTCAGGCAGCTATCGATTCCGGTAAGGATATCTTTGCTAACGCTTGGAACATGTGGGGCGCATCTGGTTACAAGGATGCTAACGGCAACGAGTGTCCCGAGTGGCTCAACATTAAGGACGAGACCGTTTATAACAACGAAAAGGGCGATGACCCCGTTTCCGGTAAGTTCCTTTATGACAACTACGGTGCTTACCTCGAGCCCGGAACCGGTTACGATGCAGCTATCTACGTTGTAAACCAGAACCGTGACGTTAAGTGGGAAGACGTAGGCGTATACGCTATTCCTGAAGAGAATGCTATCGTTGTTTGCCTTGACAGAGCATACTCCTTCCTCACCGAGGACGGCGGCCTCTCCGTTTGGGCTCCTTACTACATGTCCGGACTTCCCCTTGTTCACAAGGCTAAGTACGAGGCTTCCAAGATCGCTCCCGCTGACGGCGCAACTCTTTGGACCTCTAAATACAACTCTTCTCTCGAGACCACTGCTAGCTGGGGTCCCTACAAGCTCGCTGAGTTTGAGGCAGGCTCTCACTACAAGCTCGTAAAGAACGAGAACTGGTACGGCTGGAACATGGAACAGTACAAGAACCAGTACAACATCACTTCCGTATACTGCCGTAAGATGGAAGACTTCTCCACTCAGTGGATGAGCTTCCTCGCAGGCGAGACCGACGATGCTTCTCTCCAGACTGAGAACGTTGGCGAGTACCTCGACTCCAAGTACGTTTACTTCACCTCTACCTCTACCGGTACCTTCGGTATGCAGCTTTACAGCGACCTTGAGACTCTTAAGGCAAGCGGCAACAACAACGGTATTCTTGCTATCCAGGAATTCAGACACGCTCTCAACCTCGGCCTCAACAGAAGCGACATCGTTGAGAAGATCTGGCCCGGTTCCGCAGTTCCTTGCTTCGGTCTCCTTAACGTAGCTTACTACTACGATATCGAGAACTCTCCTGAGCTTGCTGACGGCGGTCAGTACCGTAACACCACCCTTGCAAAAGAGGGTATCCTCCGCGCTTATGGCTTCACCCAGGGCGATGACGGCAAGTGGTCCTCCGGCGATCTCTCCGGTCTCTCTCTTGAAGAGGCTTACGACTCCCTCACCGGTTACAACCCCACCGTTGCTAAGGAAAAGATGAAGGCTGCTATCGAGATCCTCAATGCAGATCCCGCTAAGTACGGCTACGATTCTTCCAAGAACATCACCATCGTTTACGGTTCTTCCGTTGATAACGATAAGCAGAGATTCAGATGCGAGTACCTCCAGGGTATCATCGACGGCCTTACCGAGGGCACCGCTCTCCAGGATAAGATCGACATTGTATTCGATGCATCCGCAGGCGCTCAGTGGGCAGAGGCATTCCGTACCGGTGCTACTCAGATCGGTTTCGGTTACGGCTTCTCCGGTAACGCATTCAACCCCTTCGACATCGTTGGCGCATTCGTTAACCCCGATGATAGCCTTAACTATCATATGTACTGGGATACCTCCGCTATCGATATGACCCTCACAATGCCCGCAGGCGATTATGAGGGCGCTGGCGAGACTATCACCATGAGCGTTCAGAACTGGTACTTCTGCCTCAACGGCCTTGCAGGTACCGAGAACCAGCCCAAGACCTACAACTGGGGCGAAGGCTTTGCTCCTACCGAAGCAAGACTTACCATCCTCTCCGCTCTTGAGGAGCTCACCATTAAGGAGTCCCGTTCCGTAATGCTTATCGCTGACGGCGGCGGATCCTTCCTCGGCGCTAAGTTCTCTTACTTCTCTGAGGACGAGCACACCTTCATGGGCTTCGGCGGTATGAGATATATGGAAGTTAACTATACCGATGAAGAGTGGACCGCATTTGTTGCTGAGAACAACGGCGACCTCTCCCCCGAATACAAGAAGTCCGAGTAATTTCCGAATAACTAATTAACTCTAATTAATTATTCTTAAGCAAACGGCGGTGGGCAACACGCTCACCGCTGATTTGCTCATTTATAGAGTATTTACAAAAACAAGAATATCATACAAAAATTGTTTATTTATCAAAAAATTAGCTGAATACAGATGCTTTCGGGCAATAAATGCGGGAATACTATCGTTGTAAATATATAATTCAGCAAATCACAAAAACTTAAAAATAGAAAATCAAGTTCGAAAATTAATTCATTTTATATAGCGTGCGAACTTCGCGCGCAGGTCTTTGACCAATCGGAAAACGACACGACAGAGGAGAAAAACCTATGTATATGTTCAAATATGTGACGAAGCGTCTTGGCTTGATGCTACTCACATTCTTCATCATCTTTACGATGTGCTTTGTGCTTATCAAGCTTCTGCCCATCCCCACGAATGCGCTTCCCGGACAGGATCCCGAGATCGTTATGAAGACGCTTGAGGGAAGAGGTTGGATCACCAACATCAAGGAAGGCGCAAACGGCGTTTGGACCTATGACAGAGTTCCGATACTTCTCCAGTACGGCAACTATATCAAGAGGATCCTGACACAGGGCGACTTCGGTATTGCAACCACCTACGGTGAATATCTCAATATGAACCTGTGGGAGGTCTTTGTAAGCCATCTTCCCCCCACAATCCTTATCAACATTTATTCCACCCTTATCGGAGTACCGATCGGTCTCGGTTTGGGTATTCTTGCGGCACTTAAGAAGAATAAGTGGCAGGACCAGGTCATCAACATCGTTATTATTCTGTTGATCTCCGTACCTTCCATCGTATTGGCGCTTATGATCCAGTATATATTCTGCTTCAAGCTCGGCTGGTTCCCATTGACGATGTCAACGAGTGACGAATATTTTACATGGCCGGTGTTCCGCTCCATGCTTCCCGCAGTATTTGCACTTTGCCTTGGCTCCATAGCGGGCTATGCGCGCTATACCCGTGCGGAACTTTCGGAGGTTCTGACAGGTGAATTCATGCTGCTTGCGAGAACCAAGGGCCTGACCAAGAAACAGGCTATCTATCGCCACGCAATGAGAAACTCAATGGTCGTTATTTTCCCGTCCATTCTCAGTGAGTTCGTCTCTGTTCTTTCGGGATCTCTCATCATTGAGAAGATGTTCGCGATCAACGGCGTTGGCGGACTCTACCTTAACTCTATTACATTCCAGGATTACGATTTCTTTATGCTGCTGTCGGGCTTCTATACCCTTGTCAGCCTCACCGCGGGAATCGTTATCGACATCAGCTACGGATTTATTGATCCGAGAATCAGAATGGGGGCGAAGTAATTATGTCAGCAACAATGAATAAGTACGATAATATCCCCGCTGAAAAATTCCAATTTGCAAAAAGAACTGACCTTTCTCACGACAAAAAGCTTGACACCAAGCCCGTAAGCTATTTTCAGGGTGCGTTTCGTCGCTTCAGCAAGAACAAGGGTGCGGTCGTTGGCGGTGTCGTCATTATGGTTTTGGTGCTTTTTGCAATAATTGCACCCTTCTTCACACCCTTCCAGCCCGCATACTACGATATGCTGTATGCATACGTAACTCCCAAGAACGAGCTGTTCGTTCAGAGTGGCATTGATTTTTGGGACGGCTGCAAAAACAAGGACACGAACTATATCGGCTATATGAAGGATTACGCTCTCGCCAAGGAGACCGGCAGAGATGTTATCAAGGGCGGCGTCGACAATTATACCGTAAGCGAGGACGGTAAGAATTACTATTACCGCTATGACACCTATTACGGTGTAGGCTTCGGTAAATATAAGATCATTTCCTTGGATGAATACAACGCTATCCAGCAGTATCAGCTCGAGACCGGCAGACAGGTCCTTTACCCGCTCGTTCCTTTCTCCGAGAGAAAGGATATGCTCGAAAAGAACAAGTACGATGCAAATATCTACTATAAGGTCGAGAACGTAAAGTCCGCGATCCTTCGTCCCAAGCTCAACCAGAAGGGCGAGATCATCCCCAACTATTGGAAATATGAGGCAGATTCTCCCTCCAATCTGATGGCGGAATACAATTCCACCAGAATCGAGGGCGAAAACGGTATAAACGAGGGTGGCAAGCAGTACTTCTACGCCTACGGCCGAAAGGTTGACGGCGGTATCGAAGTAAGAGCCGAATACTACGAATACTATATCTATCAGCACACCCAGGTGCTCAAGGACGGTATCGAAAAGCCCTCTTTCCTGTTCGGTACTACCGACACGGGTAAAGATATTTTCGCATGTCTTGCATACGGTGCAAGATTCTCCTTCGTTTTCGCAACAGTCGTTGCTGCTGTAAACTTCATCGTCGGCGTTATCTGGGGATCCATTTCGGGTTACTTCGGCGGTAAGATCGACCTTGTTATGGAGAGATTTGCCGAGATCCTCGGTTCGGTTCCCACAATGATCGTTATCACACTTCTGAAGTATCACATGGGTTCCACGAGCCAGGCACTTGTCCTCTTCATCGCGTTCTTTGCAACGGGATGGATAGGTATGGCGGGCAGAACACGTATGCAGTTCTACCGTTTCAAGAATCAGGAGTACGTTCTTGCTGCAAGAACTCTTGGAGCAAGCGACTCAAGAATTATGTTCAAGCACATTTTCCCGAACGGTCTCGGTACTATCGTAACGAGCGTTGCGCTTGTAATCCCCTCGATGATCTACTCGGAGACAAGCCTTTCTTATCTGGGAATCATTAACCTTGAAGCAGGAAACACCACTAGCGTTGGTACACTTATCGCGGCGGGACAGAAATCCATTATGGCAAATGCAGGCCACGTGGCATTCTTCCCCTGCATGTTCCTGGTTCTGCTGATGCTCAGCTTCAACCTGTTCGGCAACGGTTTGCGCGATGCGTTCAACCCGTCGCTCAGAGGATCGGAGGATTAAGCAATGAATAAAGAAGTTAAATTATCAGTAAATAATCTGAAGATCTCCTTCCGCACGGATGCGGGCAAGGTACAGGCAGTCCGCGACATCTCCTTCGACCTTTATAAGGGAGAGACTCTTGCGATCGTTGGAGAATCCGGCTCGGGTAAATCTGTTACCTCGAAGGCGATTATGGGTATTTCCGCCGTTAACTCCATCCACGAGGGTGGCGAGATACTTTATGACGGTCAGGACCTTGTGCGTATTCCCGAGGAGGAAATGCACAAGCTTCGCGGCGACAAGATCGCAATGATCTTCCAAGATCCGCTTTCCTCGCTCAACCCCATTATGCGTATCGGTAAGCAGATCACAGAGGCGATGCTGCTTAAGAACGAGGCTAACCGCAAGGAAGGCCGCACGACCTTCAACAAAATGCTCGCTGACCTTTCCGATATGATGACCGAGGCTATCGCATCGGGATCAAGATCGGATATCAAGGCAAGCGAGGTTGCGGAGTATATCAAGACCTTCGATAGCTTCAATATCGAGGCTATCAAGCTTGAAAACAGCTACAACGACGCAAGAACCGCGGCGGAAGAGATGATCGCTATCATCGACGATTGCCTTTTCCTCACCGAAAAGAATCAGAAGGTTGACGTTGTTGCAACACTCAAGCTGGTTGGCCGTAAGCTTGCGGACATTAACGATAAGTATTTCACCGCCAACTACACCGATGCTCTTACCGAATGCAAGACCAAACTTGCAACTGTTAAGCGCGCGGAGAAGAAGAAGGTATCCGCTGCCGATTCCGTAAAGGCAGTCGTTACAATGAGCGCGGCGAAGAGACACGCGTCCGATGAGACCGCAGAGGTACTCCGCGAGATCAGAAAGACCGCTGAGGAGATGCTCGCGCAGCCGCAGTACAACTTCTTCCGCATCGGTTACTACGTTTATAAGAAACCCGACGCAGATCTCAGCCGTATGCCCGCAGACGAGGCAAACGAAATGGCGTATAAGTTCCTTATGGGAGACTTTATGAACTCCTTTATGGCACTTGAAAAGATCGCGGTTGAGTATTCTTTCAACAAGATGATCAAGAACAAAAAGGTTGCCATCGCAGATATGCAGCAGGCTATCAGCTTCTTCAAGTCGGGCAAGTTCTCCGAGAAGGAAGCGATGGAAGTCTGCAAGAACGTCAACAAGAGCGTTACCGCAGCCATCGACCCCTTGGCAGTTATCAAGGATAATATAGCTTACACCTTTGGCGGAGCTCTTGAGAGAGAAGTTGAAAAGTACTTCTTCTATATCGAGAACAACCCCAAGGAAGAGAAGCGTTTTGAGCGTCAGACCGCTAAGAGAGAGGCTCTTCTTGCAAAGGGCAAGAACGTTGACTGGGAGGTTATCCCCAAGTCTATCATCGAGCCCGAAGAGCAGATCGAGTCGATCGTTTCCGTCATTACAAGAGTAGTGAACAAGTTCAGCGCGGACGTTGAGAGCGCTGCAGATTTCGATTCGGATAAGCGTTGCGTTGAGATCATCGATTACCTCAAGGGCAAGGCTTCCCAGATCGTATATACCCTTACCAAGAGAATCGCAAAGGAAAAGGCGATCAAGCTTATGGAGGAAGTTGGTATCCCCGAGGCGAGAATCCGTTTCAGACAGTATCCCTTTGAGTTCTCCGGCGGTATGCGTCAGCGTATAGTTATTGCTATCGCTCTTTCCGCAAACCCCGATATCCTCATTTGTGACGAGCCTACCACAGCGCTTGACGTTACCATTCAGGCTCAGATCCTTGAGCTTATCAACAACCTCAAGAGAGAGAGAAATCTTTCGGTAATCTTTATTACCCACGACCTTGGCGTTGTTGCAAATATGGCTGACAGAATCGCAGTTATGTATGCGGGCAAGATCGTTGAGTACGGCACCGCAAACGAGGTATTCTATAACCCGCAGCATCCCTACACTTGGGCTCTGCTCTCGTCCATGCCCGACCTTGACACCAATGAAAAGCTGGACGCTATTCCCGGCACACCGCCTAATATGATCTACCCGCCCAAGGGTGACGCGTTTGCCGAGAGAAACAAGTACGCTCTCGAGATCGACTTCGAGATGGAGCCGCCCATGTATGAGGTATCCCCCACACACTTCGCGGCAACCTGGCTGCTTCACCCGAATGCACCCAAGGTTGAGATTCCGAAGATCATCACCGAGCGTATCAAGCACATGAAGGAAAGAGGAGGCAACAATGGAGAATCGTAACGAAGTTTTGTTGAAGGTTGACCATCTTTGTCAGTATTTCCGCATGGGACGCAAGGACCTCAAGGCAGTTGACGACGTCAGCTTTGAGATCAAAAAGGGCGAGGCTTTCGGTCTCGTTGGTGAATCCGGTTGCGGTAAGACCACAACAGGACGTTCTATCATCAAGCTTTATGACATTACCTCGGGTAACGTTTATTTCAAGGGTCAGAGAGTCGGCGCCGGCACTCGCTCCTATAAGGATGCGATCAAGAAGGCGAGAGCGGACCTGAAAGCAGGAAAGATCACCAAGGAAGAGTGCGCGGACATCGTTTCGAAGAACAAGCTCCTCATTCGTGACGCCAAGTGCGACCACAAGGACGTTGACAAGCAGCACGCTGCCGCTATGGTCGCAGCCCTGAATAAGGAATACGACGAAAAGTTCAAAGAGGCATCGGGCGACCCCGAAAAGCTCAAGGCACTCAAGAAAGAGTACGCCAATAAGCTTCGCGTTGCCAAGAAGAGCAAGCTTATCACACAGATCCAGATGATCTTCCAGGACCCCATCGCGTCGCTTGACCCCAGAATGACGGTTCGTGATATCATCGCCGAGGGTCTTATCATCAACGGTATCACCGATAAGGAATATATCAATCAGAAGGTATATGAGATCCTTGAAACTGTCGGACTTGTTCGCGAGCACGCAGACCGTTATCCGCACGAGTTCTCGGGCGGTCAGCGTCAGCGTATCGGTATCGCAAGAGCCGTAATTATGCAGCCCGAAATGATCATCGCGGATGAGCCCATCTCCGCGCTTGACGTATCGATTCAGGCGCAGGTTATCAATCTTCTCAATGATCTGAGAGATCAGCTGGGACTCACCATCCTCTTCATCGCACACGACCTGTCCGTTGTCAAGTACTTCTCGGACAGAATCGGTGTAATGTATTTCGGTAAGATGGTTGAGCTTGCAGACTCCGACGAGCTGTTCAAGAATCCCCTTCATCCTTATACAAGATCGCTTCTTTCGGCTATCCCGCTGCCCGACCCGATCTATGAAAAGCAGCGTACCCGCGTGACCTACAATCCTCTCGAGGAGCACGACTATTCCGTGGATACTCCTTCGTTCAGAGAGATCGCGCCCGGACATTTCGTTCACTGCAACGATGCTGAGGAAGAAAAGTATAAGCAAATGATTAAATAACGAAACGGACGGTCATTTTTCAGTGTTTCAGGAAAAGAAAAAGCTATTACTAAAATATCTCGTCTGCCTCGGCGTCGCCGCATTGATAGCGGTTGCCGTATTTGCGATCGATGGATTCTTCACGGACGATATAGCCGTAAACATTCAGATATTGTCGGACGGTTTTTCCGTTGCGGGAATCTTGATGTTGCTGTTTGCCGGAATGATATTCATCAGCAGCGAGGGTGCGCTTATAGGAATCGGATTCGTTATACGAAACGTATTTCTGGCGTTCATCCCCATGGGCAGAGCAAAGCACGAGGTCTATGCGAAGTACCGTGAGCGCAAGCTTTCGGAATTGAAAAAGCAGAGCGATCATTGCGTTCTGTTCACGGGACTTTTGTTCTTTGCAATCGGCATAATCTTTTCCGTGATCTGGTATTTGAACTTTTATCAGATGCCCGTTTGATCCGGTTATCATAATAAACAACGCTCACGCAAGGGTGAAATCCCGCGCGTGAGCGTTGTTTTCGTTTATCGTCTATTGAAGTTTTTGGTGATTTGTGGTATAATTAAGAAAAAGTGATCGGAGATTTGGCAATGAAGAGAGAAGCGCTTTTTGAATACTGTGCCGATACGTACGGCACTGTTCCCGACTATCCCTTTGACGAGGATTTCGAAACGGCGGCACTCAGACACGCAAGTACCCGCAAGTGGTACGCGATCGTGATGCGAGTTTCGCGCCGCAAATTCGGTCAGAAGAGCGACGAGGTGATCGACGTGGTCAATATGAAGCTGCCGACCGAAATGTTCGGCTCCTTCGGCGCATCCGACGGAGTTTATCCCGCCTACCATATGAACAAGCTCCATTGGATATCCGTCCTATTGCCCGATGCCCCCGATGACGTCGTGCAGTTCCTCGTAAACGTCAGCTTCGAGGCAACAATGGATAAAAGAAAGCGCAGAAAAATGCCCGAATCATAGCAACAGCGAGTTGCTTGTAATTCGCGGACGGTTATGATATAATATAGTCAATAATCAATGGGGCGGTGAAGCTTATGGAAACAAAAGATGTAATTTATGAACTCCGAACAAAGAAAGGTCTCTCGCAAGAGGAGCTTGCGGAAAAGATATTCGTGACAAGACAGGCGATTTCTCGTTGGGAAACGGGCGAAACTGTGCCGAATACCGAAACGCTCAAGCTGCTTTCGCAGTTGTTTGACGTGTCGATCAACACGCTTCTCGGCTCGCCGCGCAAGCTTATCTGTCAATGCTGCGGTATGCCGCTTGAGGATAGCACGATCAGCCGCGAACCGAGTGGACTTTTCAACGAGGAATACTGCAAGTGGTGTTACGCCGACGGAGAATATATGTATCACGATATGGATGATCTGATCGAGGTCTGCGTAGCGAATATGGCAAGCGAGGCGTTCCCCACCGATCAAGCCCGTGCGTATATGAAAGAAATGCTCCCGAAGCTCGACTATTGGAAAAAGTATAAAAATCTCGACGGCGCGGAGAAGTTCGATGAATTCAAACAGAAGCTGATCAAAGAGATCAATGCGCTCCGAGTGGAAGGGATGCCGAAGGTTGAAAAGCTCAACGCCCTTGTCGGTGGATACATCAATCTCGAATACCGTCTTCCGAACGGTAAAACCGTCAAATTCCTTGACGATAACGCGACGTATCTCGGAAATCAGCTCGAATGCGAATTCGGCGGCGACAGATGCTTTGGCATCGCCGCAAATATGGATTTTATTCTCATCTGCACATACGAGGAGAATGGGGAAAATCCCGAGCTTGTGATTTATAAGAAAAGATAGTAAGAATAGCCGATACCATAGTCCAAAGACTACGTATCGGCTATTACAATCTCGTCAAATGACTATCTGAACAGGAGAAGCGGGAGAACAATGGAAGCCAGCAGATTGGTGATCACCAAAGATAACAAGGGCGTCCACACGTTATCCGTCTTTTGATATGACCAACACGCCAGCAGATGAACGGGCAGCTGGACAAGATAACCGCCCAGCACAAAGGCTGCCTCGCCGCGCCAGAGAATATCTATCACAGGCGGGATCAGCGTGATAACGGCTACACACAGATAGGCAAGCCAAGGCTTGTGGTAGCATACCGGTGCGAACCCCAGGCAGTAGAATAAAGTGCAGATGCTGATAGGGGCGAAAACCGACAGAGCAATAGTGCCGTAGATCGGCTGTAGCTCAACCGTGAAAAGGGGAGTATGGCTGACGGACATTTCTACGATCGGCAGGCACTCCAGCATATCATCAATATTGACGCCGCAAATGAACAGAGTGCCGAGCAGCAAAAGCTCCGCTCCCGCAATCAGCCCCACGGTCAGAATTACGTGCTTCAGATAATGGCTGACATCGGTTGTCACCATGAACCATTCTTCCTTTAAGTAGCTAAATATAATCACCAACATAAGGAGGCCGTTGGCGATGTGGTATCCGATCTCCAGCCATACGCTGAGCTCCCACTGCTCCCAAAGCCCGAGCCCCAGAAAGGGCATAAACATCGGTAGCAGCACAAAAACCCAAAGCCAACAGGGGATAATGGCAAAGATCTGGATCGTTTCGGGCTTGCTGGTCATAGAGGGGAATAATTTATTCATCAGATCATCTCCTTCCTAAGGTTAAAAGGCGGGTAAACTATTCGTTGTCACTTAGATTACATCCATTATATCATATATACACTTAAATGTCAAGATTGCAAATCGGGTGAATAGATGCGACCGCATATTTCGGCATAGCCAAAATGGGTTGCCCCTAAAAAATTGCGTCGGAGGAAGCAAAGAAAAGCCAAATCGGTTGAAAAGTTCACAAAAATATGGTATAATGATATAAATAAAACCACGAAAGGACGGAGATATTATGTTTTTATACGCCTTCTATGAACAATACTTTCCGTTCTGGAAAGCACTAAAGGAAGAAGATAAAAACTATCTATGTGAGAATACCGCAGAGGAACACTTTGACAAGGAACAGCCCGTTCACGACAATATGGGCTGCTCGGGGCTTTTTATCGTGCGCTCGGGCAGATTGCGCCTGTATATGCTCTCGGAGGACGGTAAGGAGATCACGCTCTACCGCCTTGTGCCCGGTGATATCTGTATGTTATCCGCTTCGTGCGTATTGAATAGTATCACCTTTGACGTATATGTGGATGCCGAAGCTCCGAGTGATTGCTACCGCATCAGTAGCGCGGCTTTCGGTGACGTCAGCTCTCGCTATCTTGAGGTGAAGAATTACGCACTTGAAACCGCCGTCGGTCGCTTCTCGGACGTGATGTGGATCATGCAACAGGTCGTGTTTATGAGTATGGATAAGCGTCTTGCCATCTTTCTTCTTGAAGAAACTCAGGCCAGCGGAACGGATACCGTCACGATGACACACGAAATGATCGCTCGACACCTCGGAACAGCCCGTGAGGTGGTTACGAGAATGTTAAAGCACATCGCATCTGATGGACTCATTGAGGTCACGAGAAAAGGTATTGTGATCAAGGATAAAAAGAAGCTCCAAAATCTTGCATACTAAAGATCAAAGCCACGGTTCAAGCGAGCCGTGGCTATTGTCATATATGCGATTAGTCCGTTACAGTTCCGTATTTCCAATCATTGATACCGCCGAACTCCTTAATATTCGTGTAGCCTAACGTCGCAAGCTCATTTGCGGCGTTTTTGCTTCTTCTGCCGCTTCGGCAATATACGAGGATCAGCTGATTCTTGTCGGTTAATATGCTTTCTGCTTTCTCTCCGATTTCATAATCTGGAATGAGAATAGCTCCTTCAATATGTCTCTCGGCAAACTCCTCGGGGGTTCGCACGTCGAGAATAATGTATCCGTCCTCGCTATCCATAATCGCCTTTGCCTCGGCAGGAGTGATCTGCTCATAGGAGCTTTTATTATTACCGTTGCATCCTATAAGCAGAGGAATGAGCATCAGCGCAACCGATACGGCAATTATAATGCGCTTCATCACACAAGCTCCGCAAGAATGGCGGCTTTGGGTCTTGCTCCGACGATCCTTGTCTTTTCTTGTCCGTCCTTGAAAACGATCAGCGTGGGAATACTCATCACACCATATTTCATGGCAAGGGCGTTCTCATCATCTACGTTCACCTTGCCAACGGTAATGTCCCTTCTTTCCTCGGCGATCTCGTCCACGATGGGAGAAACCATACGGCAAGGTCCGCACCAATCGGCGTAGAAATCCACGAGAGCCGTGCCGTTTGCGATTGCGTTATGAAAATTATTTTGATTCAGTTTTTGTACTGACATAAGATATACCTCCTTGTTCTTTTTTATCGTCACTTACATTCGGTGCAGACATATTCGGGCACCGTTCTTTCGTTTATGACCGACTCATAGAGCCGCCATCCGCCTGCGAGATTGTAACATTCAAAGCC
>JAZQJB010000127.1:0-50876 GCA_045541375.1 Eubacteriales bacterium | reverse complement strand
GGTATCAATGCCGCAAAAGAGCATCAGCCCTCTCCCCTTTCGTTCTTTTCCTTAAGCACCGCATTAAGTACTCCGTTTACGAAAGACTTGAGCTTATCCGCATCGTCATATTTCTTAATCAATTCGAGAGCCTCGTTAATCGCAGCGGTATCCGGAACGTCCTCGCAGAAATACATCTCGTAGATCGCAAGTCTGAGCGCCGCACGCGCTACGGGAGAAATTCTAGATTTTTTCCAACCGTGAGAATACTTCTCAAGCAAAGAATCGATGAACTCTTTTTTTTCGGACACACCGAAAAACACTCTTTTTACATAATCATTAACCTGAATCTCGCGCATCGCAATTGCACGCTCAATGATGGCCTCAGGCGTATCACCCAAGTGGAAATCCATTTCAAAAAGCAGTTCAAGAGCAACCTCACGTGCTTCTCTTCTAGTCATTTTTCTACCTCCGTGATCTGCTAAAAGATAATTTAGCATAATAACCCATAATATATATATTATAACTCAAAACAGTCAATTAGTCAACACATTAAATGAATATTTATATAAATATTCATAAAAATATTCATTCTCAACGCCGTTTATCTATCAACTGATAAATTAATTCTACTTTTTTTAAAAAATGTCTTGCTTTTGTAACAATTAAGTGGTAAGATATTAAGTAATAATTACAAGGATCAAAAAAATGAAGCAATTAATTAAAAAGACATTATCTTTATCGACTATATATTATACTGTAGCAGTAATAGCTTTCAGCGCAATTATGATGTTCTCACATTCGTCAGAAAGCACACTCTCTTTAGACCCCACGCGAATTATGTATGTATATCCTTTCTGCCTTTCGTTTGCAATAGCCAATGTAATACTAAAACACACCGATATTCAAATAGTTTTGCGATGGGTTCTACATTTTGCGCTTACTGTGATAGGTGCATATCTGTTCATCATATTACCCGCGGACTTAGGAGCAAGCTCCGGCAATTTTATGGGGCTGATGATAATCTTCGCTTTATATATCGTTGGCGCATTAGTAACAATGCTCTTTTCGAAAAGGATCAAAAACGCCATTCGTGAAGATAAAGAAATCAAACAAAATGCAAAAAGCCAAAAATAATAAAAAGCACTCCTGATGGAGTGCTTTTTATTATTTTGCGATATTGAAATCCACGTATACGGGGCAATGGTCGGATGCCTTCCAGACATCATCGCCGCGGACTATATAATGAACGACAAAGTCAACGTTATTAAGTCCAAAAACGTGGTCAATGCTAAGACCACTTCCGGGAACAGAGCCATAGGAATAGCTGGTCTTGAATCCTGTCATTTTACTTACTCTCGCAGTGAGCTCCGCATCAACAAAGCCGTCTGCTGCAAGATTTTTATATGGCTGGGAGTTGCTGTTAAAATTGTTATCTCCGGAAACCATTATCGGGATATTTCCATACTCGGCGATTATGGCATTCTTAATCTCTATCACCTGCACGACATTATCAAGTTTCCAGATATTTGCCTGTTCGGTCAATTGCGCGGACGTAAAATTCTGGAATCCGCTGTAGCTGTTAGAGCATACGGCACCGTGGTAATTAATAAGTGCGAACTTATCACCGTTTTTATCCTCAAACACCGCCCAGGAGAGCGACTTTGTATTGGTTCCCGTATATCTTCCGCGTAGCCAAACAATGTCGGATTTCAGCAAAGTAAACAGTTCGGTATTATATATGATCGGTGTATAATTGACGGTAGAACTGTTATTATGTGTTTTATTAGCAAATGCATAAAACTCGGGCAAGCTCTTAAGAACCTTTGAATGAACCGCGCTGTTGCATTCCTGAAGTCCCATAACATCGGGCAAGTAACGTAAGATAATATCTATACATTCAAGCTGGCCGTTCTTGCTCTCGCTGACCATACAGCCGAGATTCCAAGTCATGATTCTGTAAGATGCTTCGTCTGAAATCGCTACTTTGCGTAAACTTGCTTCACCAAGATACTCATAGTCGAAGGAGATCTCAAAAGAACCGTTGATCTTTGCGTTAAGGAATGTGCTGACAAAGTAATCCACAGCGGCAACAGTTGCATAGGAATCGTATCCTATGATAACAAGCTTTTCACCCATCACCTTGATTGCAAACTGTTCTCTTCCCAAGGATGCGTGAACTTCGTGAGATTCTTTACGGTTTGTGAGACCGACCAATATCTCTTTTCCTTCAATCTCGAAGGTATCGTCGCGTTTTTGTCCGATTACAAAGTCATCTTTGATCGATGCTCTCCATTCACCTGGGTAAACGTCTTTGAAAGCATGATTCAAAGTCACTGCAGCGCCCACTTCAACATTATCCGCGTAGGAGCCTCTGATGATCGTATAATGAACAGCTGTTTCATCAAATATCAGAAGATCTTTAACTTCGGGAACTGCTTCGGTGGTCACTTCTGCAATTACTTCGGCAGAAGTTTCCGGAGTTTCCTCGCTTTTTTCGCAACCTGAAATCAGTAATGATGCAATAATCATTGCAACAGTTATAAGAAATAAAATTGTTCTTTTCATTTTTCACCTATATTCAATAATCACGAGCACTTTTTACATGCTCTTTCTTTTCCTGCAGATATTGCTTCGTTTTCGCTTCCGCAAATCAAATTATCTTTTAAAGTGTTCGCCAAGCTTGAGCAAGAAGCGCTTTCATGCCAAACCGTACCGCTTTTTGTCCAGTACACAATAAGAGTGCCATCATCGGAATAATCCTTTGGATATTTGAGAGTTTCTTCTTCGCTTTCAGTTATATCTTCCGGAGATTCATCTGTAATCTGAGCGTGATCGCTCTCAACACTATACTGTATTTCTGTCGAACAGACCTTGCAATGTCTATCTTTACCATCCGCTACCGCATCGCTTATCAATCCGTTCTCGATGTTCTCTGCAGAAGCTTTTTCTATTGACGGGCAATTTATGCTTGCATGCCACACGGAACCTCCCGGCAACCAATATACGACAAGACTGCCGTTTTCATCAGTTTCGACAGGGAATTTTTCAGCCTCGGTTTGCGTGGCGGCATCGATTATGGATTCAATCATTTCCGGAGTAAGCGGAACACCGGTGGAATAATCGGTTTCAAACCCGTACAAACGATCGATACACGACGAAAGCTGAAGCGCTATAAGCAAAACCGTAACAAATAATACTATTCTCGTTCTTTTGATCATTGCATCAACCAAGGAATTTTTCAAGCATACCGGTGCGGTCGGATGAATATTCATAAGCTCCGCGGTAATCGGAAAGCTCTCTGCAGCAGATTTCCAGATCTGTAAACACGAAATACAACATAGGAGCAGGAATATTTTCTGATGCTGAAAGGACCTGCTTCAGAGAATGATATGAAGCGAGATAATCACCTTTTAGCATTTTCGCCTTCGCATCTATATGGTCAGAAAAAATGCCCACTGCAGAATCAAAACACATCCCTCTCAAGTTATCAAACAAAGATACTTCGTCGTTATCTGCCCAAAATAACAATGCGTAATACTTGCAGAATGCATCTGATAAAGCAGATAGCTGCGGCGCTGATAAAACTTCAATATCCGAAGTCAAAGACGGAGAAATGCTTGAAATGCAAAGCAAATACATATCACACATACCGACGTAAGGTTCGGTTGGATAGACAGTCAGTTCAGCGTATCTTTTGGCTTCATCAAACAATTCTGCGGCCTCGCGCAATTCTCCGGCAGAAAACAGTTCTTTGGCTTCGTTGATAGTGCATAAAAAAATCACAAATCTAATTTCATCATCCGCGCCCGAAAGTCCGGCGCAAAGATCCTTGCAAATTCTCCATTCACCGGCGGAAAAAGTATTGAGAATATCGGGCATTCTGCCCATCTTTTTGTAGTGATAATCATCGGTCTCTGAAGCCAGAAGATAGCCGGGAGTAACACTGAGTCTGTCAGCAATGTAAAGGAGCGAAGGAAGAGACGGCAAAGCAAAACCGTTTTCAATTCTGCTGAGCATATTTCGAGTTATGTGATCGCCGGCAAGCTCCTGTTGGGTCATCATTTTCGCCGAGCGAAGATCTTTGATCTTTGTTCCTATCTGTTTCATTTTTTAACTATTTTTAAAAATGAAGGACGACGAAGTTTGAAGAAACGCACTTTTGACGTCTTCTCTTTTTGCTCGATCGCAGAAAGTCGCGATATCTCTGCGCTCAATTGGATTATCTGATTAGTATCTTCGTCAATCTTTCCTTTTAAGGTAGTAATCTCCTCTTTTTGACGTTCTATATCACAAGAAAGCTCTGTGACGCGTAACTCTGAAGCTTCTGCTCTAGACGAAGCATTATCTGCGAGCTTGATATATGTTGCACATCTTTCTTCTGCTTCCGTAAGCTTTTTGTCAAATTCGCGTTTCGCAAGTTCTGCATTCTTCGCAGCAGATCCCAGTTCATCGGAAAGTTTATTGATTTCTGCTTGATGAATCGTCCTCTCACTCAGCAGTGTTTCTTCGAGTTCTTTAATTCTCGCTTCATATTCTTTAATTTTCTCGGAACTGCTTTCATCAGCAAGTCTGATATACTCATTCACATCGCGTTTTTTATAGCCAAACAACGATTTAGAAAAAATCGCTCCGTCTTTTTTTGACATAACGCACCTCCGTGTAAATCTAATTTACTATATTCTATCACATTTTATATCATTTTTCAATATTTTTTATGAAAAAACATCATTTTTATCGCTATACCTCTTTACCAAAAAAGAATTTTATTGTATAATATAGCTACAAACAGTCAAGGAGGAACTATTTTATGAAACTTCTTCAAGATAGAATAATGTCAGATGCAGACATCAAACCGGGTGGAGTGGTCATTGTTTCAAACTTTTTAAACTACAGAATGGATATTTCGCTTATTGACGAAATGGGAAAAGAATTTTACCGTCTTTTCAAGGATACAAAACCCACGTTGATCCTTACCATCGAAGCGTCCGGTATCGGCATTGCGTGTCTCGCGGCAAGATACTTTGGTGTAGACGTTTTGTTTGCAAAAAAATCTCAGGGTAAGAATGTTACCGGAGAAACATATTCATCCCTCGTGCGTTCATTCACCAAGGGAACTGTTTTTGACGTACGTATTGACAAGAACTATATTTCCAAAGACGACAGAGTTCTCATTATCGATGACTTCCTTGCAGACGGAGAGGCTTTGAGAGGACTTATCGACATTGCAAATCAAGCAGGAGCTACGATTGTCGGCGCCGGTATTTGCATTGAAAAAGCCTTCCAACCCGGCGGTGACAAAATTCGAAAAGCCGGAATCAACCTTCATTCACTCGCAATTGTCGATCTTGATGAAAACGGCAATTTAATTTTTGTAGAAAAATAAAACGAACGCCTATGAGATATCTCATAGGCGTTATTTTCATTAAAGTAATATGCAGATAAGTCCGCCGCTTCCCTCATTGATGATTCGTTCAAGTGTTTCCGAAAGTTTTGTTCGGGCATCATCGGGCATATGCTCAAGTTTCGAATGAAGACCTTCGTTTACAAGATCGTAGAGAGATTTTCCGAATATATTGGATTCCCAGATACTCGAGGGCGATTCATCAAATTCACGCAACAGATACTTGACGAGCTCCTCCGACTGCTGCTCAGAACCAACCATAGGATTGATCTCGGTTTCAATATTCGCCCTGATCATATGTATCGACTGTGCTGATGCTGAAAGCTTGACACCGTATCCGCCTTGCTTTCTTACAATCTCAGGTTCTTCGAGATGAAGCTCCGAAATATCGGGCATTACGATTCCGTATCCCCTCTCTTCGGCATCGTTTAAGGCTTTTTCCACTTTGTCATATTTAGCTTTTATCTCAGAAAGTCGGCAAAGCATTGGCAAAAGATCGCTTTCGGAAGTTATGGGAAGACCGCTGAGCTCGCCAAGGGTTTTGTAGAACAAACCCTCGTCAAGTACCAAGTCAATCTTAGCAACTCCTCTGCCCAGATCGAGCTCGGCAATATTAACCGAGTTGACATATTCAACGTCAGATAAAGATATAAACGCCTCTTCGACGTCCCCCATTTTTTCTGCTTTTGAAGCACACTCTCTTACTTTTTCAACAATGGTCGCCTTTATCGGATGCGAATCGGGTAGTTCTTTCGTCCATTCGGGCAGCGTAACTTCAACCTCGGTGATCGGGAATTCACCGAGCACCATTTCAAGTATACTACCTATATCTTCACCGTCAAGTTCAATACAGCTGACAAGCGCTACGGGAACTCCGTATTTCTCTTCAAGTTTCTGACCAAGTTCCACAGATTCGTTTGAATCGGGATGTGAAGAATTCAATATGACAGCAAAAGGCTTGCCGAGTTGTTTTAGTTCTCTTATAACTCTCTCTTCTGCTTCAATATAAGACTCGCGCGGTATCTCTCCGATACTTCCGTCACTTGTGACTACCATTCCAATGGTTGAATGCTCGCAGATGACCTTTCGCGTTCCTTCCTCTGCTGCAGCGGCAAAAGGCATTGGTTCTTCTCTCCACGGTGTTCTCACAAGTCGCGGTTGACCTTCCTCGAGCACTCCCATCGCGCCATCCACCATGTATCCGACACAATCGATCATTCTGACCCTGAGCTTTCCGGCACCCGATGGATTGATCTCTACAGCTTCGTCGGGTATAAATTTCGGCTCTGTGGTCATTACTGTTTTTCCTGCCGCGCTTTGCGGGAGCTCGTCACGTGCTCTGTCCCTGCCGTAGCCTTCTTTAATATTTGGCAAAACCAGAGATTCCATAAAACGTTTGATGAACGTTGATTTTCCTGTTCTAACAGGACCTACCACTCCTATATAGACGTCGCCGCCGGTACGGTTAGCGATATCCTTGTATATGCTTGTGTCTGTCATAGGACACCCTCCACTAAAAGATTCTTTTGTTCATTTATATGAATCTTTTTCAGCTTTTATGACTGTTACGCAGATCAGGAGGTTGAAATATTCAAAATATTATGGTATAATTATTTAACATCAATCAAGGAGCTAAAAATGGATCTTTGGACTTATCTTGCATCGGCAAACAAAAATATAGTAATATACGGCATGGGCAACGGTGCTGACAAAATCATCTCAGTTTGCGATTCATACGGTATTGAGATCTCTGATTTCTTTGCAAGCGACGGATTTGTGCGCGGTCAGATATTTCACGGAAAGAGAGTTATGTCTTTTTCGGAGATAAAAGAAAAATACGGCACCGATAACATAATTGTTCTTGTAGCTTTTGCATCATCTCTCCCTGATGTTATGCAAAAAATTGCAGAAGTTGCGAGTGTATGCGAAACCTATATCCCGGATGTACCTGTCAGAGGCATTAACGTCTTTTGTGATGCCTTTGAAAACGAGCATAAAGATAAGATAGAAGAAGCTTATGAATTGCTCGCTGATGAACGTTCTAAAGAGGTGTACCGCGGGGTCATTGATTTTCGCAGGAGCGGGAAACTCGATATTCTCACATCAACCGCAAACGATCGCTCACAAGTTATGGCGGAACTGCTGAACTTTGACAGGTATAAGGTCGCCGTGGACGTGGGTGCCTATAACGGCGACACGGCACAAGAGCTTACTGAACTTTGTCCGCATATTGAAAGGATCCTAACACTCGAACCTGACAGAAGAAATTTCAGAAAGCTTTCTGCTTACGCGGAAACAGAAAGCAAAATAATTCCCATAAATGCCGCCGCTTGGTGCGATAACACAAAATTGATCTTCGACGACAGCGGAAACCGCAATGCAGGTCTCGACGAGGATGGCAGTTCGCGCAGGCATGCGGAAGTAGAAGCTGTGGCGATCGACAGTTTGATCACCGAGAAGGTCGATTACATAAAATATGACGTTGAAGGTACAGAAAAGCAAGCTATTGACGGAACTAAGGAAACGATAAGGAGATACCACCCCGATCTTCTGATCTCCGTATACCACCGAACCGAAGATCTTCACGAATTGATTTTGCAGATTCATTCAATCGCTCCCGAGTACAAGCTCTATTTGAGACGATACCCGTATATTCCGGCTTGGGATTTGAATCTTTACGCAATAAAAGAATAAAACAAACGTCCGTCTGTAAGCAGACGGACGTTTGTTTTATTAATGAAAATCAATGAATATAAGTTCTTTGGAATTAAAGAGGCGCGGGATTGGAGGCGCGTTATTTGCAAGGCCTCTGCTGACAATCAACCTCCCGTCATAGATCCCCGAAGTATATTTCGGGAACAATCCCTGTCCGGGTGCAAACAGACCTCTTCCGAAGATACGCCATTGACCTCCGTGCGCGTGACCGGACATAACAAGGTCAATGTTGAGATTCTTGATATACTCCGGATAATATTCGGGATGATGATTGAGCAAAACTTTGTATCCCTTCAAAGAGCCAAACTTTTTTAGCCAATCAATATCGGGTTCGGGAGTCTTTTTCCAATGATTCTCTTCGAGTCCCTCGTTGTCGGCGATGTAGCCGGATGTAAGACCGCCTATGAGTATGCCTTCAAATTCGACAAATTCTTCTTCCAGAAGCTTTACGCCGATTTCTTTGCATTTGGATCTGACAAGAGGAACTGCACCTCCTTCGTGATTTCCGAGCGACATATATGTAGGCGCTATCGAAACAAACTCGGCAAGCATATCAAATGCGCGCACGATATGGTCATCGTGAGCATATACAATGTCTCCTGTCATAAATATGAGATCGACATCGTTTGCTCTTATCTCCTTTACGAGCTTATCGTAAGGCTTATCATGCGTATCGGCAACAAATGCGGCGCGTATAGGACGGCTCGCGGGGGCTTTAAAATCATAACGTGTAATATGCATTTATTTGACCAGACTTTCGATATACTCTATAGCCTCGGGAGCAAGAACTCCGTCAAGAGGCGAGCCCGAGTCGATAAGAGCTCTCGCATAGGTAGAGCTTATATCCGCTATCTCCCCGTATGAAGGAAGATATATTGTTTCAGTGACGGGATTTCTGTCATGGTTGAACTGAGCCATATCCTGCTCATATTCAAAGTCATCGGTATTTCTGACTCCTTTAACGATGGCAACCGCCTTCAATGCCGATGCAAGATCTGCAAGATAACCGTCTGCGGTTATTACGGTTACCTGTGGGAACTCTGCGAGAGTCAGCTCGGCGATCTTTTTCCTTTCGGCAAACGTAAATTTACCTTTCTTCTCGGGATTGACCATGATCGCCACAATAACGCAGTCAAAAATTTTTGTTGCTTTTTTAACAACGTCTTTATGACCGAGAGTCATAGGATCAAAGCTGCCGGGAATTATCGCAGTTTTCATAAGCATTCCTCCTTTGACGACATTATCGTAACACAAGCTGCGCCGTATCTTGTTTGCTTTTTTATATTGAACTTTTCGCTAAGAGAGGTGTCGTTGCAAAAGACATCTGCAGCCTCAGCGGTTTCGCAAACAATGATCGAAGTAGATTTCAACTTCTTGTTAACCAAAAGCAAGTGAAGTATTTCGGGAATCGTCTTCAAAGCATATGGCGGGTCGAGGAAAACGATATCAAACCGTTCATCTCCAAGTCTGCCGATCAGAACTTTTGCATCGGAGGAATAAATCTTGCATTTATCCGATAGGCGGGTCTTTTCAGCGTTCTTTTTGATAATATTGATCGCTTCCTTTGAGCTGTCGCATAGAACGGCAGAAGCAGCTCCTCTTGAAAGTGCTTCAAGAGCAAGCTGTCCAGATCCGGCGAAAAGGTCGAGGACTTTTCTGCCTTCGATATCAAACTGAATCATTGAAAACACTGCTTCTTTGGTTCGTTCAGCGGTCGGTCTTGTGGCTTCGCCGGGGAGCGTCAACAAGCTGGCACCACGCGCGCTGCCGGTTATGATCCTCATTATTCTTCCTCCGTATTCTTTCCGAAATATGCTGTGATACGCAACACATCGGTTGAGTTAATTCCCTTGACGGATCTTAACGCCTCGGGAGATGCGTTCTTAACGCCGTTATATCCGCCGAATGCCGCCAAAAGAGCTTTGGCTTTTGCAGGACCTATGCCGTCAATCTTTGTGAGAGAAGACGTTTTTACTGTCTTGCGCTTGGCTTGTGTCATTCGTCCTATAGAGTATCTGTGGACTTCTTCTTGGATCTTATATACAAAAACAAATACTTCGCGGATTCTTGCAATATTGATCTCACAGTAATCCTCGCCATCATATACTACGAGCGCACGGGTCTTGTGAAATTCGTCCTTCACCATACCCGCAACTGGGATTTCAATTCCCATCTCGTTCATTACTTCAAGCGCCACCGAAAGATGATTTGCACCGCCGTCGAGAAGTATGAGATCGGGAGTTGATGAAAAAGACGAGTTGGGAGTGAGCCCTTCCTGATCGGGCAAAAGGTACTTTAGTCTTCGCGAAAGAGTTTCGCGAAGCGAACCGTAGTCATCCTGACCGTCGGTCGTTGTGATCTTAAAAGATCGGTATTCGCTTTTAGCAAACTTTCCGCCCTCTGTAACTATCATACCTGCAGTGATATTCTCGCTTCCGATATTAGAAATATCATACGCTTCGATTCTGTAAGGAACAACCTCAAGTGACAAAAGAGAGGCAAGAAGAACTGCGGCTTCGTCGCTTTTTTCGTTATCGCGCAAATATTTCATAGCGCTCTGCTTTGCGTTTTCAACTGCAAGTTCACAGAGCTTTTTGTTGTCACCGATAACAGGCTTTGAAACATCGACTTTACGTTTATGCAATGCCGACATCGACTCTGCGAGCGCAGCCATTTCGGGGGCAGGGCAATCGAATCCGAGGAGGAGCTTATCGGGGATATCCTCAGACATTCTGTAATGCTCAAACAGTAGCGATACTATTGCAGAGCTATCCGCTATAACATCTCCTGCAAAAGGGAAATCAAGTTTATCATTCAGAGCCCCATCGCGGATACGGAGTATGCAAAGCATCGAAACGGCATCGTTTTCATACAGGCCGATAACGTCGCGGTCGGTACCCGGAGATGCTACGGCTTTTTGCTTTTGAGAAAGTTTACCAAGTGATTCAATCGCATCGCGACATCTTGCGGCAGCTTCATACTGCTCTTCCTCGGCAAAACGAAACATATCGTCCTCAAGCTGCTTTCTGACCTTTGCTGTATTACCGCGAAGTACTTCGGCAACTGAATTTACTCTTTGTGCATAATCGTCACGTGAAACTTTTCCGGTGCAAATGCCGAGGCAATGTCCCATCTGAAAATTGATGCAGGGTCTTCCCTTCCCAAAATCTGACGGGAATTTTCTTTTGCACGAATACAAGCCGAACGTTTTATTCATAAACGAAATAACGGCAAAAACACTCTGTGTACCGGAATAGGGGCCAAAATATCTGCCGCCGTCATCAAGTCGCTTTCTTGTCATAATCAACCTCGGGTAATCCTCGGCTGTAAGCTTGATAAAAGGGTAAGATTTAGCATCCTTAAGCCTAATATTATATCTTGGTGTGTGTTGCTTGATGAGAGTGTTTTCGAGGGTAAGCGCTTCGATTTCGGTGTCGCAGTGAATACATTCGAATCGTCTGACTGACGCAACCATTCTGGCGGTCTTAGCGTTTTTTTCGTTATTACCGAAATACTGAGAAACGCGATTCTTCAGATTTCTGGACTTTCCGACATAGATTATCTTGTCGGATGCATCGCGCATGATATATACCCCAGGCCTTTCCGGCAGTTGCATCGCCTCGGCGTGCAGGTTTTGCATACGCGAAAAATTCTGATTGGTATCTGTTTTCATTCTATCTCCTAAACAAACGGGCGGAAGCATATTACTCCCACCCTCTTGTTTATCCTATTTAGTCGTTAAAACCGGTTTCAATGAGTTCAACGAGCCCGTTAATAGCCTCGTTTTCGTCTTCTCCGTCAGCGGCAAGGGTAATGGTCATTCCCTTTGCGATACCGATGGAAAGAACGCCAAGCAGACTCTTTGCACTAACTTTACGGTCGTCCTTAACGACCCAAACGCTGCTTCGATAAGTATTAGCCTTCTGGATAAAGAAGGTTGCGGGTCTTGCATGAAGACCGCTGCTGTTTGTGATCGTAACTTCTCTCTGAATCATCTGAGACTCCTTATTCTGCAAATAATACGAACAAAATGATACATTATAATTATATCAATATTTTGCGCTGAATTCAATAGAATAAATCAATAAAAAACACAGCACCCGAAAGGCAGTTTGTTGTGAATTTAACCAAGTAGAGCGGTTAGTTGGACGTATTCTTTTCAACAGCTGTGATCTCGACCGTCAGGTCAACAGTTTCCGTATGGATCTCGATCAAAGACCCCACGGCTATATGAACGCCGTTTTTTGTCATTATCATACCGTCATTTACTATAAGCTCGCATTCTATATCATTAACTATATCGACAAGGGTGTTATCGGGATAATATGCAGCAATTATGTCACCCGTGGATGTTACGGAATAGCTCAGCATAGGCGTCACAGTCGGTGCGTGAACAAATGAGCCGAGCTGCTTCCCATCCTCAAGATATACCGCAGAATCAGACGCAAGCATATTGACGGTCGTATACTGAAGCCCGGTAGCCTTGACGGTAACCGTATACTTCTCCGTGTCATAGACAAACAACGTTTTGTCGGCGGTGTATCTGAAAACAAGTGCAAGCGCGAGGGCGATGACAACAATCAGCACAACGGCGTCCAGCAAGCCGAATCTGATCTTTGAATTATTCTTTGCAGCCATTACGAAGCACCTCCCTCTCGCATATTCTCTTCACTGAGCGAGATACATATTCCCTTTGATTCGAACTTCGGAAGCAACAGGTGATATTCAGCCTCAACTGCGATCCTCTTGCCGTCAACTATATATCCGTCACTGCTCTTTTCAGAAGTTGCAGATACTGTTATGATCAGATCAACGAGATCGGGATGCGTGATTCTCACGATGCCGCCGCTGCCGAATTCATTTTCCCTGTATTCATAAACACTGTGAGGCTCAATCTCGACCGCGGTAGCTACTGCTCCAAGCTCGTAGCCGTCACTGTCTGCGATCTTATCGCCTATGGTGATGGCAGCAGCATATTCAGAAGGAACACCGGTAATCTTGAGGGTGTAGATTATATCGGTCTCTGTTGTTCCGATGCCGAGAAGCTCAAGCGGAGAATATACAAAATACAGAAGTGCAAGAACGGAGATCAAGCAGATAATGATTATTGCGTCAATAAAATTGAATCTGTTGCCGCGGGCGCGTTTTTCGCGCTTTGGCTTAGCTTTCTTTATATTTGAGTTTTTTACTGTTTCGTTATTCATTTGTTCATTCATTTTGTACTCCCTCACTTTCTCCTTCTTCCTTATTCTTTACTTTCGGTATTCTTACTGTAAGCGAATATGAATTTTCATCACATTCCGCAATATCGTCGTTACTGTTTTCGTTTTCGTGGAGATTTGTTGCCGCGCAAGCTATGCCAAGCAACGCCCAGAACATAAAGAATATTCTGAAGTTATACCAGGTATAATCAAACAATCCCGCCGAAAGTAATGCTACCGCACCTGCAAGTGCAGCTCTGGACGTGAGCAGAATATCTTTACCTGAAGATGAAGCAATTGACGATGAAAAACATTTTCTTGCGATGACAAAAAGCACAACAAAAAACAGAAGAAGTCCGACAAGCCCGAGTTGGAGTGCTATTTGAATATAGAGGTTATGGGAATGCATTGCAGTTTGAGTTCCTGCTTCGGCATAATTAATATACGCTGTTTTAAACGCCTCTTCGCCGAGACCCACTCCACCAAAGATCAGATCGGGCAACATATTCCAGGAAGAATTCCACACAGCCATTCTGTAACTGTTGGCGGAATCTGCAAGTGAGGCAAAATTACCGATTCGTGCCCCTATTGTATCAGGGAAAGCAAGATAAGCAACAGCGGCAGCGCCTGCAGAAGGAATTACCCACAAGATACCCCTTGGGGACGCCATAAGGGCAAAAGCAATTCCGCCCAAAGCGAGGGCTACCCAAGCAGATCTCGAATAGGTAAACGCGATGCAGACCAGAACGAATGCGGTGGCTATACCGCCGAGAAGCTTGACATTTGTCTCTTTGTGATAAAAAGATAGCAAGACCATCGGGAATACCATCGCCAGATATAAGCCAAGTATATTGGGGTTATTAAATAAAGATACCGCGCGTGACGTGATTCCGCTAAAAAGGATCGTATCAGTCCAGCCAGAAGGAGCCATACCGATGGAATACTGAACTATTCCAATAAATGCAACAACTCCTGCAGGGATCATGAAGGCCAAAACACAGGTTCTTATCCATCTTTTATACTTCATAAGATTTACGATAACAGGGAAAATCAGCAGTAAGGCGACGGAAAGAAGAGCGTTCTCGAAGGTATTTGCTTCGCCGGGCGCAAATCCGCCCAAAAGCATAGCGACCGCAAATCCGGAAAAGGCAAATTCGGTAATGCTGAATTTAAATACTCGTTTTCCTCTTATTACCTTAATAAGATATGCGAATGTGGTCAGCAAAACGATGATTGCAAGCATTATAGAAGGCATGCGAGTGATTCCGAGAAGAGGGGCAATTGCGATGGAGATGATCACTCCGCCCTCCGGATAAGTCATTACCAACGCAACCGTTATAAAAGCGGCAGCGGTGAACACCATATAGAGGGGTGAAATTATATAGGTAAAAAGTCCGAAAACAATGCCGAGGATAACTGCAACACTCTGCCCCGCATAGGAGGATTCGGATTTTTTAAGAGATTCGGCAGGAACACCGAAGACACCTGTGAGAATGCGATAGACCAAAGGACTTTCAGCGCAAAGCGTTATTACCGATCTGTCAGCAAACATAAGGGGAACCGATGCCAGAAATACTACCGCACCGCAAATGATATTTGCCCACGACGCGGTTTTATCAAGCAAAACAAACATCTTGATGAAAGATATCAACAAAACGTAAGCACCCCAGGTCATGGTAAACGAGCCTACCACTCTGCCAGGCAAGTGTAAAAATCTGTCGGTTGCAGAAGATGCCCACGAAAGGATAAGGGATCTTTCAAATTGATTTGATATCTTCTTTCGGATGGTTCCGGACAATTTTCCTAAACGTGAACGCAACTTTTTGTATATGGTTACCGTCGCGGAGGACTCAAATCTCTCGCGGGCTCTTTCGTGTGAGGTAAAAAGCTTATGCAAAAATCCCAAAGAGAATACGGAAGCCAATGCATCGCACAGTGCAAACAGTACGCCGAGAATGATGCTGACCTTGCCGGATCTGTTGTTTTTCTTCACTCTTACACCTCCTTTTCAAATTTATAAAATCAACTACTGTTTTTCCAAAAGGTCCGGGCGCTTCTCTGCAGTCAGTTTCAAGGACTGCTCGTGGCGCCATTTATCAATATTCGCGTGATGTCCCGAAATCAGAACGTCGGGAACCTTTACGCCGTGCCATTCATAAGGTCTTGTATACTGCGGATACTCAAGCAGACCCGATGCGATACTCTCGTTTTCATAGCAATCGGGCGCCGCAAGAACACCGTCGATCAGCCTTGAAACACAGTCAACAAGAATACAAGCGGGGAGCTCACCGCCCGTGAGTACATAGTCGCCGATCGAGATCTCTTCGTCCACTATCTCGTCGAGAACGCGCTGATCGATGCCTTCGTAGTGACCGCAAAGAATGACTAATCTTTCGTAATTCTCTTTCAGCTCGCGGGCGTGATCCTGGGTAAGTACTCGTCCCTTGGGGGACATGTAGATAACTCTCGTTTTCATTTCGGGAGCCATTTCGCGCACTGCGGAATAGCAATTATACACCGGCGGCGCAGCCATAAGCATACCCATTCCGCCGCCGTAGGGAGTGTCATCTACCCTTCTGTTCTTATCCTCGCTCCAATCGCGGATATCATGGGCATAAACGCTGAGCAAGCCTGCCTTCTGCGCTCTGCCGATAATACTTTCCGAAAGAACTCCCGAAACAAGATCGGGAAAAAGCGTCATAATGTCAAAGCGCATCAGTCGAACATCCCTTCGATAGGTCTGACAAAGATACCGCGTTCGGTATCGATCTCGATTATGAATTCAGGAACCGCAGGGATCATGCGTTCCCCGTCGGGAGTTTTGACGGTGTAAATGTCGGATGCTCCTGTATTGAAAACATCGGACACCTTGCCATATTCAACACCGCTGTCGACGTCAATTACGGGAAGACCAACAAGGTCGATGATGAAATAATCGCCGTCATCGAGTGGAATATCATCTCTGTCTGCATAGATTACGGTTTCCTTGAGTGCAGCCGCGCTGTCTATATCGGTTACGCCCTCTACGTAAGCCATTACGTGACGCTTCATTACAGTTGAAGAGATCACCTTGCGCTTTTCGAAGGAATTGCCTTTTTTGAAATAGATCTCGGTAAGTTCAGCAAGGGTTTCAGGGCTATCGCACCAGGACTCGATCTTGATACCGCCCTTTACGCCGTGCGTGTTGATGATCTTACCGCATTCGAGATATTTATTTTCGTTTCCGCCGTTCATTTTACGGATTACTCCTTAAATTATTTTGTGATTATATACGCATACATATTAAGTATATCACAATAAAGTAATTTTTTCAAGTTTTTTTAAGCTTTTTTTGCCATTTGAGATAAAATTTCACGATTTGGTATTGAAGAATTCGGTTTTTTGGTGTATAATCTTCTTAAATAACAAATTCGGAGGTAAAAATGTTTACATTTCTCGACAGCACCGGCGCAGGAATGGGCGCTACAGGCACTTGGGGCACTATCATTATGATTGTGATCATGTTTGCTGTTTTCTACTTCTTTGCGATCCGTCCCCAGAAAAAGCAGGAAAAAGAAAGCCAGCAGATGAGAGATTCTCTCTCTATCGGCGATGAGATAGTTACGATCGGCGGAATCGTCGGTATCATCACCAACATCACCGAAGAAACCATCACCATCATCTCTTCCCGCGACCGCACAAGAATCCAGCTTCTTAAGACGGCTGTATCCAGAGTTCAGGTAGCAGCTAACGCGCCTGAGAACGAAGAGGACAAAAAGTAATATCCTTTTGGTATAGCTTGAATCCCTTTCGAATATGATTTACTATCATATTTCGGAGGTATGAATATGGCTTCTTCAACCGGCAAGCGTAATTCAAAAATTCAGCATACCGTTATTGAAACTGCCCCGAAAGCCACACTATTGATGCTACTTACGGGGCTTTTCATTTTATTGATCGGAACACTTATCATTCAAAACTCGGATTCACCCGTGGCACTATCTTCCGCTTTAGCCTGCCTTGCTCTCTATTTTGGAGCGGCGGTTGGCGGTTGCTTTTGCGCCGCAAGACTTAACGAGAGGATGATGATCGGCTGTTCCCTTACATCTTCATCGCTCCTTTGCGTTATACTGATAATCGCCAAGGCATTCGTTGCAGCGCCCGAGACTACAAAAGGATTTGCGATATCTTTGATCTGTCACCTGCTTGTTCCCGCTTGTGCAGTTTTGGGAGCCGTAATATGCAACCATGTAAAAACCAACAAGGAAATAAAAAACAGAAAGGCTCATTATCGGAGGAAAAAATGACTTATACGTTCTATTGTCCCACCGAAGGCAGACATATAATATACGACACAGAAAGCGGTGCCGTCATACGTTCGAGCGAGATAGAAGCTTATATTTGCGATGCGCTCGATCCTTGCGGCGAAGCTATTACCGCACTGCCTGCAAAATGCCCATCGGATATAAGATACGAGCTTGCGCGCTTTGCTTCTACCGAAGTTAGTGCCGCATACGAAAAGATCAAATCCTATTTCAACGAAGGACTGATCTGGCTCGATACCGGAAAAAGCAACATACGTACTTCCGGGGAGCACTCTGCCAACGAAGCTATGATCTCTTACGTTATCTCCGAGACCGGAATCAATCGCGCGGAACTTAATCTGATTTAAATAACGAACCCCTTGCCTAGGCAAGGGGTTCGTTCGCTAATACCGCAGTCAATGCATCCGCTACAAATAGTAGTAAAGATCGGGTGGTGCCGTCATCGCAGTTTTTTTCGCCGATTCCAACGTTAAGTGTCAACAAACCGTTATTCTGACCTAATTCTGTCGGCAGCAGTCTGATTACATTTTTGTCGTTTTTCATTTCATTATATATATTACATGCAAAGCGCAGATTCTCCTGCCAAGCAAAACTATCCGACGTTCCAACTGTGAGCGTGACAGCATCGCCGATTGATGAACTGTGAATATCTATCACGGCAACGGCTTCATTATACTTTTTAACTAATTCTGCCACACCATCTGACATTCCGGAATATGCCCCAATCATTCCGTCTGCGTCATAGGCTGTTGCATCAAAATATGTAGCTATCCCACGACTTGTCAGGATCTTTGCCAGATCCTCGCCAAGGTCCGAGACAGAAAGCGAAGACGATGCATACTCGGAAGAATGGGAGTTTACAACAATTACCTTTACGCCATCCCCCTGCGGCAAGTTGAAGTTACTGTCGGCTTTAAGAAAATCTTCAATATTAATATCAACCATACTTTCGTTTATCACGAGTGGGAGTTTGAGTTTCTCGGTTTGTTCGGTTCCTGCCGTTGAAGTGCTCTCGGGTGATACCGATGCGGAAATATCCTCCGGCTTTACCGCACTTTTTACATAAAGCTGATACAGGCAATAATATAAAAGGAAGAATGCGGCGACCATCGTCAAAAAGCGGCATATCCTGAAGCAAAATGACAAAAGTTGGCGGTTCTTTTCGCGCTTTTTCGGCATATACAGTTTTATCTCATCTTCAGTAATCTCATCTGTTCGCTCAAGCCCGTACAAAACAAGTTTATTTGATTCCGAATATTCTTCCATAAAAATCCTCCGTGGCTTTTTTATTATAAATTATTCCGCTGGATGTGCGCCTTATGCATTGTTTTACGCGGGAGAATATAAATTATTCGTTAATTTTTTGGACAAAATTATCGTCGGCTCTTGATTTTATTGGAAATATAGATTATAATATTTGTATGCAATCGCAATCGACGTTGCGGGTTTTGTGCAAATTGTACATTTTTGGGTGTTCGGTTTGTGCAAACCACCAAACATATTCAATCATTCATTTTACCCATTGAAAAATTGGCAAGAAAGTGATATAATATATTGAATTGATTTTATCTCGCAACGCGAACATTCGATTTTAAACTCAAGGAGGAAACCCCAAATCATGACAAAGCGTATCACAGCTTTACTTCTCAGCATCATCTGCTGCCTTGGACTTCTCACCGCCTGCTACGATAGGCAGATCGACGGCGAAATCATCAAGGGCGCAGAGATCACTCTCTATCTCGGTGAACAGGTCCTCGACCTTGACCCCGCACTTTGCTACAACAATGACTCGGCTCTCCAGATCTGCGGTCTTATCTACGACACACTTTTCACCATTGATGAAAAAGGCAAGGTAGTTAATTCGATCGTAGACAAATACGAGATCTTTGAAGATGACAACACTCAGGAATACTATATGATGATCCACCTCAAGGAGAACAACTGTTGGTCCGACGGTACCGTTGTTTCTGCAGAGGACGTTGTATATTCTTGGAAGAGAATCCTTGACGCAGGCTTCAACAGCGAGGCTGCATGCCTTCTCTATGACATCGTTAACGCACGCGAAGCTAAGCTTGGCGACTGCTCGATCGACGACGTTGGCGTATACGCACATGATTCACTCACCCTCCAAGTCAACTTTAACGGCAAGATCAACTACGATCAGTTTATTTTCAACCTGACAAGCCCCGTTCTTGCTCCTCTCAAGGAACAGATCGTTGACGGCTATGCTGACTGGTCCAAGCGTCCCGCTACTTCCGTTTACTCCGGTCCCTTCATGGTCCGCCGTGTAAACTACGGTCTTTCTGAGGACGGTTCTTCCACTCCCGGTACTCAGGAGCTCGTGCTTGAGCGTAACCCCTACTTCCGCCGTTCTTCCGAGGATAAGCACCTTGATAAGTCCGTATCTCCCTACCGTCTTATCATTGATTACTCTGTAACCAAGGAACAGCAGCTCGAGATGTTCGCAGCCGGCGAGATCTTCTACGTTGGCGATATCGCTCTCAGCGTTCGCGGCAACTACAAGGATACCGCAGTTATCAGCGATCTTATGTCCACTCACGTTTACTATCTCAACCAGAATGCAGAGATCAAGAAGGCTGACGGTACCACCGAAAAGCTCTTCGCTAACAAGGACGTAAGACTTGCGCTCTCCGCAGCCATCGACCGTGAGGCTATCGCACAGACAGTAGTATTCGCACGCGCTGCTTCCGCACTTGTTCCCTATGGCGTGTTCAACGCAGGCTCCGTTAAGGAAAGCTTCCGAGAGATCGGTGGCAACATCATCGCTACTACTGCAGATATGAGCGCTGCTCAGTCGCATATTTCTGCATCCGGCATCAATCCCGCTGATTACTCCTTCTCCATCGCAGTACGTTCTGAGGACGAAGTACATATGGCTATCGCAGATGCTGTTTGCGCAGCTTGGGTACAGCTTGGCTTCAACGTAACTATTGATGCAGTTGCTCCCGCTATCAACGATGAGTTCTATGCAGGTGAACCCGCAAAGACCTTCTACGACGATATTCTCTCCGAAAGATATGCAGCAAACGATTACGAAGTAATTGCTGTTGATTTCCAGGCTCCCACCGCTGATGCATTCTCTATGCTTGCTCCTTTTGCACGTTCGCTTTCCGGACAGGGCCAGGATATGAAGGAAGCTGCTCTCACCGGTATCTATGAGGACTCTCCTCACAAGACCGGCTATGACAGCCAGGAATACGAAGCTCTTCTCGAAGAGATCTTCGCTAATAAGACCGATGCTGCAGCACGTGCCGCTAAGCTTCACGAGGCTGAAACAATGCTTCTCGGCGATATGCCCATCATTCCGATCATCTTCAATCAGAATGCTTACATCGTTTCCGGTGATCTTTCCGGATATACTTCCAACTACTTTGGTTTCCGTAACTTCGCTAAACTGAAGCTCAAGGATTACATCCAGTATCTCGACATCGAGACAACTTCCGAAGAGGAAGCTGAAGCTGCTGAATAATTGAATTAACATATCTTTCCAAGCCGCCTTCGGGCGGCTTGGCTTTTTGTAAGATGTGCACAATTTTCAAGCGCAATTTTTAAGCAAAGTGCGGTTTTTCTAAAAAGATATTGACAATTGTTCATTTTTTATGTTATAATAATATATCTGAAAATACGTGAAAGGAATGTATTTATTATGAAAAAGACAACCATCATTCGTCTTATCGCTATGCTTATGCTTGCGGTAATGATGACATCGGCATTGGCTTCTTGCGCTAACACCGGTCCCTCCGATGAAACCACAGCTTCTCCTTCGGGCGAAGGCGCACAGACTCAGGCTCCTGTCGAGGAAACCACAACAGACCCCACACTCGACGACAACGGTTATAAGAAAGACGATCTTCCCGAAGACCTTAAGTTCAACACTGACATCACCCTTCTTGTTTGGGATGACGTTGAGCACGAGGAATTCGAGGTCGCTTACGAAGACCTCAGCGGTGACATCGTTGAGCAGTCGCTCTATGACAGAAACAGCAAAGTCGAGGAAAGACTCGGTCTGACTCTCAACTTCATCCGTGTAGACGGTAACTCTGACAACGTTTCACCTTTCAGCGCATACGTTAACAACTCGGTTTCCATCAACGCGAGGGAATTCGACGTTATCGGATGTTATTCCCTTACTCTTGCTAAGTGTGCATCCAGCGGTTATCTCTACAATATGCTTGATGACTCTTGCGAGTACCTTAACTTTGAACAGCCTTGGTGGTCCGATCTTCTTCTTGAGCAGGCTACCTTCGGTGACAACCTCTACTTTGCTTCGGGCGATATTTCCCGTAACGCGCTTGAGATGATGTACGTTTGCTATGCAAACACCGATCTTCTCGCTGAGTATAATCTCCAGAATCCTCAGGAGCTTGTTGAGCCCGGTGATTGGACTTATGACAAGTTCATCGAGATGTGCCAGGGAGTTTATAAGGACGATGGCGACGGCAACAAGAACTGCGAATCTGAAAGCGGTGATACATTCGGTTACGTAACCTCCGGTATCCACACTGACCCTTGGTTCTACGGTTCAGGTGCAACCATCTGTGAGCGTAACGCAGACGGCGATATTATCGAGTCTCCCTCCTTCTCCGGTGAGCGCGTAGCCAACACCCTTGATAAACTCTACGGACTTCTCTACAACAGCAATTACGGTATCTACACCGCCAAGGTTACCCACCAGAGAGCCTTCGGCGAGGGCCGTGTTCTCTTCATGATGGAGCGTGCACGTGTATCCCACAAGGTTCTTGCTGCTGAATATGGCGAGACCGAGTTCGTAATTCTTCCCTGCCCCAAGTATGACAAGGATCAGGAAAGATACATCACCGTTATGGGTAACCCCTTCACCCTTTACGGTATCGCTGCTGACATCGCTGACCCCAAGATGGCTTCCGCATTCATCGAGTGCTTCGCTTCCGAGGGTTACCGTCAGGTTACTCCCGCAGTCTTTGAGATCTCCCTCAAGACCAGATATGTTGCAGACTCTCTCTCCGGTATTATGTATGACCTTATCAGAGCAAACATCACCTACGATATCGGCAGAATCTTCTCCTCCGACCTCATCGGTCAGAGCACATTCAGAAACGCAGTTGCAGGTCAGCAGAACTGGGGTTCCGTTGCTAAGCAGGCAGCGAAGGCTATTACCAGACAGCTCAAGACCCTCAACAATAAGCTTGGTAATTAATTACTACATACCTTTTGCCTCAAGTCCGCGTGGACTTGAGGCAATTTTATTTACAACTTTAAACAAACTCTTGACAAAAGTATAATGATTATGTTAAAATATAGTATATTACAAAGAAAGGAACATTTCCCAATGAAAAGCAGCAAGATGACCCGATTTATTTCCTTATTCTTATTATCTGTAATGCTGATCTCTTCTTTAGCGTCATGTGCGGAGACCACCCCTTCTGAGGAGACCACCGCAGGTCCTTCGAACGCAGAAACGCAGGCTCCAGTTTCAACAGAAGAAGTAACTACCTCCGACCCCACAAAGGACGAAAACGGTTACCATAAAGACGATCTTCCCGCAGATCTTAATTTCAACGATGAGATCACACTTCTCGTTTGGGATGATGTTGAGCACGAGGAGTTCTTTATTGAATACGAAAAGCTCAGCGGTGACATTGTTGAGCAGTCGATCTATGACAGAAACAGCAAGGTCGAGCAAAGACTTGGCCTCAAGCTCAACTTTATCCGTGTTAACGGCAACACCAACAACGTAAAGAACTGGAACGCCTACGTTGGAAACGCAGTTTCTATCAACGCGAAGGAGTTTGATATTGTTGCGGGTTATTCGGTTTCGGTTGCAAAAAACGCTTCGAGCGGTTACCTTTACAATATGCTCGAGTCCGAGTGCGAATATCTAAACTTTGAACAGCCTTGGTGGTCCGACCTTCTTCTCAAGCAGGCGACTTTTGGAGATAACCTTTACTTTGCATCCGGCGATATTTCGCGTAACGCACTTGAAATGATGTACGTTTGCTTTGTAAACACCAATCTGCTTGAAAAATACAACCTTGAGAATCCTCAGGACCTTGTTGAAAACAGCGACTGGACTTATGCAAAATTCATTGAAATGTGCCAAGGTGTTTATGAGGATACCGACGGCGACGGTGCAAAGAGCTACGCAAAGGAATCCGGAGACACCTTCGCTTACATTACCTCCGGCACATACGCTGACGGCTGGTTCTACGGCTCGGGAGCTACTATCTGCGAAAGAAATGCAGAGGGCGATATAGTCGGTTCTCCTACCTATACAGGCGAGCGTGTTGCAAATACCGTTGCTATGCTTTGTGAGCTTTTCCATAAGAGCAATTATGGTGTCTATGCTTCGGAAGGCGGCGGACCCGTACATCAGAATGCTTTCGGTCAGGGACGTCTGCTTTTCATGACCGACCGTGCGCGAGTATCGCATTACAGACTTGCTAAAGCAGATTTCAGCGATTTCATTATCGTTCCCTGCCCCAAATATGACAAGGATCAGGAAAGATACTACACCACTATGGGTAATCCCTTTACTCTGTATGCAATACCGAGTGATATAGAAGATCCAAAAATGGCTTCCGCCTTCATCGAATGCTTCGCTTCCGAGGGTTATCGAATCGTTACTCCTGCGGTATTCGAGCTTTCGCTCAAGACCAGATACGTTGATGATCCGGTTTCGGCTTCAATGTACGACCTTGTAAGAGAAAATATTGTTTATGATATGGGCCGTTTGTTTTCCTCCGACCTTATCGGTCAGTCTACCTTTAGAAACGCTCTTGCTAACAACCAGACTTGGGGCTCTGTTGCAGTCCAGTCTGCAAAGGGTCTGGACAAGGCGCTCAAAAAACTCAACGCTGCGCTTAATCCTTAACAAATTAAATTTTTCCGCAAGTCCTTATTGGGCTTGCGGATTTTTTTGCAGTTTTATATAGACAAATCAAAAAAAATATGATATAATATTATATCTATGTAATTATGTGGTGTAATATGGATATTATCAAATTGAACGGCTTATCCTATGCCTCAAATACTTACGTGCTGATCTCGGGGTCGGATGCGGCAGTTGTTGACCCTTCGGCAGATATCAGGGATATAAAGAACGCTCTTGGAGAGGCAAAACTGCGCTACATTCTTTTGACACATTGCCACTTCGACCATATTCTAAAGCTCGATTCGCTGCGCGCGGAAACGAGAGCGGAGATATGTATTCATAAAGCCGATGCCGATATGATGAAGGATCCCGAACTTAATGGCTCTGCTTTTTTCGGATTGGATTTCGCATCGCTTGGTGCCGATAAAATCCTTGAAAACGGTGAGATCATTCCTCTTGGCAATGAAACCATTGAGGTCATATCTACTCCGGGGCACACTCCGGGTTCGGTCTGCTACGACTGTGGTAATGATCTGATATGCGGAGATACACTTTTCACTTCAGGATACGGAAGATACGATCTTCCCGGAGGTGACGGCAATGCTTTATTCGCCTCGCTGAAAAAGCTTGCCGACAGACGGGATAATCCGATGATCCATCCAGGTCACGGTGCTTCTTGCGCCCTCTCGGATGCGGACATTATCCGTGCAATAAGGTACAGAGAAATATAAAATAAATCTATCATATAAAGGAATTCAAAAATGGACTACAAGCTTCTTTCTGAACTTCTCTTCCCGAACGTTACCACCACCCCCGAGGAGCTCGAGGAGAAATATCCTCCCCGTAATCTTCCCGAGGGCGCAAAGGTAACAAGATTCGCACCCAGCCCCACGGGCTACGTTCACCTTGGCGGTGTTTACCAGACCATGGTTGGTGAGCGTCTTGCTCATCAGTCGGGCGGTGTGTTCTTCCTTCGTATCGAGGATACCGACGCGAAGCGCGAGATACCCGGTGCTGCTGAAAATCTTATCAAGACTCTCGCTCATTACGGCATCAACTTCGACGAAGGTGCGACTGTTGACGCTGACGGCAAGGTTATCGACAACGGAATTTACGGTCCTTATAAGCAGAGCGAACGTGCTCACATTTATCACGTTTACGCTAAAAAGCTCGTTGCGGAGGGCAAGGCTTATCCTTGCTTCACTACCGACGAGGAACTTGCTGTACTTGAGGCTACCGATAAAAAGGCTGAAGTTAAGTCCAAGGAATGGACAGAGGATGTTGCTGCAGAGCAAAAAGCTGCTATGCTCAAGATGCGCGAGTTCACCATTGAGGACGTTAAGAAGAATCTTGAAGCCGGCAACAAGTTCGTGCTTCGTATTCTTGCTGACGGCGATCCCGAGAAGAAGACTCCTTTCGGCGATCTTGTAAAGGGCAAGCTTGAGATCCCCGAGAATGACGAGGATTTCGTTCTGCTCAAGAGCGACGGCATCCCCACTTATCACTTTGCTCACGCAGTTGACGATCACCTGATGAGAACCACTCACGTCATCCGCGGCGAGGAATGGCTACCCAGCGTTGCAAAGCACATCATGCTTTTCCGTTATCTCGGATTCAAGCTTCCCAAGTATCTTCACACCGCGCAGATCATGCAGCTTGACGAGAACGGAAACAAGAAGAAGCTCTCGAAGCGCGATCTCGGTGCAAATATGAGCGACTATTCCCGTCTCGGATATGCTCCCGCTGCGGTTGCTGAATATCTTCTTACCGTTCTCAACTCCAACTTCGAGGAGTGGAGACTCGGTAACGCTGACAAGCCCTACACCGATTTCAAGTTCAACATCAACAAGATGAGCGTTTCGGGATGTCTTTTCGACATTGTCAAGCTCGGTGACGTTTCGAAGAACGTTGTTTCGAAGATGACTGCCGAGGAAGTATATGCTCAGCTTCTTGAGTGGGCTAAAGAATACGATCCCGACTTCGGTGCAAAGCTTGAAGCTGATCCCGATTATGCAAAGGCTATCCTTTCGATCGGCAGAGGCGGAAAGAAGCCGAGAAAGGACTTCGGCCGTTGGGACGAGGTCAAGGCGTTCATCAACTTCTTCTATGATGATTATTACACCGTTACCGATTCTATTCCCGAGAATTTTGACAAGGCGGATGTCAAGGCTGCACTTGAGAAGTTCGCTGATACTCTCGATATGACCGACGACTCGAACGGTTGGTTTGAAAAGATCAAGGCTATTGCCGAATCGCTTGGTTTTGCTACCGATATGAAGCAGTACAAGGCGACTCCCGAGGCATTCAAGGGCAGTGTTGCTGACATCAGCATGTTCATTCGTGTTGCTATCACCGGCAGAATGAATGCTCCCGATCTTTATACCGTAATTCAGATCATCGGCTACGACAGAATCGTAGCGCGCGTTAGAGAATTTGCAAATAATCTTTGAAAGTGAGAATAAAGCAATGAATGAAGAAAAAGTAATTGCAGGCAATTTTATTCACGATATTATCGACGAGGATCTGGAGCTGAATCCCGGTTTGAAGATCCATACTCGTTTTCCGCCCGAGCCTAACGGATATCTCCACATCGGTTCGGCAAAGGCTATCCGCATCAATACTCAGGTTGCGAAGAAGTACGGCGGTCTTTTCAATCTTCGTTACGACGACACCAACCCCGTTAAGGAAGATGACGAGTACGTAAAGTCTATCTATGAGGATCTTAAGTGGCTCGGATGCGAGCCGAACGGCGGCGTATTCTACGGCTCCGACTACTTTGAGAAGTGCTATGAATTTGCAGTACAGCTCATCAAGGAGGGCAAGGCATACGTTTGCGACCTTACTGCAGAGGAGATGCGCGAATACCGCGGTTCTCTTACCGTTGCCGGAAAGAATTCGCCTTACCGCGACCGTACAGTTGAGGAAAACCTTGATCTCTTCGAGAGAATGAAGAACGGCGAGTTTGAGGATGGAACTCACACTCTGCGCGCAAAGATCGATATGGCTTCGCCCAATATGAATATGCGTGACCCCGCGATCTACCGTATCGTTCACACTTCTCATCACCGCCAGGGCAACAAGTGGTGCATTTATCCCCTTTACGACTACGCTCACCCGATTCAGGACGCGCTTGAGGGTATTACTCACTCGCTCTGCTCTCTTGAGTTTGAGAATCACCGTCCTCTTTATGATTGGGTCGTTGAGAATATTGGATTTGATCCCAAGCCGAAGCAGAGAGAGTTTGCCCGTCTTAACGTAACTCACACCGTAATGAGCAAGCGTTATCTCCGCCAGCTCGTTGAGACCGGTCTTGTTGACGGTTGGGACGACCCCCGTATGCCCACTCTTTGCGGTCTCCGCAGAAGAGGTTACACTCCCGAGGCGATCTTTGATTTTGTTGACCGCGCGGGCGTTGCAAAGGCATACAGCGTTGTTGATATCGAGCTTCTTGAGCACTGCATTCGTGAAGAGCTCAACGCGACCGCTCCCAGAAGGATCGCTGTAATGAAGCCTGTTAAGCTTGTTGTTGACAACTATCCCGAGGACAAGGTTGAGTATTTCGAGATTTCGAATAATCCTCAGAATCCCGAAGCGGGAACAAGAAAGATTCCTTTCACCAAGAATATCGTTATCGATGCCGATGACTTTGCGGCTGTACCTCCCCCCAAGTTCTTCCGCCTCAAGCCCGAAGGCGAGGTCAGACTTATGGGTGCTTACATCGTTAAGTGCGGCGAGATCGAGTATAATGAGGATGGCAGCCTGAATACGATTCACGTTACCGCTGATCTTGAGTCGGGCAACGGAAATCCCGTTGACGGCAGAAAGATCAAGGGCACCATCCATTGGCTCTCTGCTGATTATGCGCAGAAGGCTGACGTTATGCTCTACGATCATCTCTTCACTCTTGAGAACGTTGATGACATTCCCGAGGGAAAGACCTACAACGATTATCTCAATCCCGAATCGGCTATCAAGCTTGAGGGCTGCATGATCGAGCCCGCTCTTGGTGAAGCTGAGGCAGGCGACCGTTTCCAGTTTGTTCGTAACGGTTATTACGTTAAGGACACCAAAAATGCCAACACCTTCAACAGAATCGTTGGTCTCAAGGACAGCTTCCCGAAGAAATAATGAACTTACTGCTTGAAAACAAGATACTTCTTTTGTTTGCTCTTGCTTACTTGCTGATAATTTCTATCGTATCCGTTTGCGTTACCGTGTATGACAAATGGGCGGCAAAAAAGCGCCCCAAGGAACGTACACGAGAAAGCACCTTGCTTCTGCTTTCTGCGCTCGGCGGTTCCGTTGCTATGCTTCTTACTATGTTTTCCATAAGACATAAAACAAAGCATATGAAATTTATGATCGGCATTCCGCTTATTATCGCCGCGCAGGTTGCCGCTGTTGCTGCCATCTTATTTTTGATTTAGTATTGAGGTTTTAATATGGAACAAAAGAAACTTGACAGGATCAACGAGCTTGCCAGAAAGGCGAAGATTGAGGAGCTGACAGAAGAAGAAAAGCTTGAGCAAAAGGCTCTGCGCGAGGAATATATCCGCGATTTTCGCGCTTCGATGAGAGGTATTCTGAACAATACCACCATCGTTTCTCCTGATGGAAGTAAGGAAAATCTTGCAGGCAGAGCAAAGAAAAATGATTAAATACACTGTCCCGACGCAGGTCGGGACAGTTTTTTTGATTTATTACTTTACTTTTGACCAAAAATATGATATACTATTTATATATGTTTAATTGACGGATAAAAAGATGGATAAATTGATTTTTGAAAGTGATGTATTCACCCCCGATGAAACATCGGCTGCGGGTGCGATGCTTGCTGAAATTATGCTCGGCGACAATTCTTTGCCGAAATTTGTGGCACTGCGTGGAGATCTCGGCGCGGGTAAGACAGAATTCACGCGTGGATTTGCCTCGGTTGCTTCACCGGGTAGCACGGTTAAATCTCCGACTTATGCGCTTGTAAATGAATACAAAAAAGGAAAGACTCCCGTCTTTCATTTCGATATTTACAGACTTGCCGACGAGGACGATCTTTACTCAACGGGATACTTTGATTATCTTGAACGAGGGATTTGCCTTGTTGAGTGGTTCCAAAACATTCCCGAATGCTTGCCGGACGAATATTTCGAGGTAATCATCGACAAGATCAATGATGGCGAGGCGCGTCACATTTCGATCATACATAGGAGTTTATAATGAAGATTTTTGCTTGTGATTCCACGGCAAAGACGGCTTCTGTCGCTCTTTGCGAGGACAATATACTTCTTGCGGAATTCACGCAGAATGGCGGAAATACGCACAGCGAAACGCTTTTGCCGATGACGGAAGTTCTGCTCAATTCCATGAAGACAGATATCGACGAGATCGACGTTTTTGCGGTTTCGGAGGGTCCCGGATCTTTTACGGGTGTTCGTATCGGTGCGGCAACTGTCAAGGGCTTTGCTCACCGCAAGGAGAAGCCTTGCATAGGTGTTTCCACGCTTGAGGCGCTTGCGAGAAATCTTGCTTTCGGTGAGGATAAGATCATTATTCCCGTGATGGATGCAAGACGCGGGCAGTTCTACACGGCTAAATTCGCCTTCAAGGACGGTAAACTTGATAGAACAGGCGAGGACACGCCGATGAGCTTTGAGGACTTCCTTGAGGACGTCAAGGCTCTTGGGGAACGCATTTATCTTTGCGGCGACGGTTATGCTCCCGCGAGAAAGCTCCTTGGGGATGAGTTATCTTACGAAACTCCCGAGAAGCTTCGTTACCAATCCGCATACTCGGTAGCGCAGATCGCTTATGAAAAATATCTTGCAGGCGACAGAACAAGCGCCGAGGACCTCAGGCCCACTTATCTCAGACTCCCGCAGGCAGAGAGAGACAGATTGAATGCAGAAAAACTGAAAGGATAAACATAAAAATGGAAAACAAGAACATTGTAATCGCGTGCGACCACGCAGGATTTGAGTACAAAAATGAGCTTATCAAGTACCTTGAAGCAAAGGGCTACAAACTTGTTGACAAGGGTACTTACTCCCCCGAAAGCTGTGACTACCCCATTCCCGTTCACAGACTTTGCACCGAGATAACCGAGGGCGAATGCCCCCGCGGAATCCTTATCTGCGGCACGGGTATCGGCGTTTCTATCGCGGCTAACAAGCATCCCGGAATCCGCGCGGCCCTTTGCGGCGACAAATATTCCGCTGAGATGACCCGTCAGCACAACAATGCGAACGTTCTTTGCATGGGCGCGAGAGTTATCTCCTTTGAGCTTGCTTGCGAGATCACCGATATTTTCCTTGCTACCCCTGCTCTTGACGAGGAAAGACATCGCAGAAGAGTTAAGATGATCGAAGACCTTGAAAAGGGCGTTTTTGACGAAGCAAATTATAACTAACCTTTCCGAAGGAGTTTTGTTATGGGTGAGTCCCCTAAAAATTTAGCCGATATTCTCCGTGCAAGTGCCGGAAAGCTTAAAAGCCGCACCACAGCCGCGATAATCGTCGCGGGCGGGGCTTCAACTCGTATGGGCGGAAATACGCCCAAGCAGTTTCTCGACCTTTGCGGTATGCCTGTTGCGGTTCACACGATGCGAGCTTATGAGGAATCCGAGTATATCGATCAGATCTACGTCGTTGCGCGAGATGAGGATATAGAAAGCGGTATTTACGACACTTACGCAGAAAAATTTGAAATAAAGAAGTACCGCAAATGCGTTGCGGGCGGAAAAGCGCGTCAGGAATCGGTGCTCAAGGGTATCGAGGCGCTTTCGGATGACGTCAGATTCGTTGCGATTGCAGACGCCGCTCGTCCGCTTACTACGGCTGAACTTATAAATTCAGTTTGCCTTGCCGCTTACAGATACGGCGCGGCTTCTGCTGGTTGTCCCGCTGTTGACACGATCAAGACCGTAGATAACCACAAGTTTATCACGGGTACTGTTGAGCGCTCTACCGCTTGGCAAGCGGCAACACCTCAGGCGTTCAGTCTGCCTCTCTACCGTGCGGCAGCTTACTCCGCGCTTGACATCGGATTTGAATGCACGGATGACAACTCGCTTGTTGAGAGACTTGAACGACATATTAAGTTCGTGGATTGCGGCAGATACAATATCAAGATCACCGAAAAAATGGATCTTTTGCTCGCTGAAGCTATTCTTTCTGCGCGCGAAGGAGTTTTAAGAGAGGACGAGGAATGAGAATCGGACACGGTTATGACGTTCACCGCACCGATGCAACGCGAGAGATGTTCATCGGCGGTGTCAAGATAGATTGCGGATTCGGGCTTCTCGGTCACTCGGATGCTGACGTGCTGCTTCACGCGATAATGGACGCGCTTCTCGGCGCGGCGGCGCTTGGGGATATCGGAAAGCATTTTCCTGACACCGATCCCGCATACAAGGGTGCGGACAGCCTTGCTCTGACGCGCCACGTTGCCTTGCTTTTGAAAGAAAAAGGTTACAAGGTAGTTAACGTGGATTCCACGGTAATCGCGCAGAGACCAAAGCTCGCGCCTCACATTCAGCTTATGCGCGAGAAGATCGCGGATGCGCTCGAGATTTCTCTTGATGACGTCAATGTAAAGGCGACTACAGAAGAAAAGCTCGGGTTTACCGGAAGCGGCGAGGGCATTGCGACGCACGCGGTTTGCCTTATTGAAAAAATCTAAAGAGGTAGAATTATGATCTATATTTCCCCTTCCCTGCTTGCGGCCGATTTTACAAAGCTTGGGGATGAAGTTAAAAGAATCGAAGAGGCGGGCGCAGACTATCTGCACCTTGACGTAATGGACGGTGTTTTTGTCCCGAATATTTCATTTGGTCTGCCCGTGATCGAGTCGCTACGCAAGACCTGCGGACTCGTATTTGACGTTCACCTTATGATAACTAAGCCCGAAAGATACGTCGAGAGATTTGCAAATGCGGGTGCGGATATAATCACCTTCCACTATGAAGCATGTGATGATCCCGCTGCGCTTATCAAGAAGATCAAGGAGCTTGGCAAAAAGGCTTCGATCTCGATCTCTCCAAAGACTCCCGCAGAAGCAGTTCTTCCCTACCTTCCCGAGCTTGATATGGTTCTTGTGATGACAGTTGAGCCCGGATTCGGCGGTCAATCGCTGATTCCCGAAACACTTGAAAAGGTTAAGGTTATCCGCAAGGCTATTAACGAGAACGGATACAACTGCAATATTCAGGTTGACGGCGGTATTTCGGAGAAAAATATTTCGCTCGTTACCGATGCGGGTGCAAACGTGATAGTTGCGGGTACTGCGGTTTTCAGATCGCCTGATCCAAAAAAGACTATTGAGGATATGAGGGAGAATTCATAAAGAAAAAGAGGCAAAACGGAAATTCCGAATTGCCTCTTTTCAATTATTCAGCTAATGCGATAAATCTGGGATCTTCGCGAATAAAATCAAATCTCTTTGATTTCATAAACTTACGCACTATTTCGACATTAGTTTCGATATAGTTCTTATTGTTGAACGAAATATCCTCAATCGCATATCTTACATACTTGCTTGTATACGGTAATTCTCCCGAGGGGATAGAATCAAATTCTTTTGCGTGATACAAGGCTTTTTCGAGAGCAGAAATAGATTCGTCTGCGTTATTGAGTTCCGCATAGCTGCGTGCCATCAGTTCATAGATCTTCTGTAAACGGCAATGGAAAAAGATATAGTTGCCGTCGTATATAACAGTTTCCCATAGCTTCAATGCGGTTTTGCAAGCGTCGATCTTTTCTGCTGGATCGTCATATTTCTCGTAATATATTCTTTGAGTGACATAATCCAGCAAGTTGAGAATATTTCTGTGCTTTTGAAGCAGTTTCTTTTCTCGGTTCTCATCCGAGAAATATGCGCTTTCAACAAGGATTTCACGGCTATGCCAAATGCAGGGGGCAGATTCAGCATAATCTACAGCCAATTTCTCATTGGCTATCTCGAGATTCTTATTGGAATACAAACACACAATATCTTCTATCGTTCTGCCGCGTACTATATCATCACGGCAATCACGAAGTATTCGGGCGCAGATGAGCAGAGCTTCTTTTGCATTATCGTTCTTTGCTTTGTCATCAATACCGATATAAAGAGTTGAATCGAGTGCTCTGGCCAGTTTTTCCATAAATACAAAGTCACCCGGATATTTTTGTACCGCTTCGCGCCAAAGAGTGAGATTTGCCATGATCTTTCCTTGGCTCAAATATATCTTCTCTTTTTCAAAGGCTTCATCAAGATAAGCATCTCTGTCGTCTTTTCTGCCGAGCAATTCGTCGGTTGTAATGTCAAAGAAGTTAGACAGGGAGACGATCATAGCTATATCGGGCGTAGTCTTTCCGCTTTCCCATTGAGAAACGGCTGAAACTGATACATTCAGATATTCCGCAAGCTGTTCTTGTGTCAGATCTTTTTCGCGTCTGTATTTTTTGATTACATTTCCTATGTCCATATTTCTTCTCCGTAAAATATATTCAAAAGCGCTTTTGTACTTATATTATACCATATTTTCATTGATTTGCAAGAGAGCGATTCTTAACGATTGTTTAAGTGTCGCTGAAATTGGTAAAGCGCTAATAAAATCGAATAGTAAAAGAATACGGTGCAACTTCTTGGCTGCACCGTATTTTTATTCAATTAATACGCGATCTTTTCGGTAATGTATGCCTCGAGCTCGGAGATCGGGATTCTTACCTGCTCCATGGTGTCGCGGTCGCGGACGGTTACGCAGCCGTCGCCTTCCTTCTCTGCGTCGCCGACGGTATCAAAGTCAACGGTGATGCAAAGAGGTGTACCGATCTCGTCCTGACGGCGGTATCTCTTACCGATCGAACCGGTCTCGTCATAGTCGAGCATGAACTTCTTGGAGAGGTCTGCATAGATCTCGCTTGCCTTGTCGGAGAGCTTCTTCGAGAGAGGAAGGATAGCTGCCTTGAAGGGCGCGAGGGTGGGATGGAGGGGGAGAACGGGTCTTACGTCGGTCTTAGCCTCGTCGATAACTTCCTCATCATAAGCATCGCAAAGAACTGCGAGAACGCTTCTTTCTACGCCGAGAGAAGGCTCAACAACGTAAGGAACGTATCTTTCGTTTGTTTCGGGATCGAAATAGGTGAGGTCCTTTCTCGACTCGTTCTGATGCTGGGTAAGGTCGTAGTCGGTTCTGTCAGCAACGCCCCAGAGTTCGCCCCATCCGAACGGGAAGAGGAATTCGAAATCGGTGGTTGCCTTGGAATAGAAGCAAAGCTCCTCGGGATCGTGGTCGCGGAGACGGATGTTTTCGTCCTTAAGACCAATGGAAAGCAGCCAGTTGTGGCAGAATTCTCTCCAATATGCGAACCACTCGAGGTCGGTGCCGGGCTTGCAGAAGAACTCAAGCTCCATCTGCTCGAACTCGCGAACGCGGAAGATGAAGTTACCAGGAGTGATCTCGTTACGGAAGGACTTACCGATCTGCGCAATACCGAAGGGCATCTTGCGTCTTGTGGTTCTCTGTACGTTTACGAAGTTGGTGAAAATACCCTGAGCGGTCTCGGGACGGAGGTAAACGGTGTTCTTTGCGTCCTCGGTTACGCCCTGGAAGGTCTTGAACATAAGGTTGAACTGACGGATATCGGTGAAGTTGTGCTTGCCGCAGGTGGGGCAAGGAATGTTGTGCTCTTCAACGAATTCCTTCATTTCAGCGTGAGTGAAAGCGTCGATGGGCTTGGGAAGCTCGAAACTATTCTCTGCGCACCAATCCTCGATGAGCTTGTCAGCGCGGAATCTTTCGTGGCACTCGCGGCAGTCCATAAGGGGATCGGAGAAGCCTGCGAGGTGACCGGATGCTACCCAGGTCTGGGGGTTCATGAGAATTGCAGCGTCGAGACCGACGTTGTACTTGTTCTCCTGAACGAACTTCTTCCACCAAGCCTTCTTTACGTTGTTCTTGAGTTCAACGCCGAGAGGTCCGTAGTCCCAGGTGTTTGCAAGGCCGCCGTAGATCTCGGAGCCGGGGAAAATGAAGCCGCGGTTTTTACACAGAGCGACTATTTTGTCCATGGTTTTTGCTTTGTTGTCCATTTTTGTATCCTCTTTTTTAATTATAAATTCTCTTGTAAGCCGCGAAAATATCGCAGGTTGCCGTTTCGTCAACGACTGTCAGCTCATTCTTGCCGACGGTTTGCTTTCTTGTCACTATTGAAAGCTCGCGGTTGTTGGGCGCGTATTTGAAGATGATGTCGATATTATTCTTGAATTCATCGAGGGTGAAATTGGTATCGACGTGCTTCTCCATTTCCGCGAATACATCGGGGGCGCGGTTATAGTTGGTTATGCTGATGAAGGTGGAAATGAATTTTCTGATAAGCTCGGCAGTGGTTTTGCTACGCGAGCCGCCGTCGGTATAATTATTGAACATCAGTACGTCGAGCACGCCCTGACCGTCAAGGCGATGCGCGCCTTTTGGAATGTTGATATTTATACCGCCTGCGTGATCGACGTATCTCATATCACACGGCACATTATAGCTGATTCCGCCGAGTGCATCGATTATTGCCGGGAAAGCCTCCATTGAAACAAGCGCGTAGTTATCGATCGTCATACCGGTCATTGCGTAGACCTTGTTGAGGAGAATATCAAGACCGTATCTGCCGTATACCTCAGAAAGCTTTATGTATCTGCCGCTCATATCGACGTAAGCATCTGTCGGAAAGACTGTATACGTGAACTGCCCTCTCTCTTTATCAGCGTTTATCAGCACAAGAGCATCGGTTTCGATGATTCTGTAATCGATCGAGTAGAAACCGCCCGAGAAGATCAGGCTGCCGTCGTCGGCAACCAGCCCGTCGGGGCTTTGGTACTTTTCGTCAGAAACAACTCCGCCCGGCTTCGGGAGAGCGTCCAATGGGGGATCGGCGGGAGTGATCTCTTCTTGTTTGATGCCATATAGTTTTTCGAGCATCACAGGATCGTAATTAACAAAATCGGAGGGTCTGTAATCTGTTCCTATCAACAATATATTGAATGATTCGCCGCCGTTACCGAACTGGATACCGATGTTTCCCGGACCTTCGTCTTCAGGTGACTCGACAGTACCCTCGGGTGCTTGAGTCTCTTCTCCGGACGTGCCGAGAATATTATTCAGTATAAGTCCCACAAGCATATAAGCTATAAGGCCGAAAATAACCAACGCAATAAGAAAAGTTAAAACAAAATTCTTTGTTGCGGAAAGCATTAAGCTCCTCCTTTCGTTTTTATATATTATACTATATTAGTTCGCGTTTGACAAGGGGATAATTGTAACAATTATTCCACTCTCTCGCCGAGAATCTTGACATAATGCTGATAGAATTCCTCGTATCTGCCCTCATCGAGTGCTTCGCGGATCTTTTCCATAAGCTCGTTGTAGAAATATAGGTTATGAAGCACAGCAAGTCGCATTCCGAGGCTTTCTTTTGCCTTGAAAAGATGACGGATATAGGAACGGCTGTAAAGACGGCAAGCGGGGCACTGACAATCGGGATCGATGGGTCTGTCGTCCTTTGCGAATCTTTCGTTGAGAAGGTTGATCTTGCCCTTCCAGGTGAAGAGGTTACCGTGACGTGCGTTACGGCTTGGCATTACGCAATCAAAGAAGTCAACGCCTCTGCGTACTGCCTCGATGATATTGAGGGGAGTACCGACGCCCATGAGGTATCTTGCCTTATCCTTGGGCATATAGGGCTCTACCGCGTCAATGATGCGGTACATATCCTCGGTTGCCTCACCGACAGCAAGGCCGCCGATAGCGTAGCCGTCGAGGTCGAGAGCAGCGATCTGCTTCATATTTTCGATACGCAGATCCTCATAGGTTCCGCCCTGATTGATTCCGAAAAGGAGCTGATGGGGGTTGATGGCATCGGGGAGCGAATTAAGACGAGCCATTTCCGCCTTGCATCTTACAAGCCAGCGAACGGTACGCTCTGCGGACTGCTTGACGTATTTATAAGGCGCGGGGTTTTCAACGCACTCGTCGAATGCCATTGCGATGGTAGAGCCGAGGTGCGACTGGATCTGCATACTTTCCTCGGGTCCCATAAAGATGCGCTTGCCGTCAACGTGGGAAGCAAATTTTACGCCTTCCTCGGTGATCTTACGAAGCTGAGAGAGCGAGAATACCTGAAATCCGCCGCTGTCGGTAAGGATGGGGCCGCTCCAATTCATAAACTTGTGAAGACCGCCCATTTCGTAGATAAGCTTATCGCCGGGACGGATGTGAAGGTGGTAGGTATTTGAAAGCTCGACCTGGCAACGCACTTCCCTGAGGTCTTCGGATGAAATACCTCCCTTGACTGCGGCGCAGGTACCGACGTTCATAAATACAGGGGTCTGGATGTCACCGTGAACGGTGTGGAAGACGCCGCGGCGAGCTTTGCCTTCCTGTTTCAGAAGCTCGTACATATCAATTCCTCTTAAATAAATGATCTATTGTATTTTTAGTAATTTCTATAGCTATAGGTCTGCCGTGCGGGCAGCAGATAACTTCGGGATTTGCCCTGAGCTCACGGACGAGCCATTCGGCGTATCCTTCGGGATATACTCTTCCCGCTTTGATCGCCGCTTTGCAGGATGCTTGATAGAGTGCCTTTTCAAAGATTATGTCGGTTGTCAGCTCTACGCCCGAACCGTTTCTGATTGCTTCGGCAAATGATTCAAAGATTGCGGCAACGGCGTTGACGGATATTGCCGAGGGGATCTCGGTTACATAAACGGTGTTTCTTGCAGAACGAAATCCGAAGCCGACGCGCTCGATCTTTTCGCGGTATTCCTCGAGAGAGGCAATCTCTTCACTCATAAGCATTACCTCGACGGGTACTGCCATAAGCTGTGTATCGCGATCTAAAGAAGTAAGGGCGCGCTTGAGCGACTCAAAGATCAGTCTTTCGTGTGCCGCGTGCTTGTCGACAAGCATCATTACGTTTTTGTTTTCGACGATTATGTATGAATTGAATACCTCTCCAACAAGTCGGTAAAATCCGCCCTCGACCGGCTCGGCAGGTTTGGCGAACTCTTCGCGCTTGGGTTCTTCGATGGGCAGCGGTTGAGGTATGACTTCCTTTTTTGGTTCTTCCTCAACTATATTAACTATGCCTTTGTAAACGGGCGGTGCGCGGAAGACGGGGATTTCCGGTGGGAGAGCCTCGGGGAGCGGGGGCTTTTCTTCTGCGGGCTTTGGAGGCTCGGAGATATCCATTTGAGAAAACTGCGGCGTTTTATCAAGCGTTCTGTCAACTACCGGTACGAATGCGAAATTTGCAGACGGCTTTATTGAGCTTGTGAATGCAGGCTTTCTGCCCTCAAGTGAATTGATCTCGGGGCGCTCGGTATTCTCGGCGAGTGCTGTTCTTGTTGCGTGATAGATAGCGTCAAATACGGGTCGCTCGTTTGAGAACTTGACCTCGAGCTTACCCGGATGGACGTTTACGTCGACGGTATTGGGTGCGATATCAATGTATATCACGCATCCCGGGAATTTCTCGGGAGGAATATATGAGGTATACGCCTGCTCGATCGCAGCCATACCCGTTTTTGTTTTGATATATCTTCCGTTGATGAAGAAATTCTGATAGTTTCTGTTTGCGCGGGGTGTGGCGGGAGAGGTTATGAATCCCGAAACCTTGACGCCCTCTCTTTCGGCGTTGACTTCAAGAACCGCTTTGGCAAAGTCCTTGCCGTATACACTTCTTATAACAGATTGACGGTTTCCGTCGCCGCTTGTTTCAAGCTTGAGAGAGCCATCGGAGATCAGTTTGAAGGCAACCTCGGGATGCGAAAGTGCAATCTTTTCGAGTACGGCGCAAACTGCCATACCTTCGGTGAGGTCGCGTTTAAGGAATTTGAGTCTGGCAGGGACGTTTGCGAAGAGGTTTTCGACTATAATAGTAGTTCCGTCAGAGGCACCTCTTTCGCTTACCGGACCGACTCTGCCCGAGTTGATCTCAATAAAGGCTCCCATTTCGCGGTCGCGAGTTTTTGAGATGATTCTCACGTCGGCGACCGAGCATATTGCGGCAAGCGCTTCGCCGCGGAAGCCGAGCGTCATAATTGCTTCGAGATCGTCCGCTTCGCGGATCTTGCTTGTTGCGTGTCGGCGGACGGCAATGGGCAGATCCTCGGGCTCGATTCCCGAGCCGTTATCCGTTACGCGCATAAAGAGGACTCCGCCGCGTTGTATCTCGACGGTGACTCTGTCTGCACCTGCATCTATTGAATTTTCAACCAACTCTTTAATTACCGAAGCAGGTCTGTCGACGACCTCGCCGGCGGCTATAAGGTTGGCAACCTCAAAACTCAATACGTTGATCTTGCCCATTTTTCCTACCGTTTTACTTTAGTTTCTTTTGGAGCTCGTTAAGGAGCGCCATCGCCTCGAAGGGCGACATATTGTTGAGATCTGCCGCGCGGATATCATCAATTACGCTATCGTTGATACAATCGTCGAGGGTGATCGCAATGTCCTCATCGGGGATCTCTATTTCATTATCCTTCATTGCCCTTGCACGTGCTTCTGTTTCAGCAAGGATGACCTTTGCGCGGTTAATTACCTCGTTCGGGATACCTGCGAGCTTTGCTACTTCGATACCGTAGCTGTCATCTGTGCCGCCGGGGACTATCTTTCGAAGGAATACTATTCCGTCGCCGCGTTTTCTTGCGGCAATATTGTAGTTTACAACGCCGTCGAGCTCGTCGGCAAGCGAGGTAAGCTCGTGATAATGCGTTGCAAAGAGTGTCTTTGCGCCGACCTTTTTGCTTTGGGTGTATTCTACGATTGCGCGGGCAATACTCATACCGTCAAAGGTTGATGTGCCGCGTCCTACCTCGTCATAAATGATGAGGCTGTTTTTGGTTGCAGAGCGCAGAATCGTTGCGACTTCGGTCATTTCAAGCATAAAGGTCGATTGACCCGAAGCGAGATCATCGGATGCTCCGACTCTTGTGAAGACTCTGTCAACCACGCAGATATCTGCGGCGGATGCGGGAACATAGGAGCCGATCTGCATCATAATACTGATTATCGCAACCTGGCGCATATAGGTCGATTTACCCGCCATATTCGGGCCCGTGATTATCATCAGGCGCGAATTTTTCATATCGAGATGAGTGTCATTGGGAACAAAATAGGAATCCTTGACGAAAAGCTCGACGACGGGGTGTCTGCCGTCGCGGATCTCGATCATCTTCGAGTCGTTGATAGAGGGGCAGACATAATTATTCTTTGCGGCTACCGATGCAAGCGAGCAATAAACGTCAAGCTTTGCAAGCAGGGATGCCGTCGACTGTATTCTCGGCGCGGCCGCGGCTACGAGTGCGCGCACCTGCGAGAACAGATCGTATTCGAGAGCCGCAAGACGGTCGCCCGCGCCAAGCACGGTCGATTCGATCTCTTTGAGCTCTTCCGTTATGTATCGCTCGCCGTTGGCGAGGGTTTGTTTTCTGATATAGTGAGGAGGGACCTGATCCATAAAGGATTTCGATACCTCGATATAATAGCCGAATACGCGGTTGTTGCCGATCTTCAGCGTTTTGATGCCTGTGGCTTCGCGCTCTTTTTCGGCGATCTGCTCAAGCCATTCTTTACCGCCGCCGAGGATCTTGCGAAGCTCGTCAACATCATTATCATAACCTTCGGCGATCATACCGCCTTCGCGAACCGAAAAAGGAGGTTCTGCGACTATTGCTTTGTTGATAAGTGAGGTAATGTCCTCAAGCGTATCAAGCTGATTGCGGAGTGTTATGAGCTCGTTGCCCTGACAAGAAGAAAGAATCTCTTTTATCTTTGGAACTACCGAGAGAGTTGAACAAATCGCGCGAAGATCGCGGGCGTTTGCACTTCCGAAGACTACCCTTGCGACAAGGCGCTCAAGGTCGAGAACGCCGTCCATAAGATCGGCAATGTCCTCGCGAAGCATATAGCTTTCAAAGAGTTCGGTAACTGCGTTCTGTCTGCGGAGGATCTCCGATACCGAAAGAAGAGGATGCTCGATCCACATTTTGAGCATTCTTGCTCCCGCGGCACTTTTGGTTTTATCAAGTACCCACAAAAGCGAGCCTTTCTTCTCTTTCGTGCGCATAGTTTCGGTAAGCTCAAGGTTGCGGCGCGTTGAATAGTCGATCTGCATATATCTATTGGTTTCGTAGATATTGAGATCTTTAATATACGACATATCCGAGCGCTGTGTTTCGGCGATATAGGAAATGATAGCGCCGAGAGCATAGATGAGGGGCTTTTTCTGCTTGTCCTCATCGCGGAGTATGCCTGCGAAATGTCTTTCAGCGGCAACTGTTGAAGCGATAGGCTCAAAGAAATGAGCGCGTCTGTCTTCGACCATTGAACCGATTCGTGTTCTGATAAACTCGGAAAGAGTGGGCATAGTTTCGAGCGGAACATTGATGAGAATTTCGCTCGGCTGATAGGTTGCAAGCTCGTTTTGGATCTCTGTCAGAGCATTTTTGCCATCAAAATCGGTTGCATAGATCTGACCCGTTGAGATGTCAGCAAAGCAGAGTCCGGCGCCGTTATCCGAAAAGCAGAGCGAGCAAAGGAAGTTGTTTGCGCCTTCGGTCAGCATCTGTGCCTCGAGGACTGTGCCGGGAGTTATGATGCGGACAACGTCACGCTTGACGAGTCCCTTTGCTGTGGCGGGATCTTCGACCTGCTCGCAGATTGCGACTTTATATCCCTTCTCAATGAGCTTTGCGATATATCCCTCTGCGCTGTGGAAGGGGACGCCGCACATCGGCGCGCGCTCAGCTTCGCCGCAATCGCGGCCTGTAAGTGTCAGTTCAAGCTCGCGTGAGGCTGTGAGGGCATCGTCAAAGAACATCTCGTAAAAATCGCCGAGACGGTAAAACAAGAGGTAGCCCTCGTATTGATTCTTTATTTCAAAATATTGCTGCATCATTGGTGTCATAATGCAACACCTCTCATTTCTTAAGCGTTAAAAATCAGTGGCAACCGTGGCAGGTGGAGCAATCGTGAGTGCAAGCGGAGGGGTCTTCGCCCGTGATCTGCTGCATCATGATGTTGTTGATCTGTGTGAGAAGCTCACGAACCTGATCCTGCTTTTCGCTGAACTCAACGAAGGTCTTGGATGCGGTGATCTCACCGTAAAGACCCTGAAGTCTGCCCTGAACGGTTTCGATGATGAATGCGTTGGGCTCGGGCTTTGTATTTTCCTCGGCGAGAAGCTGCTGCTGTACCGAGTACTCGCGGATCTTGTCCTGGAGTGCTTCGTCTGCAACGTATGCTGCCTCTGCAGCCTCATAAGCCTTCATAAGTGCGCTTTCTTTAACTTCCTTGCCGATAGTTGCGGCAAGCTCGAGAATCTGTGCTTTTTCCATTTTATATAATTCCTTTCAAAATAAATCTTATTTAACTTCCTCGCCGTAAAGGGCGTAGGCGTGTGTTTTTGTGACTTTTACGTTTACGTAATCGCCCTCGCGCGCGGTTTCTGATGCGAAGAGGAGTATTTTGTTACCTTCGGTTCTTCCCTCAAGCATACCTGCATTATTCTTGCTCTGTCCCTGACAAATGACACGATAGGTCTTGCCGAGGCATTTTGCATTGAGGCTATCTGCGATCTCCGTTTGAAGATCAAGGAGTCGTCGCATTCTGTCTGCCTTTACGTCATCGGGAACAACGTTCTCCATTTTTGCGGCGGGAGTACCGTTTCGGGGCGAATAGATGAAGGAAAAGACCATATCGTATTTGACATATTCGAGAAGTTCGAGGGTTTTCCCAAAATCCTCTTCTGTTTCGCCGGGGAATGCAACGATTATGTCTGTCGAAAGTGTGGCATCGGGAAGCTTTGCCTTGATATAATCAAGAATTTCGATGTACTTCTCTGCCGTGTATCCGCGGTTCATTTTGCGAAGGATCTCGCTTGAACCCGATTGGAGCGGCAAGTGGAACTGACGGGCGATGTGATCGTTTTGCGCCATAACGTCGATCAGTTTCTTTGTTGCATCCTTCGGATGACTTGTCATAAAGTGAAGCTTGTAATCGCCTTCGATTGAGGCAAGACACGCGAGCAGATCGGCAAAGTCGCAACCGAAATCACATCCTCTGCCATAAGAATTGACGTTCTGACCGAGAAGAGTTATGTCCTTATAGCCTTCGGAAATAAGCTGACGTACCTCGGCTTCGATAGCATCGGGATGACGGCTTCTCTCTCTGCCTCGAACATAAGGAACGATGCAGTAGGAGCAGAAATTGTTGCAACCATACATAATGCTGACCCAAGCTCGGTAGTTGCTCTCTCGCACTACGGGAATGTCTTCAACTACGGGAGGCTTGTCCTCGGGGATGATGAAGGTTCTCTTTGCCCCCGAAAGACGTCGGTAAAGGAGCTCTGGGAGCATATAAAGATCAGATGTACCGAAGGTGAAATCAACGTAAGGATATTTGTGCTTGATCTCGTCGGCGCGGTGCACCTGCGAGGGCATACAACCGCAAACCGCGATGACAAGCTCTTTTTTGTTATTTTTGCAATGCTTGTACTGACCGATCAGCGAAAGCGCCTTCTTTTCGGCGTGCTCACGGACGGCGCATGTGTTGACCACGATAAGATCGGCTTCGTCGGGATTATCCGTTATCGAATAACCCATCTCAGCCGCCATACCTGCAATGCGCTCGCTGTCCGCCTCGTTTTGTTGGCATCCAAAGGTCTGCACGAAGCATTTATAACCCTTTCCACCGACCAACGAAAACACGGCATCCGCGTATGTTTTTCGATCCGCGGGAGTGGGCTTTTCTTTTGATATTCTAATACATTTATTCATAGCAATATTACTCGATTATATATAAATATTATATCACTTTATTATACTACAAAATCGTCTTTCTGTCAAGTGAAAATTTTGTATTTCAGGTGACTCTGTCAAATAAAACCATAACGTATATGACAGTTGACTTTTGAATGAAAATTTGGTATAATATAATACAAACAATATTCAGAATGGAATACAATGAAAATATCAAAACGAACATTAATATTCATCGGGATACTGAGTATCGCAATGTCGCTTTCCTTAATAATTGCCGGATTTTACGTGCATTTGTCGGGTAATCAAGATATAACGCTCGAAGCGACCGACCGAACAAGCGGTTCCGATATTGTTGCCTCACAAGAGGAAACAAGTACTTCTGATGGCTCAACGGAAAGCAATGATGCCACAGAAACTATTGAATGCACGACAAAACCGAACGAAGCTTCAGAAAGTTTGCCGGAAACTACGATCTCCGAAACGACGGCAGAAGAATCAACAATAGAAGTTACTACAGTTGAAGATACTACGGCAGAAGAAACTACCGTCGAAGAAACTACAGTTGAGGAAACTACTGCAGAGGAAACTACTGTAGAGGGAACTACCGCCGAGCCGGAAACCACGGTTCACATTCACTCTTATTCACCATGGAAAATCATAACCGAGCCTACTTGTGAAAAAGCCGGTAAACAAGAACGTAAATGCGAGTGCGGCAACGCCCAGACAATGCCGATCGAAGCGCTTGGGCACACGATAAAAAAGATTCCTGCAGTATCCGCTACATGTCAGAAAACGGGACTCAGTGCCGGAGAAAGCTGTTCTGTCTGCAAAAAGACACTCAAAAAGCAAACTGTCATTTCAAAAACAAGCTGCAAATACGAAAAATCCTTTTGTGTTTATTGCGGTAGTTTTGATTCGTCTTCGATAGAGCTGACGAACGATTATGCGGGGCTATATAAGGCAGACACGCTTGAGTGCCTGTATTCGATTGGTGCTGACACAAAGATCGCTCCCGCAAGCCTCACAAAGATGGTCACGGCTTGCGTAGCCATCGAGAATATGCCGCTAAATACAGTCATAACCGTCGGTTCAGAGCTTTCGCTTGTTCCGAAATACTCGAGCCTTTGCTATATATACAAGAATCAGCAAGTAAAACTTTCCGATCTTTTGACTGGAATGCTTCTCTGCTCCGGAAATGATGCTGCTTATACAATAGCTGCTAACGTCGGAAGGTACGCAAGCGGAACGAGCGAGCTCGGTGACAAGGAGGCGGTTGAGTACTTCTGTTCACTGATGAATGATTACGTCAAGAAAATCGGTGCAGTGAACTCGAATTTCACCACGCCCGACGGCTCGGACAGCGAGGGACAATATTCGACTGTAAACGATCTTGCAATAATCACAGCGCATGCTATGAAAAGCAAGACAATAGCAACAATAACGTCAACTCACTATAAAAAGGTCGTTTTCGTATCGGGTCAGCTCGCCAAATGGACCAACACCAACGAATTGATCCACCCCGATAGTCCGTACTACACCGAATGCGTGAGTGGCTTCAAGACCGGCGGAACAGAGCTCGCAGGAAAATGTCTCTCCGCTACATTCACGGTAAACGGCGCTGAGTACATTGCAATTGTAATGGGTTGCGAAGACAACGACGCGAGATATGAGAATATTCTTAAGCTTATTAATAGCATAAAATGAAAATGCTCCGCAATGCCGATTTGGCATTGCGGAGTACATTTTTATTCGGGAAGAATGTCGCTGAACATAATCAGCTGTGAGGTGATCTTCTCTTCTTCGGTCAGGGGCTTGAAGGTTCCATTTGAATAGAGGATGTCGAGGACCATCAATGCAAGTCTATTACCGAAAATATTTGATTCCCAAGCAATGATAAGATCCTGCATCTGCGGCGGGTAATCTTTTGCTACAATCATAGCATATTCTAACGACGCATCTGCAAATCTTCTCATCATCGATTCATCAATTTGGGGAATTGATTTGACAAATTCGTGATATTTTCGTTTCAAGATCATAATCGCGGGTTTGTTATCCGAATTGATGTATCCTTTTTCCTTTAATCTCGCAAACTTTTCGCTGTTGGCAGTTGTATCCGAAATATCACCGCAAATATACTCATAAAGATACTCATAATCAGTATGCAAATTGTCTTGCCAACCTCCCAAACGGGAAGAATATCTGCTGTTAACCGACCAAGACCATACAGACGGATATTTATCGGATGATCTCCACATTGAACCGCAAGACCAATAAGGGGGAATATCATTCAAAGTCGTAACGTAATCGGGATCTCGTGGCTTATCTTTCGGGAACACTGTTACAATATAGCTTCCACCGTCTGTTGTTTTGATCTTATATTTCGATAAATCAATTTTATTCTTTAGTCTGCTGTTAGCAACAGCAAAGAATATCAAAGCAGCATCAAACAGTTCTCGATTTCCACTTGGAATATATAAATCATTAATATCTTTAACATATTCGCGAAGTATCGGTACATATTGTCGTGCAAGAGTATCAGCCACGCGGAGCTGTAATTTCATCCTGTTTTCTTCAAGCTCGATAGAATAGGTTTCAGGGTTAAATTTTATAAACGTAGTGTACTTATCATTCTTTGTCTTAACGATAAAACCGTTACCCTCGAGCATATTAATCTTATCCTCAATATAAACGAGAGTCATACCGAGCTCTTCAGCGATCTCCTCTTTTGTACGAGGAGTGTGATAAACGCTGTAAACGATATTGAGGTTGATCTTATCATTAAGATAATATTCGGGCCCGCCGTTATTGCCGGGATGTCCGTCGTGTGCGATATCCGCAGCCTCAAACGGGTTCAAACCAAGTTTACCAATTTTTCTTTCCATTGAAAAGCCCTCCTTAAGCTCTTTTCTTGCGCGGTTAAGATGCCATTTTACGGTGCCTTCGGGAATATTCAACTCGCTTGCGATGGAATTGATAGATCGTTTCAGAAAATAAAACATATATACGATCTTTCTTCTGACTTCGGTAAGAAATGCGATCTCGCGGCGCAAACGCTTGCTCTCCGCTTCTGCATCCTCGCAATATTCTTCTTCGAAGTAAGGAATTTCAAGTCCGTCTATCGATATACCTTCGTGCTTCTTCTTGGACGAAACGAATTTTGAATATGTATGCTCGCTGATTCTCCAGATATATCCCTCGAGATTTGCGATCTCGTCAGAGCGCAATAACGATTGATATACCTCAAGAACGATCTCCGAGCAAATATCTTCTGCTTCATCATAAGAATAAGCCTTCTTCATCGCAAAACCGTAGATCTTTTGCAGGTATTCCGTTATGATCTTATCCGCTTGTTCTTTCTTCATTTTGTTTTCTCCGGTACCGTTTGACTATATAGTGAGGGTTATTTTCAAAAGGTTGGCGATTTAATTGATTTTTTATAATAATTTTTTCTTTGGCTACCAATCGTTGCTCGACAAAAGCGCAAACTCGTGATATAATATATTCGAGGTGATATTCTATGTTTGATACAATGAAATTCAGCAAGGCACTTTCAACACTTCGAAAGCAAGCCGATATGACACAAAACGAAGTCGCGGACAGACTCAATCTCTCGCGTCAGGCAATTTCAAAATACGAGCGCGGTGAAAGCTTCCCTGACATTTCGATACTTGTGATGATTGCAGAGTTGTTCAACGTAACACTCGATCAACTCATCAATTACGGCGAGCCGACGAAGGGCGAGTCTTCGATTCTCAAAAATGTCGCAAAAGGAAATGAAAATGTTATCGCGGACGACATCGCAGACGTGGTAAATCTCGCACCACTTTTGAAACCGAGCGTGCTGACAAAGCTCTCTCATAAATTCGAAGAGCAAGGAATCGACATTTCTGACATTATAGTTCTCGCGGAGTACCTAAACGACGATACCGTTATGAAGTTGATCGAGAATGCAACGTTTGGTGAGATCAGCGATGAACTTCTCGGAAAATTCGTTCCTATGCTCAATCAAGACTCAAAGCAAGCCATATTTCAAAAAATACTGGATGGAAAAATGGATTGGCATTTTATAAAAGTACTCTTGCCGTATGCGGATTATATCACAACACAAATTGAAGCTGCGGTGATATTCGGTGTACTGCCACAGGAAGCACTTGACATTTTACATGATCACCATTGGAGTCAAAATGGATATTATCATAAAGGAGAATATGAAAATGGGAAATGAAAAATACTTTGATGAAAGTGTAATTTTATACGATAAGTTTAGACCTACCTATGTGAAAGAAGTATTTGAAGACATTATATCATACAGCCAAATAACAAAATCAAGTAAGATTCTTGAAATAGGTTGCGGAACAGGAAACGCTACCCTGCCCTTTATAGAAACTGGCGCGGAGCTTACAGCCGTCGAAATTGGCAAAAATCTTTCGCAATATACCGCGCAAAAGTTCTTTGAGTACAAAAATTTTCAGGTCATCAACACGTCTTTTGAAGATTTTCAAGCACACATAAAATACGACCTTATATTTGCAGCAACCGCATTTCATTGGATAAAACCTGAGAACTCATATTCAAAATGCAAAGAGCTTTTGGAGCAAAATGGTGTTTTGGCTGTATTTTGGAACACACCTCGCATATCCCGAAATGATCCTACTCTTTACAATGAGATACAAAACCTGTATCAACAATATATGCCGCACAGAGTGGAGGAAAACGAGGAACTGTTAAAAAGCAAATGGTATCTAAAAAGATGCAAAGATTTAGACGATTTCTTGATTGAACACAAATATTCAGATTGCAAATTCAAAATATATCAAGATGTTCGTTCTTTTTCCGCAGATGAATATATTGGCTTACTGCAAACCTATTCCGATCATATGGCGTTGCCTCCAACGATTCGAGCGTCGTTTTTTGAAAAGATACATTCGGCGGTTCAAAAAAGTGGAAGGATCGAAATTGTAGATACTATCGATTTACACATGGGGCGTGTATAATATAATGGTGAGAAAAATGGAACATTATTTTTTATGTCCTAAATGCAGAATCAAAACAATTTTGTCTGCTTGCAATAATTGCGGATATGAAATTCCTCAAATAAATTCAATATACCATTTTTGCGACGGTACATCCGTAAAGCTCGAAGGAGAAAAGCAATACATCGGATACGACAATATCGGCGAAGATTTTGAACCCGAGATTACTTATTGGGATGCCAACAACAGCGAAAGATATGGTGTTTATGTTGCTTGTGCTGACCTAATTACCAGGCTATTCGGCAAGGACATTTGCGTGCTTGATCTTGGGGCCGGACTCGGAACAGCTTCTATTCCTCTCGCGAAAAACGGAATATTCACGATTGCGGCAGACATTTCCGCAGTTATGCTCAACACTGCCGCCAAGCGAGCAAAAGGACGGTATGATAATCTCATCCTCGCGCAGATGAATGCTTACGAACTTATGCTCCCCGATAACAGCGTCGATATCGTGATAGAGAACGCGATGCTGCATCTCGTAGATGATCCCGAAGCAATAATTAAGGAGATTGTTAGGGTTCTGAAGCCTAATGGTAAACTAATAAGATATTTCTCTCCTCCACTATCGTTGAGCAAAGAAGAAGCCTCGCAAAACAAGAATTGCAATCGTGTACTCTCTGACATTAGCGACCAATATTATAAATATCTTGAAGATCATCATTACCAAAGCACGGTATTCAATATAGATTATCGAGATATTCTTCTGCAATATTTCGAGCAACCGTATACCGAAATAGCGGACGGCTTCGTCGAAGTGTTTACCGATAAAATGAAATTCAGATTGCACAGAATGAAAACGGGTGCACACTCGGACTTGCAAAGAACCCCACAAGAGCTTATCGATGCAGCGTGGAATTACGCCGATCAATACGCACGGAAAAAATTCGGCGACGATTACGCGGAAATCAAAGGATTTTCGAGATATGGGGCAGGTTTAGAGATATATGTTATGAAATGAATCTGTTGTACGAAAGATAATTATAATAGAAAAAAGGAACGGTGAAACCCGTTCCTTTTTGTTTGACCTATTCTTTGAAAACCGAATAAAGTATAGAGTTTAGAGAAACTCAAGAAATTGATGTGATTGAACCGTTAAGAGGTTCAAGCCCTCGGTCTATTAGTATCGGTCAGCTGAACACATTACTGTGCTTACACCTCCGACCTATCAAACTTGTAGTCTACAAGTGACCTTACTCAATAAATGATGGGATATCTAATCTTGAAGCATGTTTCACGCTTAGATGCCTTCAGCGTTTATCAAAACCGCACGCAGCTACCCAGCTGTGCTCCTGGCGGAACAACTGGTGCACCGGAGGTGCGTCCGACCCGGTCCTCTCGTACTAAGGTCAGCCCTTCTCAAATATCCAACGCCCACGACAGATAGGGACCGAACTGTCTCACGACGTTCTGAACCCAGCTCGCGTACCACTTTAATCGGCGGACAGCCGAACCCTTGGAACCTTCTCCAAGCTCCAGGATGTGATGAGCCGACATCGAGGTGCCAAACCTCCCCGTCGATGTGAACTCTTGGGGGAGATCAGCCTGTTATCCCCAGGGTAGCTTTTATCCGTTAAGCGA
>JAZQJB010000126.1:0-4444 GCA_045541375.1 Eubacteriales bacterium | reverse complement strand
GAAGCAAAAACTTCTTAATATCCGAGTTTTGTTTTGTGCCTTTTCCGATATGCAGTACAGACTCCGCCACCCCTCATTCACCGCTCCTCGCGGTCCCCCTTCTCCCAAGATCCGGGAGAAGGCATAGTTCGCCTGCGGCGAACAGTCGATTCTGCCTCGTCGGCTTACGCCTCCGTTTTTCTTCGAAAAACCGTCAGACTCGACGGAATAGGACAATATCCGCTTATTTGTTCAGCGAATAAGGCTCAATGCTATAATTCAGTTGGTCAAATAGGAATATTTTTTTGAAAAAATTTGCGAAAACTCTATTACGAGCACACAATAATTCAAATAAAAATATTCCTCTTTGCATAAACAAAATTAACACGATGAACGATATTCGCTGAATTTCAAAATTACAGCGACCAACCTTTTGCCTTCTCCCGGATCTTGGGAGAAGGGGGACCGCGAAGAGCGGTGAATGAGGGGTGGCGGAGTCTGTACTGCATATAGGACAAGGCAATAAAATATAAAACTATAAAAAACACTTGCTTATCAAATGCGATATGCAAGTGTTTTTTCTATTAATGATTGACTCAATGATCTGTTTGAGCCGGTATGTTTGTTGTATTTTTTTCTTTATTTTTAGGATCAGCTTCGGGGAAACAAAGCAAATAGTAATCGCACTCGTCGGGGCAGCATTCAAAATTATGCTCTCCGTTGCCAAGGCAAACGTCAGGCTTTCCGGGCGTGAGTTCTATGCCGGTAATATCGACAATCTTTTTTGGAATATTCATAATCAATATTCTCCTGACAAACAAAAAGTGCGCCAACCGAAGTCAGCGCACCGAAAAACGCTAACCCCAATTGTCGCCAAACAATCTCTTTATAGTATAGCATCGCTATAATATCAAGCAGGAGTTGCGTTTTTACCAAAACGTATTTGTTTGATATTATAGCCAAAAAAGCTATAGTTATCCCATAAAGAGAAAAGAGCTATAACTATAAATATTAAGATTGTTTGGCATAATTATTATATCACAATTTTTCCTGTTTGTAAATACATTTTGCAATATGTTAACAGTATCTTTTGGAAGATTTTCTTGCCACGCTCGAAAAACGGTACCTTATTACAACGCCTCATTCGGCGCTCACCGAGCCGCAGCAAGAACTCGACGCCACCTACTACTTTGTTTCAAATAACAGTTGACAGAATTCAGAAAACAGCATAATGAAGTCCGCACTCTAAAATATAGCCCTCCCGCTTGCGGGAGGGTTGGGTGGGGATACAGTTACCCCCGACGGACAGAAGCATCAATTCCGATAAATAATCCTAATTTTCACTCGAAATTTTCAAAAAACATTGACAATACTATAATATAGGTTTATAATAATAAAATAAAGACATCATTTGGAGCAAATTATGAAAGAAAAATCCTGCGGTACGGTGCTTTATACCGTCAAAGACAATGCGATACACTATCTTCTCATCAAGGCGACGGACACCTATTGCGGGTTCCCGAAGGGGCACGTTGAGGCGGGCGAGACCGAGCACGAGACTGCTCTGCGCGAGACCTGGGAGGAAACCTCGATCCGCGCCGAGATCGTCGGCGATTTCCGCCGCGAGGTGACTTACAGAATGAAGAACGGCAATGAAAAGACTGTCGTTTACTTTCTCGCGCACTACTCGGATCAGACCCCCGCGCACAACCCCGGCTTTGAGATCCGCCATTTCCTCTCCCTCCCCCTCGACTCCGCCTGCCGCGCGCTGACGTTTGAAAACACCCGCCAGATCCTCCGCGACGCCGAGGAATACATCAAGGAAAATGCGCTTTGTCCGATATAATAAAAAATCCGCCTCTGCGGATTTTTTCATTTTTAACCTTTTCTTTGTCTCTTCTGCACAATTTTCCCCTCCCGTTTTTGTGCAGTCCGACAAAAAATAAAAATTTCATCCAAAAAGCGTTACGAATTCGGGGCAAACTGTTTCTTATAGGATGAAGGGACTTTGAAAGGAGTACTCAGATGGATGACAAGAAAATAATCGATCTGTTCTTTGCCCGGGACGAGAACGCGATTGCCGAGATCGAGAAAAAATACGGCGCGCTTTGCCGTTACATAGCCGGAAATATTCTCGATCAGCGTGAGGACGTCGAGGAATGCGTCAGCGACGTCATGCTTGCGCTTTGGAATGCCATCCCGCCCGACCGCCCCGAGGATCTTCGCGCCTACGTTGGCAGATCCGTCCGAAACCGCGCCCTCGTGATCTCGCGCGACACGAACGCATGGAAGCGCGGCGGACGCATCACCCTTGTGGGCGAGGAATATCTTTCAATTCTTGATGACGGAAGCGACCTCGCCGCCGACTACGAAGCCCGCCGCGCGGGCAAGATCGTCAGCGAAACACTCGAAAGGATCGGCGAGGAAAACCGCGACATATTCGTTATGCGCTATTGGTTCGGTATGAGCTACCGCGCCATAGCGTCGCAAACCGGCAACACCGAGGGCAAGATCAAAATGTCGCTTATGCGGACAAGAAAGAAGCTTGCCGAAGAACTCAGAAAGGGAGGAATTACAGAATGAAAAGAAAAGAAAACGAGCGCCTGCTTGACTCGATCGAGTACATCGACGAAAACATCGTCAACGCCGTTATGGTAAAGATCGACCCGAAGGCGCCCATAGTGAATGAAAAGATCAGGGTAAGAAACAGAGCACTCAGAATAGCCGTTTCCATCGCCGCGTGCCTTGTGCTCCTCGCGGTCGCGATCCCGACGGCGACTGTCGTAATGAAGCTTCACGAAAACATCCCATCCGACATAAGTCTTGTTATCGAATCCGACGTACACGCCCCACCCACCGTCGGTGCGGATGACACGAATATCGAAGTCCAGACCCCGCCCGAGCACGACGGCACCCGCGGACTTCTTTACGAGATCAGAGAAGACGGCAAAACCGCGCGTTTCGTAGGCTTCGGAGTCTGCACCGAAGAGACCGTCCACATCGCAAGCACCTATGACGGCTTGCCCGTTGTCGAGATGACTCTAAAGGCCTATTTGGAAGCGATCAAAAAAGAAAACGGTATTTATATAGACATAAAGGAAGATTATTCCCAATATGGCAACGAATACGTCAAGAATCTCATCATCTCGGACACGGTTGAGACCTTTGACACAGAGATCATCAGAAAATGCAAGAATCTTGAAAGCATTTATATAGGCGCGGGTATCAGACACAAGCTTAGTTGGGGTTTTTCATCACACGAGGGCGAGAATATCAACAAACTCGAAGTTTCTCCCGACAATGAAGTTTACATGAGCCGCGACAACTGCATCATTAACAAGGCGACCAAAACCCTCGTTCGCGGATGCAAGACCAGCATCATTCCCGCCGACGGAAGCGTTGAAATAATCGGTTTCCGTGCATTCCAGGGAGTAGTTGGATTGAAAAATATTGTTATTCCCGATTGCATAAAGGTTATAGACGTAAATGCTTTTTCATCGTGCAGAGATCTTGAAAGCATCGTTCTTCCTGCGGGACTTGAAAAAATGGAATTTTTCGCATTTGATGGGTGCCAAAAGCTTATCAGCGTGGATCTGAACGGTCTTGAAGTTGTTCCTATGAATGCGTTTTACAGCTGCAGCAAGCTTGCCGAGGTAAAAGGCATCGAAAACGTTACTGAAATCGGCGACTACGCGTTTGCATTCTGTCACGCGCTTGAAAACTTCACGCTTGGCAAAGGTCTGAAAAAGATAGGCAAGGGTGCTCTTTCCGACACCGTATATTCGATCAATTACGAAGGCACTATGGCAGAGTGGAACGCCATCGAAAAGGGCGAGAGATGGAACGGATATGCCGGAGGAATGTACCACCTTGAAAAGATCGTCTGCTCCGACGGCTCCGTCCCCACCCCATAGATAACACAGCGCGAATATAGAGATAGTAAGAATAATTAAAATCTGCCCCCGCCAATCGAATTTCGGTTGGCGGGGGATTGTATTTATTATCGGGATAATTATATCAATATGTAATTGAGAAATTATTATTGTAGTACCTTGCTTCAACTAAAAGTTGACAGGATTTAGTTGAAATATGGTACTAAAATGATAAATATATTATTGCACATTGATATTGTTTTGCTATTTTCTCGATATTCAGCAAGCATAACAATAAAGTTCGCGATCTAAAATGAAGCCCTCCCGCAAGCGGGAGGGTTGGGTGGGTATACAGTTTTCGAGGAAAGAACGTAATCTCTATTTGGCATTGCGTGACCGAAGGTCACGCGGGGTGAAGGAGCGAATACTTGCCTTCGGCAAGTTGCAACTCTTGCTTCTCGGCTCACGCCTCCATTTTCCTTCGGAAAACCGCAAGAGCTGCTCTCCCGCAAAGGGAGGTTTTACTCCTTCCAAACGGTCGGCAGGGACGCCGCCCGTTTGAAGCGCAAGGGTGAGCAAGCTTCGCTTGCGGG
>JAZQJB010000125.1:0-12878 GCA_045541375.1 Eubacteriales bacterium | reverse complement strand
ATTTGTCTTCCTAAGACCGCTTGGCCTCCGACTTCCTCTTGCGTAACCTTCTGCGGACGCAAGATCGAGCTTCTCCGCGAGATCCGTGATCTCTTCGAGGCTCCCTACTATCATGTAAGTCTTTCCACCGACGTTCGCGGCGTTGAGTGCGCTGTTGCTCTCAAGAACGCATACGCTCTCGGCGTATCTCTTGCGATCGGTATGTCCTACAAGCGCGAGGGCCGTGAGTTTGAGCATTACAACTCCCAGGCTGCTCTCTTCGGTCAGGCAGTTCGCGAGATGAGAATCCTTCTCAACCTCTGCGGCGGTCACCCCGACAACATCGAGCTTGGAGCAGGCGACCTTTACGTTACCGTATTCGGTGGCAGAACCCGTAAGATCGGTACTCTCCTTGGCACCGGCATGAGCTTCAAGGATGCTATGGAAGCTCTTAAGGGCGTTACCCTTGAGTCCATCGCTATCGCGGGCAGAACCGTTGAGGCTGCCAAGACTCTCGAGTCCATGGGCGTTATCAAGGCTGACGATCTTCCCCTTCTCTACCACATCGGCAGACTTCTCGACAACGAGACCGGCATCGACGTTCCGTGGAAGAAGTTCGAAAAGGAAGTATATTGATTTTTACATAAGCAGAACCCCGAGGGCGAACCTCGGGGTTGTTTTCATTTAGTCTTCAAAGGCTTTCATCAAAGCTTCAAGATTTCTGTTGATTCCAACTGAACGTGTCTTTGCCATAGTTAGGAAGCCCGAGGGATTGGTGGAGAGAGCTACTACTCGGAAGGTCTTCGAGGTATAGTTGCTGAAATGAGCCGAGAAAAGTCTGCCGATATCAAAAGATACAGTACTTCTGAGAATATCGAACATAGCTGCGGACTGTGCATCGGAGGAATATCTCTGCTTCATTGCGACCTCAAATACCGCGGGTGTCACAGAGCGGTAGTTTTCCGAGCCCATAGCTTCAAGCGTCAGCGCTGCGGCTTCTGCCTTTTGGGAGTTGGCATTTACTGCATATACCGAGAAGGAATTGCCAATGTTTGTCTTATAATTCTCCTGAGAAGCTTCATACTTGGGTACAGGAACGATTCCGTATTCAAAATCGACCTTGCCGGTATCTGTGTTATCCTGACCTGCAACAATCAAAACGCGGTCAACGTGGAAGATCGATCTTTCGTCAAAGAATACGCTTCTTGATTCTTTGTCATCATCGTGGAAAACGCCGGTGCAGTTAAGAAAGTCACCGACAGCCTCGCAAGCATCAGCACAGCGCTGGCTGTACCAGAGCTCGGATATACGGAGACCGCCATCCTCGGTCTTTTCAAGCGAAGTGATCCCCGCGGCGATCTGGAATGCGTCAATGTCGGTTTCGTAGACGGAAATACCATAGCTTGCATTTATAGCAGAGCCGTCGGAAGAGGGAACGAAGATCTCTTTGGAAAGCGAGAAGAGTCTTTCAAACGTCCATTCGTTTGCTTCGACCATATCCATAGGTGTAGGCTGGTCGATGTAATAAGTACTATAGAGCTCTTTATTATAAAAAACTGCATCCATATACCAAAGAAGGCTGGTTGCTATATCACCCGAGCAGAAAAAGAGCTTATTTTTAATTGTGCATTCGGTGGTAAGAGCCTCGGGCCACCAGGGCTTTTCAACATTGAAGTCATCATAATCAAGAAGATTTGCTGTCATACCATTGATAGCAAGAAGCGGAACTGCACGGCTGTATCCGGCATAAACGTCATATTGATTGTCGGAAAGCCAATCGTTTTCTGCTTTTTTATTCCAATCCTTATAGAAATCAAGAGATCCCTTTTCCTCGACGAATTCTATAGATATTCCAAGTCTGTCTTCCACCCTAAGATTTCGGTTATAAATTGCACTATCGATGTTGTTGCCGCTGTCTTCAGCATAGAACTCCTTCATACGGTGATCGGACCAGATATAGAAAGTTATTGTTTCATTAAGGTTATACTTTTCATCAAGATCATCGGGTTCATAGAGCGTGGTCTCGGGGGCTGTGGAAGCAGATTCGGGATTTTGCGGTGTAGTTGAAGCAATTTCCGCGGTTGTTTCCTCTGTGGAAGCGGTCTCGGCGCACGATATGAACGCGCCGGGAAGCATTGCAAGCGCCAAAATAGCTGTCATTATTCTTATGTACTTTCGCATTGTCAAAAAAGCTCCTTGTTTGTGTTATAATAAATATAACACAAACTGCTTTCATTGTCAAGACAAATAGTTCCCAATTATAGACAAATATTGCTATAAAAAGAACGAGCAGAATTCTCTGCCCGTCTTTTTTATTAACTAATCAACCTACGTAGATAGGATATTTTGCGCAAAGCTCTGCGACACCTTCTGCGATGGATGCCTTCTTGTTATCGAAGTCATAAACGGTATCCGCGATGAAGCCTGCGATCTTGTCCATCTCTTCAAGACCGAAGCCGCGGGTGGTGACTGCGGGAGTGCCGACGCGGAGACCCGAGGTGTATGCGGGCTTCTGGGGGTCGTTGGGGATAGCATTCTTGTTCGCGGTGATGTGAACTGCATCAAGATTTACCTCGAGCTCGCGGCCGGTCATGCCGGTGTCGCGGAGGTCAAGGAGCATAAGGTGATTTTCTGTGCCGCCCGAAACGAGCTTGATGCCGCGCTCGTTAAGTCCCTTTGCAAGGCGCGCTGCGTTGGCAACGACCTGCTTCTGATAGTCAACGAACTCGGGGCGGAGTGCCTCGCCGAGTGCAACTGCCTTTGCGGCGATGATGTGCATAAGGGGACCGCCCTGGGTGCCCGGGAAGATCGCCTTGTCGATCGCAGCAGCAAACTGCTCACGGCAAAGGATAAGACCGCCTCTGGGACCGCGAAGGGTCTTGTGGGTGGTTGTGGTAACGATGTCCGCATAAGGAACGGGCGAGGGATGAACGCCTGCTGCAACAAGTCCTGCGATGTGTGCCATATCTACCATAAGATATGCGCCGACCTCATCTGCGATCTCGCGGAACTTGGCAAAGTCGATGATTCTGGGGTATGCGCTTGCGCCTGCAAGGATCATCTTGGGGCGGCATTCGAGCGCCATACGGCGAACCTCATCATAATTTATAAGGCCTGTTTCAGCATCAACACCATACTGATAAATGGTGAAATACTTACCGGAAATGTTGATGGGCAGACCGTGGGAGATATGTCCGCCGTGAGCAAGATTCATGGAAAGAACCTTGTCGCCGGGGTTGAGAAGCGCAAAGAAAGCCGCAAGGTTTGCGTTTGCTCCGCTGTGAGGCTGAACGTTTGCATGGTCAGCTCCCCAAAGCTTGCAAGCACGCTCCCGGGCGATATTCTCGACCTCGTCAACAAACTCACATCCGCCGTAATAGCGCTTGCCGGGGTAGCCCTCTGCATACTTATTGGTGAGAACACCGCCTGCGGCAAGAAGCACCGCCTCGGAAACGATATTCTCGGACGCGATAAGCTCAATGTTACCGCACTGACGTGCAAATTCTCTGCCGCACGCCGCGCCGACTTCCGCGTCGAAATCCTTTACTCTTTCAAAAAACATATCTATGTCCTCCAAAATAAAATATGCTTTATTTTATCACATTTTGAACGCTATGTCAATAGGAAATTGCAAAAAAACAACCGCTTGCCCCATATATTTTGAGGCAAGCGGTAAAATTATGCAATTTAGTTTTCGTAACCCTTCATAATTTCCTTGATCTTGTTATTGATAACTCTTTCACTCTTCTTGAGAGCGGAAAGGAAGCCTGCGGGGTTACCCGAGAGACATGTATCGCTGAATACCTTAGCGGGGAGCTTTTCGGTTGCGTAGTAGTAAAGCTGACCAACGTCGAAAGAAACGTTATTCTTGAGGATGTCGAACATCTCAGCTACCTGAGCGTCATCGGTGTATCTGACCTTCATTGCTACCTCGAATACCGCGGGAGTTACCGAACGGTAGTTCTCGGATGCCATAGCCTCGAGAGTTGTAGCGGTTGCTTCAAGCTCCTTGGACTGTGCGTTGATAGCATACATAGTGTAGGGGTTACCAAGGTTGGTCTTATAGGTCTGCTGAGATGCATCAAACTTCGGAACGGGAACTACGCCTGTTGCAAAGTCAAGACCTTCACTACCGGTATCGGTGCCGGCAATGATGAATACACGGTCCATATGGAATACGGACTGATGTGTACGGAACGTGGTTCTGTCATCATTACAAATAATGCCGGTGAGCTTCATTGCATCGCCAACGGTCTCGCAGATGTCTGCGCAACGCTGGCTGTTCCACTTTTCGGAGATGCGGAGGCTGCCGTCCTCTGCTTTTTCAAAGGAGGTAATACCCGCACCGATCATAAATGCGGTAATATCAGTCGAGTAGATCGAGGAACCGTAAAAGTCTGTAACGTCCTTCTGACCGTTGTTATCTACGTCTACGTAAATATCCTGAACCATAGCAAGGAAGTTCTGGAGGTTCCACTCATCGTTGGTGACCATATCCATAGGAGTCTTTTCCTCGCCGAAATAATCCTTGTAGAGATCCTTGTTGTACATAAATGCTACCATGTACCAAAGCATACTGGTTGCAATGTCACCGGTTGCAAAGAAGAGCTTATCGTTGATGGTGCACTCGGTGGTAAGAGCCTCAGGCCACCAGGGCTTTTCAACGCTGAAAGCTTCCTGAGCAAGGAGGTTGCCTGCCATATTTCTGAGGGTAAGAAGGGGGATGGTACGGCTGTAGCCCGCATAGATATCGAAATCGTTATCTGCTGCCCAGTCGTTTTCTGCCTTGGTGATCCAGTCCTTGTAGTCGCCGGAGTCACCGGGAGCCTCTACCCACTCGAAGGTAACGCCGAGTCTGTTCTGAACTCTTTCGTTACGGTGATAGATAGCGTCGTCGATAAGGTCGCCGGTCTCGTCGGAGTAGAACTCCATCATACGCCAGTCATCCCAAATGAAGAAGGTGATGGTCTGGTCAAAGTTATAAGACTCTTCGAGATCGTCGGGAGCATAAAGAGTCTCCTCTTCTGTGGTTGCAGCTTCGGTATCCGAAGGAGCGTTCGTTGTTGCGCCGCCGGCAGTTGTTTCTTCACCGCCATTTGTGTTAGCGCAAGAAACCGCAACGCCAAGCAGGGTAACAAGAGCAAGAAGCATTGCGATCAATCTGACATACTTTTTCATAGTAAGCCTCCGTATTATTTTATTGTTGTAACGCGGCAGGATCTTAGGGGTGTCAGATAATGCCAACATTCCATAGATTTATTATAACACATTTGCGACAATTTGTCAACCAATTTGCACAAAAAACCAAGCCTACAAATAATTTTTTTGATAAACTTTTCACTTATATTTTCAAATAAAACAGGCTCGCGTGAGCGAGCCTGCAATATTAATCGGATTACTTTCCGTAAACCTCCATCAAATCCTTGATGCCCTTGTTGATAATTCTTTCACTCTTCTTAAGCTGGGAGAGGAACGAGGAATAGTTTGCGGAGTTTGCGGTGTTCGGGAAAAGGTTGGAGGTTACGTCGCCAAAGCTGGTGCCGTAAAGCTTACCAAAGTCAAAGGAAACGCCTTCCTTGAGGATGTCGAAGACCTGAGAGGTCTGAGCGTCATCGCTGTATCTGACCTTCATTGCTACCTCGAAAACAGCGGGAGTTACGCTACGGTAGTTCTCGGAGCCCATAGCCTCGATAGTGGTAACTGCTGCTTCAAGCTTCTTGGAGGTAGCGTTTACAGCGTAAATGGTATAGGGGTTACCGAGGTTGGTTCTGTACTTTTCAATGGTATTGTCATACTTAGGTACGGGAACTACGCCACAAGTAAATGTAACCTTGTCCTCGGAGTTACCGTTATCAACACCCTTGATAAGGAAGATACGGTCCATGTGGAAGATAGATGTCTGGTTAAAGAAAGGGGTTCTTGATGCGGAGGTTGCTGCATAAACGCCGGGCTGCTGGATGTAGCTGCCAAGGAGTGCACAGATATCTGCACAGAGCTGGCTGTTCCACTTCTCAGAGATTCTGAGGCTTCCATCTTCTCCCTTTTCAAGAGAGGTAATACCCGAACCGATCTGGAATGCACCGAGGTCGGTGGAGTACATTGTTGCGCCGAAGAAGTCAGTCTTATCCTTGGCGCCGTCCTGGTTGTTGTCTACGTAGAGATCCTTAACCATTCCGAAGAAGATGTCCATGGTCCACTCGTTGTTAAGAACCATATCCATAGGAGTTACCTCAGAGGAGATATAATCCTTATAGAGATCCTTGTTATACATAAAGCCATTCATATACCAAAGCATACTTGTCGCAATATCACCGGTACAGAAATAGAGCTTATCGTTAACAGTGCACTCGGAGGTAAGCGCCTCGGGCCACCAGGGCTTATCAACGTTGAACACTTCATAGTCAAGAAGGTTGGCGTTCATGCTCTTGAGAGCCATGAGAGGAGCGGAGCGGCTGTAGCCTGCATAGATATCCAATTCGTTGTCTGCTGCTCTGTCATTCTCTGCCTTCTTGATCCAATTCTTATAATCGCCGGAGTCACCGGGTTCTTCAACAAACTCGAAGGTAACACCGAGTCTGTCGCCGACCTTGATATTACGGTGGTAAATAGAATCGGCAATAATATCGCCGGTCTCTTCAGCGTAAAACTCGGTCATACGGTAGTCATCCCACATAAAGATAGTGATCGTTTCGTTGAATTCATACTTTTCCTTAAGGTCATCGGGAGTGAAAAGTGTCTCTTCAGCGGTGGTTTCAGCTTCGGTAGATTCAACTGAAGCAGAGGGTGCCTGGGTTTCCGGGGTTGCGGTAGTTTCGTTCTCTGTTCCTGTTTCCGCGCAGGAAACAGCAGAAAGAAGAAGAGTAAAGATTGCAAGTATCAATGCAATCACTCTGATGTGCTTTTTCATAATAAAGCCTCCAAAGTATTTTTTATTGTAACACAGCAATTCATAAAAATGACATTGCCGCCACAACCGTTATTAAGATACAGCTATTATACCACAGTTGTTCACAAAAGTCAACCATTTGTGCAATTTTAACAAAAAACAGGCTCGCTTATTTGCGAGCCTGCAATTTAAATTAAATTATTTACCGTAGAATTCCATAATGGTGCCGATACCTTTTTCGATAACCTTGACGTTCTTCTTGATGTTGGAAAGGAGACCCGAGGGGTTGCCCGAAAGAGCGGTGGTTCTGAAGAGGTTAGCGGTTCCGTTCTGGAAGGTGGAAGCGTAAAGACGTCCGATATCGAAGGAGATACCCTCGCGGAGTCTATCGTACATACCGGAGGTCTGGGGGTCATCGGTGTATCTAACCTTCATAGCAACCTCGAATACTGCAGGGGTTACGGTGCGGTGGTTGGCGGATCCGATTGCCTCAAGGGAGGTTACAGCTGCCTCAAGCTTCTTGCTCTGAGAGTTTACAGCGTACATAGTGAAGGGGTGACCAACGTTTGTAAGGAAGACTTCCTGATCCGTGGTAAACTTGGGCTGAGGAACAAGACCGTAGGAGAACTCGATCTTACCTGTTTCCTGCTTATCCTTACCTGCAACGATAAAGAGACGGTCGGTGATAAAGAGAGCGCGCTCTTCATAGAAAATGTCTCTGATGGAGGTCTTGTTGTTATAAAGAACACCCTCGGAAGCAAGGAAGTTACCCAAAAGCGCGCAAGCATCTGCGCATCTCTGGCTGTTCCAGTCCTCGGAGATCCTGAGTCCCTTTTCGGGGTCTCTTTCGATAGAAATGATTCCTGCAGACGTCTGGAATGCATCTGCGTTGGTTTCATAAAGGACATAACCAAAGGTATCGTTTTCATCCTTCTTCATATTGCCGTCATCGGTGTAGATATCCTGGACCATTGAGAAGAACTTCTCCATAGTCCACTCGTTATCCTCAACCATATCCATGGGGGACTTCTCGCTACCGAAATACTGAGCGTAGAGGTCCTTATTATAGAAGGTACCTATCATCATCCAAAGAAGGTTGGTGGAGATATCGCCGGAGCAGAAATAGAGCTTATCGCTGATGGTGCACTCTGTGGTAAGAGCCTCGGGCCACCAGGGCTTTTCAACGCTGAACGCCTCGTGCTCGAGAAGGTTGGCATTCATACCCTTGAGAGCCATAAGGGGTGCGGAACGGCTGTAGCCTGCATAAATGTCATAGACATTATCCGACTGCCAGTCGTTTTCTGCCTTCTGAATCCAAGTGGTATAATTGCTCGATGCGCCCTTCTCTTCTACGTACTCGAACTCAATGCCGAGTCTTGTTTCAACGGAAACGTTACGGTTGAAGATAGCATCGTCAATTACGTCACCGGTCTCTTCTGCGTAGAACTCCATCATAGTGTAGTCGCTCCACATAAAGATGGTAACGGTTTCGTTGAAATCGTATTTTTCCTTAAGGTCATCGGGAGCGTAGAGAGTTTCCTCGGCGGTGGTTTCAACTTCGGGAGCCTGGGTTTCGGCAGCACCCGCACCCTCGGTGGTTTCTTCCGCCCCCTGGGTGTTTGCACATGCAGCGAACAGACCGGACATGGTAAGCAGCGCCATTACAAGCGCAATAATTCTGATAAACTTTTTCATATTCATTACCTCAATATGTGAACAAAATTTGATTAGTCTCTCTTCTTGAAAACAATAGCAGTACCGAGAAGTGCAACGATCACAACGCCGCCTGCGATCATTCCGCCGCATCCGCCCTCAGACTTGGGTGCTTCGGTTTCGGGGGCTTTGGTTGTGGGAGCCTGGGTCTCGGGAGCCTGAGTTTCGGGAGCCTGGGTTTCTGCTGCAGTAGTCTCAGGAGCCTGGGTTTCGGGAGCCTGGGTCTCAGGCGCCTGAGTTTCGGGAGCTGCGGTGGTCTCCTCTGCAGTAGTTTCACCTGCGTTCTCTACATAGTAGTCAACATATGCAGGCTCGTTTGCGATGAGAGCCTCAACGTCGATAACGGGATGTCCGACAACAACGTCATCAACCCAGACCTTGGTGGAGTTACCCTTGTTGAGCTTTTCAGCAGTAATCTCGGAGGGAGTGTTGATAGCAACGAAAGGCCACTCGGAGAAATATGTATCCTCGCCGAACGAAGGAAGATCGCCGGAAGGAACGTAGTAAACGTCATTAAAGATAATGGTGTCAGCTACCCAACCTATGACAACACCGTTACGAATGGACGTGGTGTTATTGGTCAGACTAACGTCAGAAACAAAAGAATTGAAAACGTAACCTTCGGTATTAGCGTCACCTGCCATAACAGCAACGTGAGCCGCCTTGCCGATAAGTCCGCCAAGGCAGGTCTTTTCTGCATGGCTTTCTGCGGAAGCGGTGAATTTAACACCGGTAACATAGCAGTTTGTAACGTCGGATGCTACGCTGCTTGCGCCATCACAGCCAACGATTCCACCCGCGGGAGCAAAGCTGGTGCCGCATACGTCAGAGGTGAAGTTCTTAACGCTGCAACCGTCGATTATAGTTGCACCTGCACAACCGACGATACCGCCGACATAGTGATTTTTGAACTCTGCCTTGGGGTAATCTTCGGCAGATAACTGACCGATGTAGAGAGCGTCGACGGAGCAACCTGTGATATGAAGCTGACCCTTTGTAGCTCCTGTTGTAGCCGAACGTCCAGCGATACCGCCGGGCTGGGTTCCGTATACCTCGGAGTTGATCACGTGACAGTTGATGATAGCAGCGGAGCCGGTTTTTGCCGTACAAGCAAGCAGACCTGCGACCGTGCCGGCATACTTGAGAGATACGACCTTTGCGCCGTCGATCGTCAGATTCTTAATGACGCCATCATTTACTCTTCCGAACAAGCCGCCAAACTGAGAGCTGGAATCAGCGGGGTCGGTTTTGACGTTAAGATTTGAGATGGTATGTCCATCACCGTCAAAAGTACCGAAGAAGTAATTCTTGTACGCGCCGATAGGAAGCCAAAGCTTATTGCCAAGGTCGAGGTCTACTGTGAGTTTCAAATACTCGCCTGCATAAGTAGTAACAGCGTCGTTGACCTGCTTTGCTACGTAAGCGAGATCGTTTTCACTTGTAATGAGATAGGGGTCGAACTCGGTGCCCGAGCCGATGAGGCCGGCGGAAACGGACGAGCCGTCCCACGCGGCAGATGCAGTGGGGATCATAATGACTGTCATTGCTGCAAGCATAGCAAGAGTCAGAAGACCAGAGATAAATCTTTTCATAATGTTTATTATTTCTCCCTTCAAATTTGTTTAATTTATAGTCAAATATTTGATTATCAAAATGGATCAGCAGAAGGCTTCTTGTTTTTGAAAACAACAGCCGCGCCCATAAGTGCGATGATCACAGCTCCGCTTGCAACCATACCTCCGCATCCGCCCTCTGCCTTGGGAGCTTCGGTCTGCGCGGGAGCCTTGGTTTCAGGAGCCTGAGTTTCGGGTGCTGCGGTTTCAGGAGCCTGAGTTTCGGGTGCCTGAGTTTCAGGTGCCTGAGTTTCAGGTGCCTGAGTCTCGGGTGCCTGGGTTTCGGGAGCTGCGGTGGTTTCCTCTGCAGTAGTTTCATCCGCGTGCTCTACGAAATAGTCAACGTAATTGGGAGTGTTTGCAAGAAGGGCATCAACGTCTATAACGGGATGGCCCGCAACAAGGTCGTCGGTCCAAACCTTGGTGGAGTTACCCTTGTTGAGCTTTTCAGCGGTTAGATCGGAAGGAGCCTTGATTTCCATAAAGGGCCATTCTGAGAAATAAGTATCCGCGCCAAAGGAAGCAAGGCCGGCTTCGGCTACGTAGTACATATCGTTGAAGTAAACGGTATCATCAACAAGACCGATAAGAACACCATTATTTACAGAGTTATTATTGGTGATAGAAACCTCCGATACAAAGTTGTTGAACAAATTGTATTCGGTGTTGGGGTCGCCGTATGAAACGTCGACGTGTGCAGCCTTACCGATAAGTCCGCCAACAGAGGTCTTTTCGGGATGGCAGCCCTCGCGCGCAGTGAAGGTAACGCCGATAGCGTAGCAGTTAGTAACATCAGCACTCTGGGAATCTGCGCCGAGAACGCCTATGATACCTCCTGCGGGAGCAAAGCCGGTACCGTAAATGTCACCCGTAATATTCTTTGCGGAGCAACCCGAAATGGTGGTTGCACCTGCACCGCCAACGATACCGCCGACGAAGTGGTTACCGTTGTCAACCGATGCAAAATGATCAGTGGTCAATACGCCAAGGGTGATATTGGTAGCCGAGCAGCCTGTGATCTTAAGCTGATCCTTGGAGCACTTCTTCTGGCTGGAACGTCCGATAACGCCGCCGACCTGAATACCGTAAACTTCAACATTAATTGCGTGGCAGTTTGTTGCGGAAGCGGAGCCACCGTCTGCGGTACAGTTAAGAACACCCGCGATCGCGCCTCCGTACTTCGCGCTGACGACCTTTGCACCGTCAACGGTGAGGTTCTTGACACTACCGTCAAAAATTCTGCCGAATACGCCGCCGTAAAGAGCGTTTGCATCATCGATAGTCTTTACGTTGAGGTTCGAGATGGTGTGTCCGTCGCCGTCAAAGTGACCCGAGAAATAGTTTGCCTTGATCTGACCGATGGGAGCCCAGGGCTGATTACCAAGGTCGAGGTCTACTGTGAGTTTCAAATACTCGCCTGCATAAGTAGTAACAGCGTCATTGACCTGCTTTGCTACAAAAGCGAGATCGTTTTCACTTGTAATGAGATAGGGATCAAACTCCGAGCCCGAGCCGATAAGGCCTGCGGAAACAGAGGATCCGTCCCATGCTGCGGAAGCAGTGGGAATCATAATGACAGTCATTGCTGCAAGCATTGCAAGAGCAAGAAGGATGGAGGTGAATTTCTTCATTTGAAATACCTTACCTTTCATTAATAAAAATATTCTATTTTCAGCCGTTGAGTTCGCGGCAAAAAATCTTAAAGATTTACCAGATACTCTGCGATCTGATAAGCATACTCGAATGCGGGCTTTTTGAGCTCATCGGGAAGTCTCGAGCCGGTTGAGAGCTCGTAGATAAATCCGCCCTTGTAGTCGATCTCCTTGAGCGTCTGCATCACCTTTGCCCACGGAACGGTTCCCATAAAGGGCATCTGGTGCAGGTCGACTGTGCCAATGTTGTCATCAATGTGAGTGCAAACGAGATCCTTTCCGATGCGGCGAAGGGGCGCGATGCCGTCGTTATACATGCGGTTGGCGTGGCCCGTATCCCAACAAACGCCCACCTTGCGGTCGCCGAATGCATTGAGGATCATCTTCAGCTCATCGGGTGTTACACCGAAACGGCGTCTGCCGTCAACGTCACACATATTCTCGAAGGCGAATCCGAGACCTCTGTGTGCGTATTTTTCATAAAGAGGTCCGTAAATCTCGAGATTGTATTTGATATTAGATTCAAAATTATATTCGTCTTCGATTGCCTCCTCGAGCGGATGCATTACCGCCCACGGGATTCCAAGACGTGACGCGATATCAAGAGATCTGTCAAGCATCTTGGCGAAGAATTCGTTCTTTTCGCATCCGTCATCTTCTGCAGACTTGCGACGGCAGAGGGGCTTTGCATATACGGGATGGCACTGAACGAATGAGATACCGAGCTTTGCAGCTTCGTTACCTATATTATCGGTAAAGCGCTCCCAGTTTTCGTCCTCGCATAGTTCGGACTTATTTCTCTGCATGGGGCACATATTAAGATCCATGATCTCGAAGCCTATCTCGCGCAGGCGGCGCATAGATTCAACAACGTTCTCTTCTCCGGGTCTGTATTTATAAAACAGATTTGTCATTGCCCCGGGTTTTAATACTGCCATAATAATTACCTCAAATTTTGAAGAACTTCCAACATATTGCTGTTCGCATATATAAAAATTATACAACAAACATTGATTTTTGTCAACCACCTTATAC
>JAZQJB010000124.1:0-3616 GCA_045541375.1 Eubacteriales bacterium | reverse complement strand
CCTTGATCTCGGGGGTGAGCTCCTCGAGGGTCTGCGCGTCCTTGACCATTTCGGGGGTGATGCCGTGGATCTTTTCGGTGCGTTTCCACTTCTTTGTGTGGACGGGACGGACGAGGGTGTCCATTATCTTCTCGCCGAGGGCGTTGAAGATCGAGATCGAAATGATCTCGTCGTGATCGTAAAAGCCCGTCAGCTCAAGGTCGAAGAAGAGAACGCGGCGGCGGTCCATGCCGTAGTATGCGTTTCTGTGCGCGTCGCCCTCTGCGCGGCGGACGGCAAGGTCCTCCTCGTAGCAAGCGCGGCAGAGCTTCTTCTTGAATCTGACGTCATTCCCGCATTTGACGCACATAAGCGGCATACGCAGGGTGGTCATCTTGTCGTAGAAATAAACGATCTCCTTATCTCTGCGGCGTGTGAACGCAACGGGCTCCTCGATGACCTCGAGGTGCATTGCGGTGAGTCGCTCCTTGGGGTAATAGCCGAAGGATGCGGCACGGCGCATCGACATACGTTCGATCTCGGTGCCCGACTCGAGCTTCACGGTCTCCTGACGCGCATCGGGCGCATACCAGAGCTCGGGATCCGACTCGGTGAGCTTTTCGGGATCAAACCAAAAAACGACGCCTCCGTTTTTACCTTCCGAATACGCCGCGGGTGCACCGTCTGGTGCGAGATGCATGAGCTTGAGAGTAGCTCTGTCAAGATAATTTTTTGCTTGCGCCTCACGGTAGCTGACTTGCGGCACTGTAGCCCCGCTGCGCAGTCTGATACTTTCCTTCAAAATCAGACCTCCTGAATATTTTTCCCATATTGCACGGCGCAACCCGCGCAAAAGACTTTCCAAATAATTATTATATCATATATTTTTAATATTTACAATAGTAAAATATGAATTTAGTATATATTTGAAATATTTTATAGTCAAAAGCGGCAAAGTAATGTAATTTCATAAAAAAATAAAGTAATTACACAATTCAAGAAAAATAATCATTATAAATTTATTTCCAAAGTATTTACAATACTGCACTCACTTGATATAATAGTTACATCAAATATAAAGGAGCAAAACCAATGTCCCCGCTTATTCTCATTGCGGCATTCGGAGCTGCGCTCGGCGCACTCGTCTTTGCCGCAATCAATTTCTTTTCTGTCAAAAAGCTCGATGAGGGAACGCCCCGCATGAAGGAGATCGCCTCGGCGATAAGAATAGGAGCAAACGCTTTTATTCATTACGAGATCAAGATCATTCTGATGGTAGCAATAGCGGTTGCGCTGCTTATTGCTTTTCTCGTTTCCTGGCAGGCGGCTGTCGCCTTTATTATCGGCGCACTTATGAGTGAATCTGCCGGATACATCGGAATGAAGATCGCAACCTATGCCAACGTCCGCGTCACCAACCGCGCGCGCGAAAGCGGAAATCTTGGCGAAACGCTCAAGGTTGCCTTCAAGGGAGGCTCCGTTATGGGTCTTTGCGTTGCGGGATTTGCTCTTCTTGGCATTTTCATTGTTTACGTGGTATTCGGTCTCGCTCTCGGTCAGATCGAGGAGACCGCCCTGACCGCTCTCGGCTCACACGGCAGCATCAACAGCATCCTCGGTATGATCTGGGACGGCTACAAGCTTGAAACATCCTTCACGATGACCCTTTCCGGCTACGCGCTCGGATGCTCGCTGATCGCGCTCTTTAACCGCGTCGGCGGCGGTATCTACACCAAGGCGGCAGATATGGGTGCCGACCTTGTCGGCAAGACCGAGGCGCACATTCCCGAGGATGACCCCCGTAACCCCGCGACCATCGCGGATAACGTCGGTGACAACGTCGGTGACGTTGCGGGACTCGGAAGCGACCTGCTCGAAAGCTTTGTCGGCGCGATCCTCTCCTCTGCAATTCTCGCAGCCGAGCTTTTCTCGAAAAACATATTCACCGACCCCGTGCTTCTGCGCTCGATGCTCTACTTCCCCATTGTTTTTGCCGGTGTCGGACTTGTCGCCTGCATCATCGGAATACTTTCGCTGATCGTAAAAAAGAAGATTTCGGATGACCCGCACCGCGAGCTCAATCTTGCAACCTGGATATCCGCGGGAATTGCCGTTTTCGGAGCATTCGGACTTTCCTATCTTTTCTTTGCAAACGCCGGCTACGACCTTTCTGCGGTCAAATTTGCCTTCGGATGGGTCTCGCCCGCTATTTCCGCCTCGGTCGGCATCATTGCGGGAATCGCCGTCGGTCTTGTTGCCGAATATTACACAAGCTATGACTTTGAACCCACAAGGGCGATCTCGCGCGCATCGGTCAACGGACCCGCGCTGACCATCACTCAGGGCCTTGCACTCGGTATGCGCTCCTCGATGTACCCCTGCATCATTCTCGGTATAGCGATCTATTCCTCCTACCTCATCGCGGGTATGTACGGAATCGCCACAGCCGCGCTTGGTATGCTTTCCTTCGTTGCGACAACGGTTTCGGTCGATACCTACGGCCCCATCTCGGACAACGCGGGCGGCATTGCCGAAATGAGTATGCTTGACCCCTCGGTCCGCAAGATCACGGACAAGCTTGACAGCGTCGGCAACACCACAGCCGCCATCGGCAAGGGCTTTGCCATCGGAAGCGCGGCGCTTGCAACGCTTTCCATGATGTCATCCTACCTCTTTGCCTCGACCGACAAGATCGCGGCACCCGGTGAGGGCGCGCTTGACATCATCTCGCTCAATATGATCGATCCCCTTGTGCTCGTCGGCGCGATCGTCGGCGCGGCACTTCCCTTCCTTTTCTCGGGTATGCTGATCGACGCGGTTGCCAAGGCGGCACAGGATATGGTCAAAGAAGTGCGCCGTCAGTTCCGCGAGATCAAGGGTCTGCTTGAGGGCAAGGTCCTTCCCGACTACAAGACCTGCATCAGCATCTCCTCGCAGGGCGCGCTCCGCGAGATGAGAATGCCCGCGATCGTTGCGATCGCCTTCCCCGTTGTTTGCGGATTCCTCTTCGGCGCGGAATTCGTCGCCGGACTGCTCATCGGCGCAACGATCTCGGCGATCATGCTCGCCATCTTCACCGGCAACTCGGGCGGTGCCTGGGACAACGCGAAGAAATATATTGAGACCGGAGCCATCGAAGGCCACGGCAAAGGCAGCGGCGCGCACGATGCATCCGTCGTCGGCGACACGGTAGGCGACCCCCTCAAGGACACCGTCGGCCCCTCGCTCGACATTCTCATCAAGATCATGTCGGTCATCTCCCTTGTCACAGTCGCGGTATTCGCAGAATATAACCTGCTTGATCTGATCAAGAGCTTGTTTGCTTAATAATACAGCCCTTCGCCGTTTGGCGAAGGGCTCGGACCACTGACAAACGTATATTAAAAATTAACATATAGCAATATGCACAAATAATTAGTAAAAAGCTATGTTCGCACTCGCAAAGCAGGGGTGAAGGGGGCGCAGCCAAGCAACGCACTCGCCCGTCGGGTCTGACGGTTTTCCGAAGGAAGACGGCGGTGTTCAGCCGCCGAGACAGACCCGACTGTTGAGCTTTGCTCAACTATGTCATCCTGAGGCGGCGTCCGCAGACCGCCTGCGCCCGGTAGGTCTGTCGGTTTTCCGAAGGAAAATGGAG
>JAZQJB010000123.1:0-2149 GCA_045541375.1 Eubacteriales bacterium | reverse complement strand
ACGCCTGATGAAGTATTTATACCCTCTGAAAGAAAGTACATAGGTGATTACGAGGAGATCGAGTATCCTTTAGGATTCTTGACCAGAAAAGTGACAGCCGGCGGTGAGATCGTTTTGAACAGCATTCGTATCGCTATCGGGTATTCGTTGAGAGGTCTGTATATTGGGCTTAAGCCTTTGGAGAACAATTCATACGAGGCTTATCTTGCTGACTTTATCCTCGGAACCGTTGATATGAACTCCTGTTGCTTTTTCCCGCTGGATATGTTAAAATAGTAGGCTGGGGAGGGCGAAAACACACTTGTGTTTTCACCCGTATCCATTATATTTTTGCTGCTTCGTCAAGGTAGTATTGTAAACTTTTCGCGAGGCGAAAACTTTACAATCTCCACCTTGACGAGGACTTACCTTCGATTCCTACTGGCTTACCTATCCTCTGACACAAATCACTTACCGATGCGCTGATTTTTCACATCTTTCTGTCCACTGTCCACTGTCCACTGTCCACTTTTAGTTGACCACTTACTGATGCTTTCCCCTGTTACGAAGGAACTGCAGAATCTCATCCGGATTGTTGCAGGTGATGAGCGTTCCGCCGCAGGCGATTACTTCGTCGACGTGCTCTTGAGTTTTGACTCCTGCGGGTGCCCAGGGCTGGATCCCGAGGGCTGCCATACGGTCGAATTCTTCCTTGGTCGCCATGTTGATGGGGCTATACAGCGCGCGGAACATGCAACAGCAGTAGGCGCTGGAGGTGTAGGGGTCGCGCTTGACCTTGCCCATGTGGGTGAGGGGGTAGTAGATGTGGCGGCGGTATTTGGAGCCATACTTGTCCTCCATATACTCGTGAAGCTTGCCGTTGAAGGTATTGATAACAACGCGGTCGGTGAAACCGTAGTCATCGATGATCTTCATAACGCGGTCGCAAACGTCAAAGGCGATCTCGTCACGTCCGTCAACGGGGTATTCCTTGAGCTCGATGTCGAGGGTCATTGTGGGATGATCCTTGACAAGCTCCATAAATTCAATGAAAGTGGGGATCTTTTCGCCCGCGAACTCCGCGCCCTTCCAGGAACCCGCGTCGAGGGTCTTGAGCTCCGCAAGATTTTTGTCGCAGACCTTACCGGTGCCGTTTGTGGTGCGGTCAACGGTCGCGTCATGGATGCAGACGAGCTCGCCGTCGCGGGTGATGCGGACGTCGGTTTCGATCTGGTCAACGCCGATCTCGATTGCCTTGCGGAACGCAAGCAGGGTGTTTTCGGGGTAAACGGTGCTCCATCCGCGGTGCGCGGCGACGTATATGTTATCCTTCGATAGTGTCCAGTAATTCATTTTCTGCCTCCGTAGGTAGTTTTTTATAATTATATCACCTAAAGCGGCGAAAGTCAATATCTTTTCTTCCGACATATAATGACAATGAGGAAAAATTTCCATTGTCATTATTTTTGTTTGGTGTTTAAGATAATACCTCTGTTGGCAAGAATAATGGCAGAAGATCACCACAAGGAAAGGAAGAAGGAAATGAACTCGCAGATCCGCAGAGGGGATATATATTATGCAGATCTTTCGCCCGTAGTCGGCTCGGAGCAGGGCGGACTGCGCCCGGTGCTGATAATACAAAACGATGTAGGGAACAAATACAGTCCGACGGTCATAGCCGCCGCGATCACCTCGAGAATGAGCAAAACACGCCTGCCGACACATATCGACATATACGCCTCGCGCGCGGGACTCGCGCGTGACTCGGTGATACTTCTCGAGCAGATACGTACACTTGACAAACGCCGCCTGCGCGAGCGGATGGGGCATCTTGACGACGAGATGATGGACAGGGTGAACAATGCCATAGCGGTGAGTTTTGGGATAATGACGGCGCCGACGGCGGGGTATGAGGAGGAGGTACAGCCTTCGGCTGTGGCGGAAGTTACTATCGCGCAGGGGACGGGAGATGTTCCGCCACAGGCGGAGGGATGAGGAGATCGCTGCGCGAGTTAAGATCGGCTTGCGCCGAGATATTGTTGCGCTGCGCGCAAGTTATGATCGCGCGATGCGCGAGTTAAGATTCGCCTTCGGCGAAGTTTGAAGGTGAATTTCCGCACGCGGAAATTTTCAATTAAATAAAAGACAACAGCAGCGGGAAAGTTTTGAT
>JAZQJB010000122.1:0-8789 GCA_045541375.1 Eubacteriales bacterium | reverse complement strand
CATCTCGACCAAATAGAAAGAGGATGGCTTTGCCATCCTCTTTCTATTTGCCCGATCTGCCAACGGATTCGAAACTCTTGCTGTTGCTTGCAACAGCAATCATTTGCGCGCTATCGCCGCATATCACTCTCACACCCAACTATGCGCGCAAATATAGGTTCAGAATCCTGTCATCTCGACCAAATAAAGGCAATCCGAACTTGTTCGGGTTGCCTTTATTTCTTTGAATATTACTGATGATGAACCTCTTGCTGTCGCTCTGCGACAGCAATCATTTGCGCGCTACCGCTGCATATCACTCTCGCACCCAACTATGCGCGCAAATGAAGGTTCAGAATCCTGTCATCTCGACCGCCCGATCTGCCAACGGATTCGAAACTCTTGCTGTTGCTTGCAACAGCAATCATTTGCGCGCTATCGCCGCATATCACTTTCGCACCCAACTATGCGCGCAAATATAGGTTCAGAATCCTGTCATCTCGACCTCTCGATTCCAAACTTGCCATCACTCCGTAGCAGTAATTATTATCACTTAAATGCCGGAGCGTGTGTCTCGCCTGTCGCAAATGCGTTTGGTCCGGGGTTTGACATAGAAAAATACATCTTTGCAGCCTTTGTCGTTCCAAAATCACGGTTGGAGCCTGTTTCCTGCACCTTATTGAAGGCATCGCGGAACATCTGATTGTGCGCTTCCTCGCGATTGAGCAGGAAGTCGATGGTTTCGCGTACCTTTTTGTCCTCAATCTGACGGTAAAGATACTCGTAAACCACCTTTGCTCTCTGCTCGGATGCGATGTTGGAGAGCAGATCGGCGCACAGGTCGCCCGTGACGGTGACGTAATCGCCCGTCCATGAATACCCCGAGGAATTGATAAGTCCCGGATTCAGACCGAGCAGAACGTGTGTCTGCACCTCACCTGCCTGCACCTTGGTTGCGTCCACATCGTGACCGTTGAGCAGATTGATGGTTTGTGCCACCATCTCCATGTGCCCCAGCTCCTCGGCGGCGATATCGAGGAAGAGATCCTTGATCTCGGGATCTTTGATCCTGAAGCTCTGCGACATATACTGCATTGCCGCCTTGAGCTCGCCGTTGCCGCCGCCGAGTTGTTCCTGAAGCAAAACGGCGTACTGCGGATTGGGTCTTTCGACTTCTACGGGATGAAATAACTGTTTTTCGTGTTTGAACATTGCAATTTGACCTCCGTTTATGGATTTGATACTATTATTTCCCATAATGTGAGAGCGTATACCGCTACATTCTTTTATCATCCGTCGCGGGATTATCGATAAGCTCGCCGTGTTCGGTGAAACGCGAGCCGTGGCAGGGGCAATCCCACGAGTGCTCGGCTTTGTTGTATTTGAGAGCGCAACCGAGGTGTGGACATCGAGGCGCGATGGGCGTCAGAAGTCCGACGGCAGATTCAAAAGCATTGAGGGCAAGCTGCGGATGAAGAATCGTGCGCGAGGGATCGAAAACGGCGGCATAGGGATTGGATTTCCCTCGGACAAGGTCGCAGAGAATGTCTGCGGCGACCATGGCATTTGTCATACCCCATTTGTTAAATCCCGATGCAATGAACACATTGGGCATGGATTTAGCGTACTGCCCAATATAGGGAATATCGTCCAGCGTCATACAATCCTGCGTTGCCCATTTGGTGACGATCTCGGCATTTTTGTAGTGCATTTTTGCAAAATCTTCAAGCTCTTGCCAACAGCCGCCGGGCTTTCCTGTGCGGTGTCCGCCTCCGCCGAGGAGCAAAAGGTCGCCATAACTTCGGAATGAAAGTCCCGTATCGGATTCGTCCACATACATTCCGCTGACATTTTGTACCCCTTTCAGCGCAATAACGTAAGAACGGTGCTGATAGAGCTTCAAGGGGTAAAGTCCGTGCTTATTGAGCATCGGAAAATGGGTTGCGATGATCAGCTTTTTATAGGTGATCTCGCCGCGATTGGTTTTCGCCTTGTGCGGCATCAGCTCTACTACTTTTGTATGCTCATATATCGGCAGATCGTTTGCGATATTATATAGAAACTTCAGAGGATGAAACTGCGCTTGATCTTTCACACACACCGCGCCCGCAACTTTGAAGGGAAGTTCTTTTGCATCCGAAAACTCTGCTTTTACGCCGATTCGATTCAGAGCGGTAACATCTTTTTCGGTTTTCTTGCGGTCATTTAAGGAATAGACGTAGGAATCCCTTGTTTCATAGTCGCAACCGATATTCTCGCAAAGTCGGGCATATTCCTTGCACGCTTTTTTCTGTGCCTCCACGTAAAGCCGAGCCTTATTCTCTCCAAAACGACGTATCATTTTATCGTAGATCAATCCGTGTTGCAGGGTGATCTTTGCCGTAGTGTTTTTTGTAATGCCGCCGCAGATCTCGGTCGCTTCCACCAGCAGACAATCCACGCCGGCGTTTCTGAGCTTATAAGCGCACAAGATTCCCGCAATTCCGCCACCGATGATCAATACATCGGTGCTTTTGTTTCCCTGCAAGCTATCAAACCGCACCCGCGGAGCGTCCGTTTCCCAAATCGATTCCATATCAGTCCTCCGAGCTTTAATATGATTAGTTTGGGTCGTTTTTATAGCGGATATACTCATATTGCGGCTCATTTTATCACACACTAAATAGCAAAAAACCTCTGCAGAGTGATTCCTCAGAGGTTTTTCCTATAAATCAGATAAATTTCGCGTCCACGTAGACGGGGCAGTGGTCGGAGATGGCGAGGGCGGTCTCGTCGGCGGCGATGCAGTGGACGAGGACTTTTACTGCGTCATCGGTGACGAAGATGAAGTCGATGGGTGTGCCCTCGGGGCAGGGGCGGCCGGGGACGCCGTGGAAGGAATTGATGCCGGTAGTCGAGCTGACGGTCGCAATGTCGGCGCTGTCGGGCAGGACCTTCTTCATATTCTGAATCGACTCGCGGTGCGGGTGTGAGTTGAAGTCGCCGGTGACGAAAACGGGAAGCTCGGCGCCGTACTTTTCACGGAGCTCGTCCTTCTTTTCGAGCATCTGGCAGACGTTATCAACGCGCCACATCTCACCCTCGACGGCATCGGTCGCCTCGAGGTTGTAGGATTTCAGGATCAGCGAGCCGTGGGAGTTGATAAGCGCAAGCTTTTTGCCGCTTTTTTTGTCAAGGAGGACCGCCCACGCCATCGACTTGGTATCGGTGCCGCGGCTGCGGTAAAGCTGACTGCCGCCCTCGAGCAGTTCAAAACGGTCGTGGCGGTAGAGAATGGGGGTGTAGCAATGCTTATCCTCCGCGTGGCGGGTCGTTGCGGGGGTGTAAATGTCGGAAAGGGTCTCGAAAAGTGCGGTTCCGACGCGATTGACCTCCTGCATACCGATCAGATCGGCATCGCTTGCGCGATAGTAATCGGCAATCAGGGGGAGTCGGTCCTGGAGGGTCTTATCAAACAAAATGTTGCTGGACATTACGCGAACGTCAGCATCCGCAGTGCGGGGAAGCAAAGATGACATGGTGTATTCCTTTCTATTCAATTACTCCACAACAACTGTGGGAAGGTCGAGGAGGGAAGCGAAATACTTCATCTGATCGACGGTTGCGTCGTAGATGATGGCGCTGTGGTGGGTCGCGCCGGCGTTGCTGAGCTTTTCGAGGAACTCGGGCAGGGGTGCGGCGGGCTTGAACCAGCCTCTGACCTTCGCTTCGAAAACGTCGGTGGGCACGTCGAGCATCTCGATGGGCGAGATGAAGAGCTTGTAGCCTTCCTCGCTCTTATAAAGGTTGATGAAGGTAGCCTTGCCCGCGCGGTAACAGCCGTAGGCAACGACGGGGTCGAGGGTGTTTTCGCCGTAGATGAAGTTTATCTTCTTCATTCCGGGCTTTGCTTTGGTGAGCGCGAGGTTGTATTCACCCATATGAGAAATAAGGAGCGAGCCGTTCTTCCAGTCGGGGCAGAAGATCTCGGCGAATGTCGCGCCACTGTATGACTTGAGCAGCGCGCCGACGAGGGAGGCGGTGAGGATGTCGCCCTCTCCCGCGTAGCCGATGCCGCGAGCCATAGCCTTGCAAGCCTCGATGAAGGGCATCGCCTTGATGCCGCTGTCGCCGCCGATCTTGCGGAAGTTGATCGTGAAAGCATCAAGATCGTGTTTTTCGATGAATTTGCGAACTGCAAGGCAGTTGCGGACGGTCTCGGCGTGAGAGTCGGCGTCAACGGGCTCGATCTCGTAGAAGAGCTCGTTGTTTTCCTTGATCTCAGCCTCGACCTCGGCGGGGGTGACGGATTCGCGAAGTGCGTCGAGCTCGCCTGCCTCGGGGTAAACGGCGGTCACGCCGAAGCGGGAAAGAAGGGTCTCGTCGTCGATGAGGAAGTCGCCCATACCGTCGAAGGAGCCGCCAACCGAGCCCGCGCGGCTGCCCGCGAGAGCACGTGCCGCGCCTGCGGCTTTAACGTAGCCCGCAACCTTGTCGAGCACGTCGGAATGCTCGATGTGACCCGCGCAAACAGCATAAGCCTTTCCGCGCTGGCGGAGCAGGGAGCACATATCCATAACTCCGTGGATTCCGTGGCAGAAGCTGATCTCGGCGGGATTCTGTGCGGGGCTGAAATCGTAGGTTTCGGTGGTGTCGAGGACAATTATGGGGAGTTCGGTGCCCGCAAGGGCGTCGATCGACTCAAGCGAGGGGGAGTATGCCGCGTGCCAGGTGACGATGCAATCCGCGCCCGCTTTCTCGAATTTTTCAACAGCAGCCGCAAATTCGGGCTTGATGCGGCAAAATTCGTTGCGAATGACCTCAAATCCGCGCGCTTCGAGCTCGCAGGCGAGTCTTTCATAGAAGGGCTCGAGTCTGGGTCTGCCGACAGCACCGCTGCCGCAGTCGTCATAAAGCTTTATATATAGAGGAAGAAAACCGATTTTAACCTTTTTCATAATTCAAAATCCTTTCTTATTTGATGTTAAGATAGCGTGCGGCGTTGCCGTACATGATGTCGCTGACGTCTTCTTTTGTAAGACCAAGCTTTTCTGCGGCGCGGCGGAAGGCGAGGAGTTCTTCGTAGATGAAGAGAGTGATGTCGCTCTCGTCGGTCTCGCGCATCTGCTTGTCGTTTGAAACGTCGCCGTAAAGTCCGCGCGGAACGACGTTGACGTACTTTCCGCCGTCGTTGATGCGGTACATACGCATCTTGGTGTAGGGCATATCCGAGCCGTAAAGCACGCGCTGCGGTCCGACCGCGTCGATCAGTCTTTCCATTGCGTAGTCGTAAACGTTCGCGGAGAAATCGTAGTAGAGGTTCTTGGTCTTCTTGATGACGTCAAAGGCGTCGCCGATGTCCTCGTAGACGTAGGCTCTGCCGACGTGTGCGATGATGACCTTCGCATTCGGGTATCTTTCGTCGATCTCCGCCATCTGCGCGAGGTTAACGGGGTCTTTGAGTCGCATCGAGCGCGGGATGTGGAGAATGACGATGCCGCCGAGGTCGTTCATAACCTCAAGATGCTCGTGGGGAAGGAAATCGAAGATTCTGATTTCGGAGGCGGGGATATAGGGCGCGCAGTTTGCCTGATAGGGCTTGATTCCGAGGTAACCTTGCGCCATCGCATTGATAATGTCGCGCTTGGTGGTCTTGTAGGACGTGCAATAAAGTCCGTGCGCGCCTTGATTCTTGATGAGATCGGTGACGTAGCCGTTGACTTTATCAAGGTAGCAGGTGGGCGAACCCATAATAAGCGAGGTCACTTCTTTGCCGGGGAAGACGTTGCGCGCGGTTTCGGCGATGTCTTCATAGGTCATATTGGGCGCAACGAGCTCGGTCCAGGAAACGCAACCCTTGCGCTCCTCGGGCTTTTTGCGCTTCATGCCGTCTGTCCAGACGTGCGCGTGCGCGTCGATTATCTTGTCGGGCAGAAAATCCGCGAGCTTTTCTTCGTAAACTTTCTTATCGTAATCTGTAAGTTGTACTCCAAACATTGTTGTTCTCCTTATTAATTTGCCTCGTAAAGTTCAAATTCGACGATTCGGAAATAGTGGGGATTTGCGTTGACTTCGGCGGTGACGCCGTATTTCTGATTAAAGGCGGCAACGCCCGAGCCGTCACGGCTTCTCGGCGCGGTGAGGGCGAACATAACGAATTTCGCCTCTGCCTTTGCGAAGGACGCGGTGATCTTGTTGGTGGTCGCATCGACTTTTTCGTATTTCAGACCCGATGCAAGCTTTTCGCCCGACCATGCCACCGTCCAGTTCTCGCCGTCGGTGCTGACAAGAATATCAAATCCGTCAATATCGTAGGTCACGCCGCTGTTGTAGAGCGAGAACGAGTCGATGAAGACCTGCTCGTCAAGCTCAAACCAAAATCCGCAGAGGTACTTTCCGTCTGCCGCAAGCTGACCCTTTTCGTTATAAAGCTGTGAGATCGAGGTGTAATCGGCGCACTGCGACTTGGAAAAAGTCATCTTGAAGTCGGTGTAGGTCGATTTTGCGTCCTTATCGTAAACGTATTTGCCGTCGGTCTGGTTTGCGGGGTTCGAGATGGTGGAAAGACCGAAGGACTCGGTCTTCGCGAGCGACTTGCCGTAAAGCAGGTTGAAGGTGTAGGATTTCGTTTCCTTCGCGCCGCAAAGGGTGCAGGCGCGCTCCTTGGTGCCCTTGGCAGAGGCGGTGGCGGGGGTTGCTACCTTCCAGTCGCCGTAGGTGTGGGGAAGGGTGAGCGCAACGCTCTCTTTTTTGCCGCAAAGCGTGCACTCGCGTGCTTTTTCGCCCGCTTTCGTGCAGGTGGGAGCCGAAATTTCCTTCCATTCGGTATATGAATGCGCCGCGGCGGGCTTGTTGCCGGCTTTGACTATGTAATCGTCGATCAGCTCCTGAATGCGGAGCATTTCGGTGGAGGATGCAAGAACGTCCTCAAACTGCGTTTCCGCCGCGCTTGTGTAATAGGAGGTCGAGCGGTTGACGAAGGAGTAATCCACTCCCTCCGCCGAGCGACCCGTCAGCGCGCAATATGTCATCAGCGCCTTGATGTAGCCCGTCAGGTAGTTGGGGTGAACGTTGTCCTTGGTGATGACGAAATCGTTCTTCGTGTATTTGAATTCCATCCCCTTGAGTCTGCCGTTCCAGAGGTCGGTGACAAGGTCGCCCGCGGGGATGACCACCCAGCCGTCGGCGAGGGTCTTCTTGAGAGCCGAGGATGTGGCGGTGTTTTTGGTGTCATAGTGGGTGATGATGACGGCAAACTGCGTGTCCTCGGGGAAGAGGGCGGCGATCTTCATGACCTGATCGTAGGAATCCGCGATCGATGCGCCTCTTTGCTGGAAAATGACGACGTCCTGATCGTAGAAGGAATCCATTTCCTTGCCGTCTTTGTTGCCGTAGTGGTTGGGGTGAAGCTCGAGCATGAGCTGGTAAAGACCGTAGTCCTTGTAGCTTGCGGGGATCTTGTCGGTCGAAGCCTTGTCGCGGCCGTCAACGAATCCCGCCGAGCCGTAGGTGAAGTTGGTGACCTTCACCTTGTCGCCGAAAGTCTCGGCGATCTTTTCAAAAACGCCCTTTTGAGCTGTGGGGCTGCCGTCCGAGTTGATGACGACCTCGCCGTAATACGTCAGCGAGTTGCCCGCGAACATGACCTTTTTGCCGTCAAGCGAGGATTCACCCGCGGGGATGACTTCCTCGATCTTCTCGCCGCAAACGGTGCAGCTCGCCGCACGCTTGCCCTCGGCGGCACAGGTGGGAGCGCTCAAAGTCTCCCAAGCGCCGTAGGTGTGACCCTTCGGCGAGGTATCCGTCCTCTGCACGTCCCCGCATGAGCATTTGCGCTCAAAATACCCCGGCTCGGTGCAGGTGGGAGCCTTTAATTCCTCGGTGTATTCGTGGACGTGCTCGGTGAGTGCTTCGGTTTCTGCCGCGGTTGTTTCGGGCAGGGTTTCGGCAACCTCTCCGCTATCGCAAGAGAAGAGGATTGCGGCAAGAAGAATCAATATAAATGCTGAAAATAATCTCTTTGTTTTCATAATTCGTCTCCTTTACGGATGAGATTTACGCCATTCTTTATATGCATTGAACTTGGTTTGATAGTATTCGTATAATTCGGAGGGCGAAACCTTTCGGCTACCTGCGGAGGTTCGGCGAGCAACAGCAGAGATGTCCTCGCCACTGTCGGATGCCGCGGCAAGTATGGCGGCACCGAGTGCGGGGGAGTCGGTCTGCGTGCTTGCATAGACGTCAAGCCCCGTGACGTCGGCGATCAGGCTCTGCCAGAATCGGCTTGCCGTCGCTCCGCCCGCCATTGTGATCGAGCTTGGCGCGCTCATACCGCTCTTTTTGTATTCCTCGATGTTGAGGGCGGTCTCGAAAGCCGCGCCTTCCATCAGCGCAAGCGCGAGATCGAATTTGTCGTGCCCAATCGTCAGCCCCGTGATGTGCGCGCCGACGCTCTGACCGATCAAAAGACCCGTGCCCGTTGCCGACGGGCGGAAGAAGAGGGTATCGTTTTTGCCTTTTCGCTCCTCTGCACCCGCGGAAAGCTCGGGGATGGGGGTATTCGTCAGCTTCGAAAGCCACTCAAAAGCCGCGCCGATGCCCGAAACGGTCGAAAGCGCGCCGTATCCGCCCGCGGGGTGAATGCAGGGCGATATTCTGCTTTTGCCGAAAAGTGGAGTTTCGGTGACTCCGAAGAGCACCCAAGCTGTGCCCGTGGCGAGCAGGAGCTGACCCGCTTCGACGGTTCCGCTGCCGATCGAGGCACAATACTGATCGTGCGCGCCGTTGTAAACGCGGACAGACTCGGAAAGCCCCGTCCGAGCGGCGGCTTC
>JAZQJB010000121.1:0-9084 GCA_045541375.1 Eubacteriales bacterium | reverse complement strand
GCAATAGCGCGAATCTTTTGCTTTCGCAAGCGAAAGCAAGTGGCTCAATTCAACATACCGGTTTCACCATAGAGAAAAGCACACCGCGGTGCGGTGTGCTTTTCTCTATGGTGGAGACAACTGGAATCGAACCAGTGACCCCTTGCATGTCAAGCAAGTACTCTAACCAGCTGAGCTATGCCTCCACGCGACTGACATATTATATCACATTTGAATTAAAAATGCAACCCCTTTTTTGAAATTTGTTAAATAAATTTTCTAAAAATGAGAGATGCCTTAATCGACATCCTTCAAAAGCATTTATTTAGATGTCAAAATACAATTCAACTCATAAAGTGCTGTTCTGTTTGAATCCCATTTGCATTTTGTGCGGGCTTGGTCGTATGTGAGCCAGGCACATTCGGTATGTTCGTGAGAGAGTGTGATCTCGTCATTACATTCAAAGCCGAAGGCGTATTCGGGAACGACGTACATATCCTTGGGCCAGCCGTAAAGATGGCGCTTGCGGAATATGTCAACCGGAACATAGCACATTGAAGTCAACTGAATGATATTATCGACTTTTATTCCCCCTTCTTCGAATATCTCACGACGGGCTGCCTCGAGCGGGGTTTCGCTATCTTCTCCGCCGCCTGCAATAAATTGCCAATAATTGCTGTCGGAGCGGCGAAGAACACAATACTGAGGTACGCCGTCAACCATCCTATACGGGATGGCGAGAATCTGTAGAGGTGCTCTCATTTTCTTTCTCCAATCTCTCCGATCTTTTTCGTGACGATAGCTACGGCAGCAGCCGCAAAAGCCTTAACTTCGTCCGGTGTAATCGAAATATATTTTTCTATTGGTTGAAGTGATTCATCCTTGACCGTCATTTTCGGGATCTTGCGAACAATTGCTCCGTTAGGCAGATAATCTATGTAATCAGGGAACTCCTTTAAGGGCAATATCTCGGTAATATATCCCGATATCGGATTTTGGCGCAGATATTCTCCTTCAATTGAGTATATCTCGCGGAATCTATCTTTTTTAGGAATAATGATCTTCGCCGAATCCCAGTTTTTTGCCATACCTTCTGCTCGCACAGATATTTCGTGATCGGCATCAATTCTCTTCCACACATTTGCCACCCTTTCGTGGTCGCGGATCATTTTTTGAAACTCTGCATCTGCCACAAGATGAGAATAATAGCCAAGCAAAAACGAATACTCCTCATTCGAAGAAATCTCGTCAAGACGTTTTAATACATATTCATTGAGATATCTATCTGCATCGGAACCAATCTTTTTATCTCCGCTCATCCAGTGTGTGATCTCTCGTGAAGGGGTAAAAGCTGTCCAATCTTCATTCTCTACGTTACAATCGGGCGCGATATTTCCGACGCAAAAGCCGCGGCGGTCAAGCCACGGCAATTTTTGCAATACGGAATCCGCGACCATCAGGTGTGTGATCCAGGTCGCCATTTTTACATCCTTCCTTCAATCAAAGACCGTACTTGTTCTTGATAATGTCAGCAAGTACTTGTGCAGTACCCTCGATACCGAGTACGGAGCTGTCGATCATGATCTGATAATTCTCGGGAGAGCCCCATTTCTTTCCTGTATAGTAATTATAATAATTAATTCTACGTTTATCGGTCTTTTGAGAAAGCTCCTTTGCTGCCTTTTCGTCGATACCTTCGTGACGTTCGATGATGCGCTTGATCTTGAAATCGCTCGGTGCATATATGAAAACACTGATCTTGTTCTCTGCTTTTCTGAGAACGTAATCTGCACATCTTCCTACAAATACGCAAGAATCCTCTTCTGCAATCTCGCGGATAAGCTCGGACTGAGTCATAAACAGCTTATCGTTGATCGGGATGTTCATGTTATGAGCCGCACTGTTAAAGTATGACGAGCCCATAGCTAGGGTATAAAGCAAGCTGCTTGTTGCTTTTTCATCAACGTGGTCGAGAACGTCGCTCGACATACCGGATTTCTGAGCTGCCATGGTTATAAGCTCTTTATCATACGCCTTGACACCGAGAAGCTCACCGAGACGGAGACCGATCTCACGTCCTCCGCTTCCATACTGTCTTGCTACTGTTATTACAAATTTCTTTGCGCCGTCCATTATTCCGACCTCCCCGCAACGTACTATATGAATATTATATCATTTTTTATTGGATTTGTAAAGACTTTTTACAAAAAATGTTATCATCTTGCATTCATTTGATGAATATTCTTTATCAAACGGAGGATATTACAGTGACTATTAACAGCAAAGAAAACAGAGCCAAAACTTTCATTTATAATTCACTTCTTCTTACTCTATCAGCGGTTCTGATGCGCGCCGTGGGAGTCGGGTATAATGTTTACATATCAAACCGAGTAGGTGCCGAAGTAATGGGACTTTACTCTCTTGTAACCAATGTTTGGGGATTCGCCTTGACCCTTGCTACATCGGGCATCAATCTTGCAGCAACAAGATGCGTTGCGGAAGCAGGTAACGATCAGAGCGAGATAAAAGCTGCAATGCGTAAATGCATCATATACGCCCTCTCGTTCGGAGCTGCAGCAGCATTCTTGTTATTTATTCTTTCAAAACCAATCTCATTATTGTGGCTTGACGACCCGAGAGCGACAAATCCTTTGAGGATTATGTCAATCTCGCTTCCCGCTATTTCAATTTCATCGGCTTTGTCAGGCTACTTTTCTGCTGTCAGACGAGTTTGGAAATCTGCAGCCGTTCAAGTTACCGAGCAAGCTATAAAGATATTCGGTGTGGGATTTTTGCTTACTCCTCTTATGCCGCTTGGAGTTGAATTTGCTTGCCTTGCAATAGTACTCGGAAGTGCTATTGCAGAGTTGCTTTCTTTTGCTGTATATGGCAGCTTCTATTACATTGAGCGAAGAAAGCATTCAACAATAGAACTAAGTAGCAATAAGACAAGAGATCTAACCAAAAAGATATTCTCGATAGCTCTTCCTATAGCTTTCAGCACGTACATTCGTTCTGGGCTTACCACAGTTGAGCACATCTTGATCCCTCTTGGGTTGCGTGAATCCGGACTCGATGCAGCCTCCGCGCTCGAAAGTTACGGAATGCTTTCGGGAATGGTTTTACCCGTCGTGCTTTTTCCTTATGCTTTGATATACTCATTCACCGGGTTACTTGTACCCGAAGTATCGGGAGGAATAGCGGTTGGAGAGAAACGACACATTGAATATATCACATCGCGCGTGTGGAGATTGACAGTCATATTCGGACTTTGCGGAGTTGGGGTCCTTGGCTTGTGCTCAAAAGAATTCGGTGAGGTTTTGTACTCAAATCAAGAAGTCGGAAAGTTTATATATACTCTCGCGCCTCTTATGCCTCTGATGTATCTTGACACGGTAACCGATTCTCTACTAAAGGGAATGGGCGAGCAAGTATATACAATGAATGTCAATATCGCCGATGCGGCAATTTCTGTGATTCTTGTACGATTGCTCGTACCTAAATTCGGAATAATCGGATATATAGCAGTTTTATATATTGCCGAGATTGTTAACTTCGCTTTTTCTGCGGCAAGACTTATGAAACGATGTGCATTTGAATTCAAAATATTAAAATGGTTTGTTCTTCCTTTGGCTCTGTTAATCGCTACATCAAAAATTTGTCAAACTATTTTTAGTTACTTTACGTTTTCAAATCTTCCCGGTTGGCTTTCTCTTACGCTTCACGGAATAATTATTGTTGCTCTCTATATTGCGCTACTAAGCATAACGGGAGCAATTGACAAGGAAATGCGTGAATGGCTGGTAATATCATTGGGATTCAAAAAACGCCCTGACTCTGAAAGTCAGGGCGTTTTTTCATTATTTCCTGTAAGGCGAAAGATTTCCGTTGTCCATAACGAGAATTCTGTCTGCCCTCTCCGCAATTTTCATATCGTGCGTTACGATAAGCAATGTTTGTCCGAGTTCCTCTTTAGTTTTGATAAGAAGCTCAAGGACCTCATCGGCATTAGCGCGGTCGAGGTTACCCGTCGGTTCATCGGCAAAAACTATTTGCGGACGATTAATGAGCGCGCGAGCAATAGATACTCTTTGCTGCTGACCGCCTGAAAGCTCACTGGGGAGATGATGCAGTCTGTCATAAATATTCAGAGTTGCAACGAGCTTTTTGAAGTGCTCCTCGTAGCTGTGTTTGGGTTTATTGCACATAAGAGTCGGTATCAGAATATTCTCCATAGCGGTAAACTGAGGAATGAGATTGTGGTTCTGGAAAACCATACCCATATAGTTACCGCGGAAAACGCCAAGTTCGTCTGATGACATCGCAGTTATATCATTCCCTCTGACGTATATCCTTCCCGAATTAGGTCTGTCAAGTCCTGCGCAGATATGCAGAAAGGTACTCTTACCCGAGCCCGAAGAGCCTATTATGGCAACCATTTCGCCGTCGTATATCTCAACGTTTGCGCGATTTACGGCTGTAACGGTCGTGTCATATTGTTTATACTGTTTAATTACGTTTTCAGCTTTCAGGATTACTTTTCTATCTTCCATAATTAACTCCTCACTCTCCAAGATGCTTCTTGGCGATAAGCTCTCGTTCTTTTTTCCATTTGAAATACGGCATATAGGTTGAAATGATCGCGCTGACAGCAGAAACAACGATGCATACGACAAGACCTACAAGTGAAAATTCATACTGATACCTAAAGTCAGCCCCCATTCCGAGCGATGTCAGGAATTCGTTTATCAACCAATAAATAAACTCCGTCACACCCCATCCAAGAAGAACAGTTGCGATCGTTGCGGGAACGGCAAGCGCGACACCAGAAAAGATATATAGCTTGCTGAGATCTTCATTTGTTGCGCCAAAGGATGAGAGCATTTCATTTTCCGTCTTTCTCTTTGCTCCAAACATTGACTGCGAGAAAAACCAAACAGGCGGCGCGATAAGAAGTATAAACACAGAACAAACGAATACTATGGGGGACGCGCTGCTCTTTTGCGCGGAATTACCGTCAACTCCGCTGTTATTCTCAACAAGATTAATCATATCAAATGTCGAAATTGACGATCTGATTTCGGAATGAAGTCTGTTTATATCATCGTAGTTTAAATCACTATTCAAGTATATATCCGCTCTTGTAGCCAGGATATTCTTCTTGACTACTTTAGAAAACAGCTCATCACCCATAGCGACCATATATCTGTCATCGGTATCTCCAGAATCAACTATAGCGGCGACCTCGACTGTGATATAGTCAAATTCAGCGCGTTTTACAAGCTGGCTGAGGATATATTTGTTATCGGGCATATCATAGGAGATCGGTTCATTGATCTTTTTGACGATCGCAAGCGTAACGGTATCTCCTACTTTGAAATTCAGTGACTTTGAATTATTGATATATTCCGAAACAGCAATGCAATTCGGTTCTGTCATTACACGCGACAAGTCCCCTTCGATCTTCCATCCGCCTTCTCTAGTAATTTGGGCATATAGTGATTCGTCAAGATGATTGTATTTATAATTGTTATCGGCATAGCCTAAATCGGTCTTTACAGTCTTTGAAGAGATTCCGGTGCGCTGTCTTCCGTTCAAAAGGATATAAGAATTGATAGCTGTAGCATCTATTGAGTTTTCCCAGGATATGTACTTTACACCCCCAAATTCGGAAATTTCTTCAATTAGATAAGGATCAATACCTTCGTAGGATGAAGCTTCAAGACAGAACTCGGGAGACGATGTATCCTCCGATGATGTAACCATGCTGTTTATAAAGAATCCGCAAAGGAACAGAGATGAAAACAAGATAGACGAAAGGAGCAAAGTTGCGTAGTATCTTCTGAATCTCCAAAATCCGTAAAGCTCATAGTGATAAGGAAAACTTTTTCTGAAAATTCTGAACGAAAGCCTTGGCGATGAAACATAGTTGGAATTATCGCCTGCGACGATCAATGAAGTTGGCGTTCTGGTTGCAAGGAATTTAACCGACGGCCATACCGCGAGCAAGATAACGCAAAACAGCCAAACGACTGCCCATATCAAGGTAATCGGATTAAATGATACGGATCCTCCAAGTACGGCAGAGATCAGCAACTGAATCAAAAATGCTACTATCAAAGACGGGATAAACGTCAGTAATGCTATTGAAAACAGCTCCCACGCGGCGGTGTGAAACAGCTTTTCAAAATCCGCGCCGAAAGACATATATACCCCGTATCTGAATTTGTAATGATTGATACGGATGTTATAGAGGATCAGAAGTATCAATGCGGAAAGGAGTCCCATAACCAAAATTATCGGGACAAACAATACTCTCGATTGAGTTATCTTTTCAAGATACTGAACTCTCGGGCTGTAAGTAGCTTTTGCATTTTCTCCTATTATCGGGTACTTCAATAAGAAAAGCCGAGATTGAGATTCTTCGTCAGAATTCATTTTGATTCTGACTTCATACATTTCTCTGCCGGAGCCGTTCTTGTATGATGAATACTCATAGGATTCATAAAGCCTGTCTTCCACGTCAAAGGTATCTGTGATTATGAATGTTTCATTATAATACGCGGACCATTCGTCACTCGTCATACCGTCGATCTTGATATGATAATCTGCTGCTGCGTAAGCTTCTTGCTTTATTGTGGAAGTGCGCGATTCCATCATAAGGGAAGGGCACCAAAACAGAAGCTGAACAAGCACCATCGCAAGGAAGAATACTCCGAATTCTCGAAAACCGCTTATGACACTACGGAAACCGTGTTTGAGATTTGATAAAGTAAAAAAACGCGCGACAAAACCCACCGCATCTTTAATCGCCTGGCGCGGTGTGTATCTTACGAGTTCATGGTCAACGTATTTGTCTTTTTTGTGAGCCATCTGCCCCTCCTTATCAATACAGTCTTAACGACGCAACTACTTTACCAAGTATTGCTACGCTCTCCGAGATGATAGGCTCCATTGTCTTATTTTCCGGCTGAAGACGGTAATGTCCGTCCTCTTTATAGAATGTTTTTACCGTTGCTTCGTCTTCGATGAGAGCTACAACTATCTCGCCGTTTTCGGCGTAAGTGCGTTTATCAACAATTACCACATCCCCGTCAAGGATTCCCGCGTCGATCATACTTTCGCCTTTAACGTTGAGAGCAAACAGATTTTCGGGACGGCATCCTACCGATGAAGCGCAGAAGCTGATGTATCCTTCAAAATCTTCCTGCGCAAGGATCGGTTTGCCTGCGGTAACTTTACCCACGAGTGGGACCTGATTGGAGGCTCCGATTCCGTCCATATGTATCGCGCGACTCTTGCCGCCGTCGCGTGTGATAAGCCCGCGGTCTGCAAGTCTTGTAAGATACATATGAACCGTGGAAGTACTTTTGAAGCCAAGGGCGTCGCGGATATCGCGCACGCTGGGGGCGTATCCGTTATCACTCAAGCTGTTTTTTATATACTCGAATACAGAGCGTTCTCTGGGTGTCATATCTTTCATATCATTTTTCTCCGTTAATCAAAATGCCAAATTTTGCCTAATTTGAACATTGTAATTTCCTTGATTATATTATATCAAATTTTTAGACAAAATGCAAACATTTGTTCTCAAATTTTCATATACAAGTTGCATAAAATTTCAAGCACTCATTTGGGCAACATGTTAAAAAAATGTAACATTTGCAACTCTCTATTGCTTTTTGCCTTATAATATTGTAAAATAATATAGCAAAGGCACTGCCTTTAATTTACATAGAAAATCTATTCAAGGAGAATAAAAAAGAATGACCAACAACAAGTATGTCCTTAACTGGATCGACGAGATGGCAGCCATGACCAAGCCCGACAAGATCGTATGGATCGACGGCACCGAGGAACAGGCTGAGGCTCTCAGAGCAGAGGCTTGCTCCACCGGCGAGATGATCAAGCTGAATCAGGAGCTCCTCCCCAACTGCTACCTGCACCGCACCGCTGTAAACGACGTTGCACGTGTAGAAGGCAGAACCTACATCTGCACCGAAAAGAAAGAGGATGCAGGTAACATCAACAACTGGATGGCTCCCGCCGAGATGAAGGAAAAGCTCTTCAAGCTCTACCGCGGCTCCATGAAGGGACGTACCATGTACGTTATTCCCTACTCCATGGGCGTTGTAGGCTCCGACTTTGCTAAGTACGGCATCGAGCTTACCGACTCTATCTACGTCGTTCTCAACATGCTCATCATGACCCGCGTTGGCACCAATGTTCTTGAGGCACTCGGCGACAGCGCTGACTACATCAAGGGTCTCCACGCAAGAGCTGACATCGACGAAGAGAACCGTTACATCACTCACTTCCCCGAGACCAATGAGATCATGTCCGTCAACTCCGGTTACGGAGGAAACGTACTTCTCGGTAAGAAGTGCTTCGCTCTTCGTATTGCTTCCTACCTCGGACGCAAGGAAGGCTGGATGGCTGAGCATATGCTCATCCTCGGCGTTGAGTATCCCAACGGCGACATCAAGTACATCACCGCTGCATTCCCCTCTGCTTGCGGTAAGACCAACCTCGCAATGCTCATTCCTCCCGCAATCTACCGCGAGAAGGGCTACAAGGTTTGGTGCGTAGGCGACGATATCGCTTGGCTCCGTGTTAACAAGGAAGACGGCAAGCTTTATGCTGTTAACCCTGAGAACGGCTTCTTCGGCGTTGCTCCCGGTACCAACGAGAAGTCCAACCCCAATGCTCTTCACACCTGTATGCGTGACACCATCTTCACCAACGTTGTTCACAACACCGAGAACAACACCGTTTGGTGGGAAGGTCTTGATAACAATCCTCCCACACCCGGCAACGCTATCGACTGGCAGGGCAGACCTTGGGACTGCACCAAGTTCGATAAGAAGGATAAGTCCACCTGCGGTGCTCATCCCAACAGCCGTTTCACCGCTCTCGCAAAGAACTGCCCCTGCATTTCTTCCGAGTTCAACTCCCTCAAGGGTGTTCCCGTATCCGCAATCGTATTCGGCGGACGCCGCGCAAAGACCGCTCCCCTGGTTTACCAGTCCTTTGACTGGAAGCACGGCTCCTTCGTTGGTTCCATCATGGCTTCCGAGACTACCGCAGCGGCTGCAGGCGCAGTCG
>JAZQJB010000120.1:0-4851 GCA_045541375.1 Eubacteriales bacterium | reverse complement strand
GTAAAACCTCCCGCAAGGGGAGGTTTTACTACTTCCAAACAGCCGACGGGGCGTCGTCTGTTTGAAGCGCAAGGGAGAGTTTCGCCGTCTGCGGACGGCGACTTAAGAAACTTTTTTGAAAAAAAGTTTCTTAAGAATTTTCCAAAAACTTCCCGCTGCTGTTGTCTTTTGTTTCAATTAAAATCGAAAATTTCCGAGCCTTCCGGCTCGAAAATTTACCTTCATTCGGCGCAGCCGACTATCATTCTGCGAAGCAGATTATCATTCCGCCGCAGGCGGACTATCATTCGCGCGAAGCGCGACTTCTCACAAACTCGATCTGTTTCCGCACAGACTCGGCGGCGGGTCCTCCCTCGCTCGTTCTGCGGCAGAGGCAATTATCGAGGTTTACGGCGTCGTAAACGTCTTCCTTGATCATAACCGAATACTTACGGTATTCGGGCAGAGGCAGATTCTCAAGTACGTGGCCGGTCTGAATGCACTCGGCGACGATCTGTCCCGAGATCTTATACGCCGCGCGGAAGGGCAATCCTTTGCCGACGAGGTAATCCGCGAGGTCGGTGGCGTTGATGAATCCGCCCTCTGCGGCGGCTCTCATCTTCGCGGTACGCGCGGTCATGGTTGAGGTCATGAGGATCGCAACGTCAAGGCACATTTTGACGGTATCGAGCGCGTCGAAAACGATCTCCTTGTCCTCTTGCATATCCTTGTTATACGCCAACGGCAGACCCTTCATAACCGTCAAAAGAGCCATCAGATCGCCGTTGACTCTGCCCGTTTTGCCCCTGATGAGCTCTGCCATATCGGGGTTCTTTTTCTGCGGCATTATCGACGAGCCGGTGGTGTAGGCGTCCGAAAGCTCGACGAAACCGAACTCCCAGCTTGACCAGAGGATCACTTCCTCGGCGTAGCGCGAGAGGTGGGTCATCAGAATTGAGCAATTCGAGAGGAATTCGAGCGCGAAATCGCGGTCGGAGACGCCGTCGATCGAGTTCTGCGCGATCGCGGTGAATCCGAGCTTCTGCGCCTCGAAAACGCGGTCGGTGTCATAAGTCGTGCCCGCAAGCGCGCACGAGCCGATGGGGCAGATGTCGATGCGCTTTAGCGTGTCATTGAATCTTTCAACGTCACGCAGCAGCATCATTGCATAAGCGAGCAGATGATGCCCGAAGCTGATCGGCTGCGCCCTCTGCAGGTGCGTGTAGCCGGGCATAATTGCGGTGGCGTACTCCTCCGCCTTGTCTGCAAGCGTGGATGCCATCGCCTTGATCTTTCCCACAACGACATCGGTTTCGCTGCGGAGATACATACGAAAATCGAGCGCGACCTGATCGTTGCGGCTGCGCGCGGTATGAAGTTTTTTGCCCACGTCGCCGAGCCGCGCCGTCAGCACGCTTTCGACGAACATATGGATATCCTCGGCGGCGGGATCTATCGCGAGCTTGCCTTCATTCAGATCTGCCAGAATGCCTGCAAGGCCGTCGATGAGCAGTTCCGCCTCATCCTCGGCGATAATTCCCTGTTTTGCGAGCATAGCGGCGTGCGCCATACTGCCGGTGATATCTTCTTTATACATACGGCAGTCGACCGCGATCGAGGAATTGAAATCATCTGCGATCTTGTCCGTCGCCGCCGCCGTCCTGCCTTCCCAAAGTTTAGCCATAATCCTATCCCTTCAAAGCCTGAAAGTTTTGATCAAACTTTTTCAAAAGTTTGCGGTTTCTTAAGGCAGAGCCTTAAGTCGCGCTCCGCAGAGCGCGAAACACCTTGTGCTTCGAACAGGCGGCGCCCCGCCGACTGTTCGGAAGGAGTCAATCCTTCCACTTCAGGGGAAGGATTGCGCTCCTTCACCCCATTTTTGAATATAAAACAAAAGAATTGACAGAGCACAATAGCCCCATAAATGGGGCTATTGACTCTGCCCGAGCTGCCTGCGGGGCGCAGTCAGCTCGAAGCGCAAGGGAGTTTCGAGCTCTGCGGAGCTCGACTTAAGTGACTTTTTGAAAAAAGTCACTTAAGAATCTTCAAAAACTTTTCCGCTGTTTTTATTTGGAGTTTTTCTTATCGACCATTGCCTTGACGGTAATCGGCAGACCGAAGAGATTGATAAATCCTGCTGCCTGCGACTGGTCGTAGTCGGATTCACCGAAGGTTGCGATCTCCTCGCTGTAAAGCGAATAGTCGCTCCATACGCCCGCGTTGATCATATTGCCCTTGTAGAGCTTGAGTCTTACCTTACCGGTAACTCTCTCCTGAGTCTTATCAACGAACGCGGAAAGCGCCTCGCGGAGGGGTGTGAACCACTGGCCGTTATATACAAGCTCACCGAATGTGATCGCGAGCTTCTGCTTTTCGTGGAGGGTGTACTTGTCAAGGCAGATCGACTCGAGCACGCTGTGCGCCTTATAGAGGATCGCTCCGCCGGGAGTTTCGTAAACGCCGCGGCACTTCATGCCGACGAGTCTGTTTTCAACGATGTCGAGCAGACCGATGCCGTTCTCGCCGCCGATCTTATTGAGGGCGAGGATGATGTCCTTCGCGCTCATCTTCTCGCCGTTGAGTGCTACGGGAGCACCCGCGACGAAATCGAGCTCGATATATGTGGGAGCATCGGGAGCCATGATGGGAGAAACGCCCATCTCGAGGAAGCCGGGCTTCTCATACTGCGGCTCGTTGCCGGTGTCCTCAAGGTCAAGACCCTCGTGCGAGAGGTGCCAGAGGTTCTTATCCTTCGAATAGTTGGTCTCGCGGTTGATCTTGAGCGGTACGTTGTGCGCTTCCGCATAGTCGATCTCTTCCTCACGCGACTTGATATCCCACTCTCTCCAGGGAGCGATGATGGGCATATCGGGCGCGAACGCCTTGATTGTCAGCTCAAAACGAACCTGGTCGTTGCCCTTACCGGTGCAGCCGTGGCAGATAGCGTCGCAGCCTTCCTTGAGCGCGATCTCTACGAGCGCCTTTGCGATGCAGGGACGCGCATGGGACGTGCCGAGGAGGTATTCCTCATAAATTGCGCCCGCCTTCATGGTGGGGATGATGTAATTGTCAACGTAATCGTCGCAGAGGTCGAGGACGTAGAGTTTTGACGCGCCCGTCTTGAGCGCCTTTTCCTCAAGGCCCTCAAGCTCGTCAGCCTGACCGACGTTGCCCGAGATAGCGATTACTTCGCAGTTGTTGTAGTTTTCCTTGAGCCACGGGATAATGATGGATGTATCGAGACCGCCCGAATAAGCAAGGGCGACTTTCTTGATCTTGGATTTGTCGATGACTTTCATAATATACTCCTTGTTTTGCATAAATATGCACGAAAATTTTGAATACTTGCATATTATACTACATTTTAATGAATATGTCAATACCTAAAATGAATAAAAATGCGGTTTTTGAAAAAAATTTCAGTCTAATATAGTTGTATTGATTTATTCAGCGCGAAAGATATGTTTACACTTGCAAACATCGGCAAAGCACTTCACAAAAATCAGTTGTCGACAAAATGTCGACAACTGAAATGAATACTATTTTTCCGGAGGAATATACGGCGGATCCCAGATTTGCACCGTAATACCGTTGTCACGATCCATAAACACGTGCCATTCGATATTTTCGTAGTAGGTATTGGGCTTGAAGCCCCAAGTTGGCTTTGCCCACGCGGGGGTTTTTATTTCAACGTTGAATACCATACACGTGTCATAGCAATCGGGCATATCCGCTTGAGCAGCCATGCTATCCTCGTCTCCTGCATATCTTATTGAAAGGATCTCATATCCGAACCCAAAGCCGTATATTTGCGGGAGCACTTGTTTATACACGACCTCCATCATTTCTCCGGGATGAAAGATTTCAGAAGTACCGTAATCAATATAAGCATTTTTATTATGTCCGTCGACAAATTTGTAGACCTTTACTCCCATAATGATTACAAGAAGCAAGACGACCACCGAAATAGCGGATGCCACGATCTTCTTGCACAGCAACTTACGCTTGACTATACGCAGGGGAAGTATCTTCTTCTGCGCTTCTTCATCGGCGATCTCTTCCTCGCCCTTCTCGGTCATTGAGAGGTACAATTCGTTACACTCCGGGCAGTTTGAGAGGTGTGCCTCGACGAACTGCGCGCTTTCGGGGCTTGCCATATTCTCAATATAGAGCGGCAAAAGGTCGCGGACTATATTGCATTCGTTTTTCATTTCTTTTCCTCCATTCGTTCCTTTATCATATTTTTTGCACGGTGATAGGTGACGCACGCCCAGTTGTCGCTTTTGCCGAAGAGCTTGCCGATCTCGCGGAAATCAAGCTCGGCAAAGACCCGCCACATAAAGACCTCGCGGTATGGGTCGGAGATCGAGTGCAATATCAGCCTTATCTGCTCCGCGTGAGACCGATCCGCCGCGTGCTCGCCGAGGTCGGCTGAGTCATCGGGCAGCTCGCCCAGTCCTTCGTCGTGGATGCTGACGATCGGCTTTTTCTTTTTTAAGTACTGATAATATAGGTTTTTCGCGATCCCGCAAAGCCAGACGCGGACTTCGCTCTCGCCGCGAAACTTATCGAGCGATGAAAGCGCCTCGAAAAACGCCTCGCTCGTTATCTCCTCTGCCACGTGCTCGTCGCCCGAAAGCCGCAGCATATATCGGTACACGTCGCCGAAATATTCGGTGTATATCTCCTCGAACTTCATCACCTCTCACCTCCCTTCATCTATTAGTGTCGCAAAACGGGGGAATCTTACAAAAATTTTTTATTATTTTTTCGCGCCCTTCGGGCGCGGGGTGAAGGAGTAAAATCTCCCCTAAAGGGAAGATTTTACTCCTTCCAAACTGTCGACGGGGCGTCGCCAGTTTGAAGCGCAGG
>JAZQJB010000119.1:0-13670 GCA_045541375.1 Eubacteriales bacterium | reverse complement strand
CTTTCGCCCTTTTCGGGTAGGTCGCTTCATATTCATTACCTTGGCTGTCAATAACGATCACGTTTTTTTCGATGGGTGTCGCCCCCTTGTTATTGAAGTTAAGATATTAAGCGCGTGAATTCCGTTTTTTGTTATGGGTGCCGTCCCCGATTCACGGATTAATTATAGCATATATTGGAAGGTTTGTCAAGTAATTATTCATTATTCATTATTCATTATTCATTATTCATCATTCATTATTCATTTGATACATCAATGAATAATGAAGCCGCTTCGCTGATGAATAATGAATAATTGAGGTAAATTTCCTCGCCGAGGCTCGGAAATTTTCGATTATTATAAAAGAGCCGATCAAGGATTTTACTCCCCGATCGGCTTGATTTTATATGTTTTTCTTCTTAAAATACCTGACCGTAACGGCAAGCGCGATGATACCGATCAGAGGGAAGACTGTTGTGAGCAGCATTCCCGATTTCATTCCGATCTGCTCGGCGGTGAGGCCTGTTTGAGTTGCAAGGTCGGCGGCGAAAGAAGATATGGTCACTTTATCGACTACGATACCCATTAGCTGGGGCGCGATCGATGCACCGAGGTCTCCGCCCGATGCCATAAGTGCATATGCCGCTACCCCTGCGCCGGGGAGCTTTTCTTCCATAAATATCAGCGCGCCGGGCCATAGCATTGAGGTGAACATACCAGTCAGAGCGCAGGCGATGAGGGCAACGACAGCGTTGGTGGAAAATCCCGCAATCAGATAGCAGGCGACTGCACCTATCATTCCGACAAATAGGATCGGGGTGATGCTCTTACCAAATTTCGCGTAACCCATTCTCGTCAGCGCGAGAAGGATCGCAAACATTGCGGTTCCGAGGATATCACCGATTGCCTTGTCTATGCCGAGAGCGTTCTCAACGAATCCCGACGACCAGTTTGACATCGTATTCTCCGCACAGCTTCCAAAGAAGATGCAAGCAACGCAGAGCGCGAGTCCAACGATGTATTTCTTTGACTTCTCGCCGCTTTTCGACTCCGCCGCGGGAGTCATATCGGGCATTGGCGAGGTCATAAAGAGTATGGCTGTGGAAATGGGGAGGGCGGCAAACAAGAGTGTCAGATAGCTCCAATTTTCGCTTCCAAAGACCTTGAAGAAGATCGTGCTTATCAGGATGACCGCAGTAACTCCGACGCCGTAGAGCGAATGCAAGAAGCTCATATCGCGTCCGGGGTTATCCGATGGCAGAGCGGCAACCACGGGGCTTACAAGCACCTCCGAAAGTCCCGCTGAGACCGAAAAGATAATCGTTCCTATCATCAACCCGACGAAGATAGAGTTCGGGAAAAACACGGGCGTGAAGGCGTAAATTGCAAGTCCGCACGAGGTTATGATCGGCATAACTCTGACCAAGAACTTTTCGTTGAAATACTTTGAAAAAAACGAAAGTATCAGGTCAACCGTAAGCTGCGTACAAAAATTTATCAGCACAAGTGTTCCGAGAAGTGTGTACGAAACTCCGTACATATCGTGGAAAGTCACGAAAAGCAGAGGAGGTAGGGCAAAAGCCGACGCCATAGTGACGTAGGCGGAATAGCAGGCGAGTTTTGTGCGTTTATAGTTCATTATTTCAGTTCGTCAAGGAAGTATGCTCTCGAATGTGCGGGCTTGCCCTTTTCGTCACGGATGGTGACGCGGACGTAGTTGTCGGTTTCCTTGAGTTCGAAGGTCGCTTCGGTGATGGGCGTGCCATCGGCATTTCCGAAGTAACCCGCGTGGCGTGAGCCTGTGCTGAATGCGATGGTGGCAACGGGGGAGGTCTTGACCGTCACTTTGCCGTCCTCATAGCTGATCTCTGTGAAATCGGGGCCCTGAGATGCGTAATAATTGCCGTTTGCCATTGCATCTGTGATAGCCTTATAATCAAGCTTATCCGCCTTGATGCAGGTCCAAGCGCCAAAGGAATCCCACGTGACCTCGCCCGGATGCTTGTTGTGGTTATCATCGGTGCCGAGGCATCCGATGCGATCGCCCGCGAGAAGCATATCGTCGTATACGCGGTCGTTCTGTTCGGGATGTCCGATGGCTACGCAACCGAAGTTGCAGATCTCCATAGCATCCATTCCGTGGTACTTGGTATAGCGGGTATAGTCCTCCTGCGACCAGGTGGGATGATTATATGTAACGAAGAATCCTGCTTCCTTTACACGTGCAATACACTCGTTGATCGATTCGGGGGTATATTCGGGCTTGAATTCGGGTTCGTCGGCGCAGTTTGCCTTGTCCTCGTTCTTGTTGAAATGCTTGCGGTGGAACCAGCAGACCTGCTTGACGTTGTCGGGATCCTTCGCGATAAAGCACATGTGGCAAACGCGCTTAACGTTGCGGATGGGATCAACTTCGGGCTCGGTGAAGGTGATCTCCCAGCCGTTGAGGGCGAGAAATTCATCATCGGAAAGCTCGGCGTGGTGGGGGATGAGAATGTCGTGATCGGTATAAGCAACGACGGAGTAGCCCTCGTTTTTATAGATCTTTTTGACCTCTTCGGGGGTCAGACAACCATCCGAAAGGACCGTGTGACAGTGAAGATTTGCCTTGTAGAAATTGCCCGATTCGGGGAGCAGGTACTTTTTCATTTTGATTCCTCCATAATTTGAAAAAGTCCGCAAGCCTGTGCGACTTGCGGATCAGATTTATTCCGCATTTTCGGCGGGTTGTTCAGTTTTCTTTTTGGGTTTGATGATGATCTTTATCTGTGACCAGAAGATAGTTGCGACCTGGAGCGGTGCGCCGAAGAGGAAGATATACCAAAGCGACCAATTTGCGATAGTGATGTAGGTTGCTCCGATTATCGTCCAGATTATCAGCGAGATGAACAGGAAGTTGATCTTATATTTGCCCCAGATGGCGTTGAAGACGAGCAGGTCGATGCAGGTTGCGGGGACTGCCCACATAAATGGCAGCCAAACGCGATCTGCGCCGAGGCTCTGCATTACGATAAAAACTATCGTCGCGATAAACCATACGCCGACGGACGAAAGAAGCGAGATCAAGAGGCGGTTTTTCTTCCCCGCCTTGACGGCTTCTGCATCGGGGGTGGCTTCTGACGAGCCGTGATCGGTTATCAGCCAATCGACCGTTACGCCGAACATATCGGCTATCTTCCAAAGAACGGCTATATCGGGCACCGACTCGCCGCGTTCCCATTTTGAGATCGCCTTATCGGTATAATTGAGCTTTTCGGCAAACTGCGCTTGCGTGAGTCCCGCAGCGTTGCGCATTGCCGAAATGTTGACGGCAATGTTCTGCCTGATCTCTGTGATATCCATACCGTTCTCCTTTCTATTTTACTTGAATATTTTCCCCTTTGCGTCGTGGATCGAAAGGCGCTTGATTGAATAATTCTCTTCCTCGCGAAGGAAGATGAGTCGCTTGCGAAGCGCTTCGAGCAGATATTCGGGGCTGAGGTTCTGGTTGCTTCCCGCGGCGAGAAGTGCGGTGATCTTGAGTCCGCCCTCAAGCTTTTCGAGCTTGAAGCTCTTGATAAGCGGGAAAATATCGACCTCTTTATCACCCGATTTGGTGTGTTTGAGCACCGTCAGAGGCGAATTTGAAAGAACTCGATCGATCTTTTCGAGCATTTCATCGTCGATCTCACATTCGATATTATACTCGTAAAGCGCGCCGTCTATGTCGGCGAATTTACGCTCTGCGGGGTAGCAGGCGAAGAAATCGAGATCGGCGACTGTTGCCTTATGCAGGCGTGCAAGGATGTCCTCGGCGGGCATATCGCGGGTGAGCTTGATATCCGCCATCTCGCAAACGCTCTCGCATCCTATCGGAAGCGGAAGTCCGAAAACGAGCTTCGGGTGGGGATTGAAACCTTGAGTATACCAAAGCGGGAGCTCGGCGCGGCTGAGAATACGCTGGAAGGTGCGCTGAAGATCGAGGTGGGAGATATATTGGAGCGCGCCCTTTTTATAAAATCCGAGGCGGATCGTAGCGGGAGTTTCAAGAAGCGGATAATCGCTTATTTTTTTGAATTCGGACAGCATGTATCCTTACCTCCCAGACAGTTTGCGCCGCAGCCCGAGCACTGCTCGCGGCAGGAGGGCGTGGTCTTTTCTTCATAAGCCTTCTTCTTTTCGCGAAGGAGGAATTCCTTTGTAACGCCGACGTCGATTATATCCCAGGGAAGGACTTCATCATCCGCGCGGCGGCGGTTTGCGTAAAACGCGGTATCAATGCCCGAATCGGCAAAGACCTTCATCCAAGCCTCGGCATCGAAATATTCATCCCAAGCGTCAAAGCCGAATCCGCGCTCGTGAGCAAGCAGAAGAGCCTTTGAAAGTCTGCGGTCGCCGAGAGCAAAAACCGCCTCGATATGCGAAACGCGGGCGTCGTGGTGATGGTACTTGATCTTGCGGTCGGTGATGCAGGTGCGGAGATGCTGCTGCTTGCGGACAAGCTCATCGACAGTATCCTGCGCCTCCCACTGGAAGGGAGTGAAGGGCTTGGGGACGAAGCAGGAAACGCTGACGGTTACGCCCGGCGCGCGGCGGCTGTGACCCGGAGTAGCATAGAACTGCTCGATGGTCGCCTTTGCGAGCTTTGCGATTCCCTCGATATCCTCGTCGGTCTCGGTGGGAAGTCCGTTCATGAAGTAGAGCTTGACCTGCTCCTTGCCCGATCCGAACGCGATCGAAGCCGAGCGCATAAGGTCCTCTTCGGTGACGTTTTTATTGATAACGTCGCGGAGTCTCTGCGTGCCTGCCTCGGGCGCGAAGGTAATCGAAGATGCGCGAACCGATGCGACCTTTTCCATCAGCTCCTTTGTGAAGGAGTCGATTCGGAGCGAGGGGAGAGAGAGATTTACCTTTTTTTCATTCGTCCACTCGATAAGTCCATCGGTAAGCTCGGGGAGCTTTGTATAGTCGGAAATTGAAAGCGAAGTGAGCGAAATTTCCTCATAGCCCGTTGCTTCATAGATGCATTTTGCCTGACGAAGCAAGGTCTCGGGGGATTTTTCGCGGACGGGGCGGTAGATCATTCCTGCCTGACAGAAACGGCATCCGCGAATGCATCCGCGGAAGACCTCGAGCATGATTCTGTCCTGAACCGTCTCGAGATAGGGCATAACAACTGCCTCGGGGAAATACATCGTGTCAAGATCGGCAACTATGCGCTTCTTGACGCTTGTGGGAACTCCCTCTGCGTTGGGTTTATAAGACTTGACAGTTCCGTCCTCATTATACTCAACGTCATAAAGCGAGGGAACGTAAACGCCCGAAATAGTGCGTGCGGCTTCAAGAAGGAACTCCTTCTTGGTTGCGCCGGATTCCTTCATCTTGATATAAAGTGCAACGATCTCGGGAAGCATTTCCTCTCCCTCTCCGATGTTGAAAAGGTCGAAGAAATCCGCGATGGGCTCGGGGTTGACCGCGCAAGGACCGCCGCCGATAACTATGGGGAACTCTTCCCCTCTATCCTCGGCTTTAAGCGGAATTCCCGAAAGCTCGAGGACGTTGAGAATATTGGTGTAGCACATCTCATACTGGAGTGTGAAGCCAAGAAAATCGAAATCGCGGACGTTGTCGCCGCTTTCGTGCGCGGTCAGAAGAATATTCTTCTCGCGGAGCTTGGCGGTCATATCCTGCCACGGTGCAAACACGCGCTCGCACCAGACGTCGTCGCTTTGGTTGAGAACACCGTAGAGGATTCTCATACCGAGATTGGACATTCCTATTTCATAGGAATCGGGGAAGCAAAAGGCAAAACGCGCCTTAATTTTCTCCTTGTCCTTTATGATCTGCCCATATTCGCCGCCCGAATATCTACCGGGCTTCTGGACAGAGCGCAAAAGTGATGAATCGTACATTTTATTTTCCTTATTTAAGAATCAAATTAGAAAGAATAACGCTCGGAATAATAGAGATTATCTGGAACAGAACGATATAAAGCGAAGAAATTCCCGCCAGAGCACCGATGATTCCGAGGAATACCGAAAGCAGAGCTCCGGCACCGAAGAGTATGATGCTCGTGTTGAAATTCAACTTTGAATATGCTCCGTAAAGCTTGCAAGCCTTGACTACGTCAAGTATAGCCTCGGTGACCTCACCGTTTACAAGCACGCCGCCCTCGACAGTTGAATCATCTCTCTCGGAAGCCGCTTCGGTATTCTCATCGAAAGGCTTGCGAACAAGTGTGAGCTTGCCGTCGAACGTGCTTGTCAGCAATCTGAGAACGAGTTCGAGATTGATGTTGGGGTCAACGGTGCGCATAACGATCCTTGTCTTTGCAAGAGAAAGCTCGTTGATGACCGACTGCATATTATCGGATATTCTGTAGGTAAGATAAAGCTTGAAGACTTCAACGCCGTCAACCGCAATGTGGAGCACCACTCCACCGGGGTTGGAGGCAATATACTTATCGTCATAGTATCTCATAACAGAAATGCCCTTTGAGGTAAGATATGCATCAGAGCCGACTGTATAATATCTGCCGCCCGCAACGCCCTCAAATCCGCCGTCGTCAACGCTGACAACTGAAATATCGGTGGGAATATCGCCCTCTGCTGTCGAATCGCGGAAAGCACTCGCTATACGTCCGCCGATGCGGTCGTATAGTGCAGAAACTCCGCACATAATGTCAAACACATCCTGCATACGGTTCTTATCGCACACGGAAATGCGGTTGATGGTGAGAGAAGAATCGTCAAAGAGATCGGATTCCTCAAAAACAACTGTATCAACCTTTTTATACTCGCTTACGTCGGATTCGCCGAAAATAACCGAATCGGCGTTGAGATTCTTCGATACAAGAGTATAGAAGGGATAGCTCATAGATACGAGCATAAAGGAAGGAAGCGAGAAAAGGTTTACGGCGAGCATTATATTGAATGCTTCAAGCGCTGTCTTATCAGAAGCAAGCGAAATAATAAAGATGACAAGTGAAAGCGCGATAACCGGCGCAATAATAAAATTGAGGATCTTCGTCAGCGGATGGCGGCGGTTGATGTGACGGAAATAATTTTCCGCAAACTCACCGCGGCGCATACGGAATGCCTGTCCTATTCGGTTCTCGACATCGCCGACGCGGCCCTCGCCGAGCTCTTCAGCAAGCTCTGCGGCGTCAACACGCTCGAGAGTTGCAACGCTCTGCCAAGAGGAAAGGCGGTCGAAAACGTATGTTTCGCGTTCAAGAACGAAATAATCGTGCAGAACGGAAAGAAGCACACAAATAGCTGCAGGGAAATTATAAAGGGTAAAGCTCTCGGGAGCAACGATCGCGATCACGATATCATAAAGCACGGTGAGCACCAATGCCGTTGCGCTTACGGAGTGAACGATGGGTTCTGCCTTGAAAATACCCTGAATTCCCGCTATGAGCTGCTTAACCGAGAATGCCGAAGCAATGAGCAAGAGCTGAAGCGAGATCATAATGTTTACAACCGGATAGACCTTTGCATCGAGTACTCCGCCAAAGTTCTTTCCAAAAGCATCATAGACAAAGAGCAGAAGCGCAAAAAGCAGAGTTCCGCCAAGACGGATTAACATATTGAATCTGTTTCTTGCGTATGTATTCTTGATCGCCGCAGTTTGCGCGTGCGACATATATTCCTTGCCCTCGTAGCCGTAAGCCAGCGAAAGATCGACTGTCTTGCGAGTTGTCTTTTCGGGGCGGGAGATCTGCTGATGGGTCTGTCCGGGCTGTGCATCGGAATAGCCGAGAGCTGTAAGAAGTGTTGCGGTATCCTCGTCAACGTGGGGCTCTTCGGGAGTCTCTGTGGGTTCTTCGACGTTTTCCTCCGCCTCATATTCAAGCTCGGGGGCAATCGCCTCAACCTCTTCGTAAGCAGGTTCTTCGTAAGCGGCTTCCTCGACATAATTCTCTTCTGCGAGGGGCTCTTCATATTCATCCTCGGGAAGCTCGGCAAGTTCTTCGAAAGCCTCAGCGGGGATCTCCGCCTCTTCCTCGGCGGGAGCCGAATCGTCACCGAAAAGCTCGGCGATCGCCTCGGTTATATCATCGTCGGGGAGAGCTACGTTTTCATCCATATTACCCGAGAACCATTCCTCGAGAGAGGCATCGTCTGCCATCTCGGTATTTTGGGATTCGGGGATCTCGGCACTTTCGGTATCGAACGCCATAAGCTCGTCAAGCGACGCGTTTTCGCCCTTTTCCTCGGGCTCGGCTTTGGGCTTTTCCTTTGCAAAAAGCTTGGAAAACAAAGCGTTTCTCTTGTTATCGTCTGCCATATTTTTATCCACCTCAATTTATTCCCGAATGCTTCTGTCTTGCCGCTTCGGTAAGCACTACTGCCGCCGCAGTCGAAACATTCATCGAGTTTACTTTTCCGTACATCGGGATAGAAACTTTGTAGTCACTCTTTTCACAAACAAGTCGCGAAACTCCGCGTCCCTCGCTTCCAAAAACAAATGCTGCGGGGCGATTCATATCGACGCCGTAAAGCTCGTCGCCGTCAGCTTCTGCCGCGTAGACCCAAACGCCTGCCGCCTGAAGCTCCTCGATTGCCGCCGAGATGTTGACCACCTTTGCGACAGCCATATGCTCAAGCGCACCTGCCGAGGATTTTGCCGCCGCTGGCGTGAGTCCCGCTGCGCGTCTTTTCGGGATGATAACTCCGTGAGCGCCCGCGCATTCGGCACATCTGACTACCGCACCGAGGTTATAGGGGTCTTCGACGCCATCGAGAATGACGATGAAGGGATCTTCCCCTCTCTCTTCTGCGATCTTCAGAATATCCGCGACCTCGCAATATTCCTTTTCCGCCGCCATTGCGGCAACGCCCTGATGGTTTCCGTAGCCGCAAAGAGAATCAAGCTTTTCGCGTTCAACGTCAACTATCGGAATTCCTTTTTCGGATGCCATTGCGATTATCTGCAGCACAGAGCCCTCGCGGTCGCCCTTGCGAAGATAGATCTTATCTACCGCGCGGTCGGTCTTGAGGAGCTCGCGCACCTGATTTCTGCCGTAAACGATGCCCTCGGCAACCTCGCGCGTGGCATCACCCTCGCGTTTGATCGGACGGCGTCCGTGTTTATAATTATTTCTGTTATCCATTCTTTTCTCCAAATATCAGCGGCCCGAGCGCTTCTGCGCTCTTGTGAAGTTAAGCGAGCCTTCGTTCAGAATATTGATGTGATCGAGTGCCTTGCCCGTGCCGATGGCGACACAGGAAATCGCATCCTTTGCCACGTAGGTGTGAATACCCGTCAGATCCGTTATCAGCTTATCGAATCCGCGAAGGAGCGATCCACCGCCCGTCATAACGATTCCGTTGTTGATAATATCCGCAACAAGCTCGGGAGGTGTACGCTCAATGACCTGACAGATCGCGTCAATGATCGCGGTGATCGGTCCGAGAAGTGCCTCGAGCATTTCGTAATTGTTGAGTGTAACGTATTTCGGCAAGCCTTGTGCCAGGCATCTGCCCTTGACGTCCATCTGCTCAAGACGGGTAGGTTTGAAGACGGTTCCAAGTCTTATTTTGATGCTCTCGGCGGTTCGCTCGCCGATGAGTATGTTGTATTTCTGTCTTACGTAACGAATGATCGCTTCGTCGAACTTATCGCCCGCAACCTTGATAGACTCGGAAACGACAACGCCCTCAAGTGAGATGACCGCAATGTCGGTCGTTCCGCCGCCGATGTCAACGACCATATTACCGCTCGGCGCGGAAATGTCGATGCCGGCACCTATTGCCGCGGCAACGGGTTCTTCTATCAGATATGCAGATCTTGCGCCCGCATTGCGCACAGCATCCTCGACTGCGCGTTCTTCAACCTCGGTTATTCCCGAAGGTACGCAGATAACGACTCTTGGCGGAATAAGCAGCGGACCGCAGGCACGGCGAAGGAAATACTGAAGCATTTCGAGCGTTCTGTCATACTGGCTGATAACGCCGTCACGAAGGGGGCGGACGGTTATGATATTCTCGGGTGTGCGCCCGATCATCATCTGCGCTTCTCTTCCGAAAGCGATGATCTCATCCGATTCGAGATCCACGGCAACGACAGAAGGCTCGGTGAGCACGATGCCCTTGCCCTTCACATAGACAAGACAGCTCGCAGTCCCGAGGTCGATTCCTATATCCTTTCTTAACGATAAATTCAACATCTATTAACTCCACGGCATAATACCGCTATTTTATATTTATACATAATAATTATACTATATTTAATGCAAAAAAGCAACCTTTTTCGAAAAATATATTTATTTTTCTTGCATTTTTGATCGGATATTCTCAAAAGGAAGGGCACGCTCTGTGCGTGCCCTTGTTGACTGATTTTTTATTTCTTTCTATCCGAGTTTGCTATGCAAATGCATACCACCCCGGCGGCGCCGGCATCGAAAAGCATTCTTGCCGCTTCGCTGACGGTCGCACCGGTTGTGACCAGGTCATCGACAAGGATGATATTCTTCCCCTTGATCGATTCGGCATTTTTGAGGCAGAACATACCCTTTACGTTCTCGATTCTCTCGTCAATGTGGAGATACTTTTGTGCCTTGCCGTGTTTTAGTCTTTTGATGACTGCCCGATGTGGGAATGTCATTCTTTTTGCAACCGCAGAGGCAAAAAGCTCTGCCTGATCGTGACCGTCGCGAGCTATCGTTCTTTTGCTTCGCGGGATATGCACGACCAGAGTGTTGTCTTTGGTATATCCGCGCGAATTGCAAATCACGGAAAGATGACGGGAAAGGACTGCCGCAAAATAGGAAAAAGCAAGTCTGTCGGGAATATGTTTGAGTCTTCGGATGATCCGATTGAGAGCGGCATCCTTATCCGCTGCATCATAAAAGGCATACTTTATCAGAACATCAAGCCCCGCATCGCGCATTATCGGGGTCACGCAAAGGCAATCACGCGCATAAGCTCCGCAATCGGGGCAAAGCAAGAGATGTGAGCGCTTCAGATCGTCTTCGCATTCGGGACAGAGCAGACTTTCCCCTTTTGTTTTCATCTCGCCGCACGCGATACACTTTTCGCCCGCGATCAACGCGCGAAGCCAAAGCTTGGCGCGCGTTATGGGATACATTTTCATTTGGAAGCTACCTCGCTGAGCCTTCGTGAAAGGCCTGTATAACGCAGAGCAGAACGAAGGCCGCCTACCATAGCTTCTACGGTCGATTCAAATCCTACGACGATAACGCGCTTCTGCGCACGGGTAACGGCTGTATAAAGCAGATTCCTTGTGCAGAGCATCGGCGGCACACTTCCGAGAGGAAGCACGACCGTGGGATACTCGCTGCCCTGGCTCTTGTGCACGGTGACGCAATAGGCAAGCTCAAGGTCTTCGAGATCGGTAAATTCATAGAACACTTCTCTTGAATCAAAGTCGATCTCGATATATTTTTCGACAGGATTTATATCCTTGATCTTTCCTATGTCGCCGTTGAAAATACCCATTCCGAGCTTGCCGTAGCGAGTCCATTCAAGCTCGTAATTGTTTCTGACCTGCATAACTCTGTCGCCGGTTCTGAAAACGGTGTCGCGGAATTTATGCTCCTTTTTTCCGCGCGCGGGCGGATTTATTGCCGCTTGCAGTACCGAATTGAGCTTGTCCGTGCCCGAATTGCCTCGTCTTGTGGGCGAAATTACTTGGATCCCCTCGGGGTCGCCGTATGCACGCGGCAATCTCTCGGCGCAAAGGCTTGCAACGGTTGACGCGATCTGCGCGTCGCTCTCGCGGGGCATAAAGAAGAAATCTCGATCCTTGACGTCAAGGCGCGGCATCTCGCCGCGGTTGATCGCGTGGGCGTTGGTGACGATAAGCGATTCCTCGGCTTGTCTGAAGATCTTGGAAAGTCTTACAGACGGCAGCACTCCCGAATCAAGAATGTCGCAAAGCACGTTGCCCGCTCCGACGGAGGGGAGCTGATCGGCATCACCGATAAAGACGATCCTCGCGCCGGGTCTTACGGCTTTGAGGAGGGACGCCGTAAGCACGGTATCGAGCATTGAAGCCTCATCTATGATTATTGCATCCTCGTCGAGGTAATTATTCTCTCCGCGCTTGAAAACGAGCGGCGCGCTGTCGTCGCGCTTTGAGGATCTGTCGCCGTCGCCGAAATCGACTTCGAGCAGACGGTGCACCGTCTTTGCCTCTCTGCCCGTCGCTTCGGTCATTCGCTTTGCGGCGCGACCCGTGGGTGCGGCAAGTGCGACCTCGAGCCCAAGGCTTTCATAAATATTTATGATCGCGGTGACGACCGTGGTCTTACCCGTGCCGGGACCACCCGTGAGCACGAGTACACCGCTTGTCATCGCGTTGAATATTGCCTTTTTCTGCTCATCGGCATATTCGATACGGTTCTGCACCTCTTCCTTGCGGACGAAAGCTTCGATGTCCTTGAAATCGAGCGGAGCGGAACTGCGCTTGAGTCGCCATAGCTTTTCGGCAATGTAGCGTTCGTTCTTATACTGCAGAGATTCGTAAATATAGGTATCCTCACCGACGGTTTCGCTGAAAAGTCTGCCCTTTGTGATCAGCTTGTCTGTTTCGGATGAAACAGCGGCGGCATCAACTCCAAGAAGGCTTGCAGCAGCCTCGACGAGCTTTTCGCGAGGAAGACAGGTGTGTCCGTTCTGCGCGGCATTGAAGGTGAGAATATAAACTATTCCCGCGCCGATCCTATCGGGAGAATCACTTGAAAGACCGAGCTTTTGCGCCATTGCATCGGCTTTATCGAATCCGATACCGCGGACCTCCTCGCAAAGTCTGTAAGGATTGTCCTTTGCTATGCTTACGGAATGCTTGCCGAAGCAGGCGTATATCTTCATTGTCGTTGCGGGACCGAAATACTCGCGGAAGAAGGCGACGGTAGCTCTCATATCCGATTTCGACTTGAATTCCTCGGATATTTCAAGCGCGCGCTTCGGGGATATGCCCGGAATACGCGAAAGCCAATCGGGATGGTTTTCGATAACGTCGACGGTATCCTCGCCGAATTCTGCAACTATTCTTCTTGCGGTCTTGGCGCGAATGCCCTTGATTGCGCCCGAGGCAAGGTATCTCTCGATATCAGCCGCCTCGGTGGGCATTTCAACGATATATTCGATAACTCGGTATTGCTTTCCGTAGCGGGCGTTGTTTTCCCATTTTCCGTGGGCTGTGATTCGGTCGCCCTCGTCTACGTCGGGCATTATGCCGACGATATTGACAAGTTCATCCTCGTCGCTGATAACTGTGGCAACTATGTAACCGTTGTCGTCGTTGCGGTAGAGGATGCCCTCGACTGTGCCCTTGAGCTCATTGCTCTTAGGCGTTTCCTCGGCGGCTTTGCCTTTCAGGGAAAGGCTGTCGACAAAGGAATCGAAACCGCCGCCGTATTGATTTTTATTATTCATTTAGCCTTTCCTTTCTTTTCTCATAAACTATTTTTACCTCGGGAAGATTCATTCTTTCGATCGTTTCGGCGAAAGCCTCATCATCGGGCAGAAGAAGAACGACCTCCCCGCGATTGCAAACGATTGCCTTTCTTGCGTTTTCGCAAAGTTCGGCTATCTCCTTTTGGCTTTCGTTCCCCCGAAGTCTGACTGCGGGACGTGGGCGGGCGTTTTGCGGAGTCATATATCCGTCTGCCAGAAATTTTGCCGCGCAAAAAAGTCCCCAAGCCGCGAATCCCGAAACTATTATATCCAAAACCAACATAC
>JAZQJB010000118.1:0-2449 GCA_045541375.1 Eubacteriales bacterium | reverse complement strand
AGAACTCTATTACGAGTGCAAATTGATTCAAATAAAATATTCCTTTTTGTATGCAAAATTATAAGTTTGAGCAAAATTCGCTGCACAATCAATGAAGCTTGCACGCACCCTTTAGCCTTCCTCCGGGAGGAAGGGGGACCGCGGAAGCGGTGAAAGGAGAGCGCGCAACTTCATTCTATTGCGAATTTTACCAAGGGATTAATTAATGATACTGTTTATACTACTCTTTGCAAAATATATCTTAATGAGCCAGCACCTTTTGCTCCTTCACCCCGCGCGCCCGCAGGCGCGCGGCTTTTCTTTGCACTAAATGCGTCAATCAATAAGATTTCCGCGTGAGTCGAACTTCAATTCAACGACTCCGTCGGAGCAAGTGACTTGAGTCAGCGAGGTATCTCTTATCCATCCATTATACGCCTTCATCAATGCATTCCACTGTTTGACAGTACCCGCATATTTGAATTCGGTCAGAACGGGGAGATCGCAAAATGATACGAATATCGTCTTAATGGTTGATGGAAGCGACACGCTCACCAGCTCATCATTTTCTCCGAAAGCAGTATTCATAATTCTGATAACGCCCTCGGGGACAACAACTTTCGTCAAACCGGGCTTGTTGAAGAAAGCAACCGTGCCAATGATCTCAACGCTTCCGTCATCGGGAATCGTGCTATTCGCAAAGCCGCAAAGGAGCACTTTATCCTTGATTCTGATGAGGCAGTTGCCCTTTTCGGTATAGAACTTATTTTCGGGCGAAACGGTAATACGATTAAAGTTTCGTCCGCGGTCATTGTTATAATAAATGCTGCCTTTGATCTCACTTACACTTGCACCAAAATGCACGCTTTCAAGATTTGTGCACATGTTGAGAGCCTCGGATTCAACGTATTCTACCGTATCCGAAATGATTATATGCTTGACGGATACATTGTCCTCGCCACTTTTTTGATCGTTGAAGTTAGCAACCTCTCTCTCAACGTATACCATCTGTGTAACCGGCAGTCCCTCGTATACCGACGCAACGTAAACCTTCTCATCGGTGCAATCGCCCCACCCGATGAAGGATGCACTCTTGCCGTCCTCATTTATCTCGTAAAGAAGCCCCGGCGTGCCGTGCTCATCGGGCACGAATTCGGTCTCCTCGGGCTCGGTCGTAGGCGCCACAGTCTCTTCGAGCGCGGCGGTCGTTTCGATCTTCGGCTCTGTTTCTTCAACCCCCGGATTTGCTCCCGCGCCGAAGCCTCCGAATGGGTTCGTGTTCTTCGACACAAAGCTTATGACGGGGATGATCGCGCCGAGAAGCAGCGCGCAAGCCGCAAGCACTGATACCTGCTTGATCCAGATGACGTGCCTTTTGCCCTTCGACGGCATTCCCGCCGTGACCGCGTCTGTCCTGACGCGCGACATTGTATCCGAGATCATCGCGTCGTCGATATACTCGATCGCCTCGAGCAAACGCCTTTTTTGATTCATATTAAGGCTCATTTTGTAATACCCTCCTTTTTGAGTTCCGCGGCTATCTTCTTCCGCGTTCTGTGAAGCGATACCTTGATCTTGCTCTCGCCGTAGCCCGTCTGCGCCGCGATCTGTGCGAGGCTCAGCCCAAGCCAATAGCGCAAAATAAAGATATCCTTGTTTGTTCTTCCGACGGTTGCAAGCACGGAATTTATGATCTCACCGGCGCGCCGTGCCTCAAATCCCGAGGCGAGATCGGTTCCGTCTTCAACCATATCGAGGAATTCCTCCCCGACTATCGCGATTTTGCCGCCGCGTTTCCAGGCGTTTTCGTTCCTTGATATCTCGCGGGCGCGGTTGCGCACCATTTTGCAGATATAGGCACGAAGATCGCGCGGATTTTCGGGCGGAACAGCGTTCCAAAGCGCGAGCATGACGTCGCTGACGCATTCCTCGGCATCCTCACGGAAGGTGAGAATGCTCAGAGCGATATAATGGCAAAGAGGACCGTATTTCTTCTCGACCTCCGCCAAAGCCCGCTCATCCCGCGCAAAGAACAATTCGATAATTTTTTCATCTTTCATCTGAGCGCTCCTTTCGATTGTCCTTTCATTAAACAAGAAGCGGTTTATGGAAAAAGGTTACATCGAATAGCAAAGTTTTTTGAATTTTGTCAGAGTGCACAAAGAAGGAGGGAGAGTTTTGTGCAGGGTGACATAATTATTGTAGCATATATTGGCGGAAAATGCAAGTCTCGCTGCGCTCGAATGATGATCCGCCTGCGGCGGAATGATGATCGCGCAAAGCGCGAATGATAGTTCGCCTTCGGCGAAATGATGGCGGGGGATGGCTCGATATTATTGGTGCTAACCGATAGTTGCGCGCTCTCCTTTCACCGCTTCCGCGGTCCCCCTTCCTCCCGGAGGAAGGCTGATTGGGTAGTGCAAGTTCCTTCGGATATTCAGCGAATATCGTATTAACTAAAACCTTAAAC
>JAZQJB010000117.1:0-13877 GCA_045541375.1 Eubacteriales bacterium | reverse complement strand
GGTCAATGTACTTGACAGCATCATTGAACCGTCCGTAGGTACCCTTGGCCTTCTCGTATGCCTCGTTGGGCTCCATGCCCTTCTTGATGAAGTCGGTCATCTTGCCGAGGGATACGAACTCATATCCGCAAACTTCATTGTTCTCATCGAGTGCCATTCTGGTGCAATAGCCCTCGGTCATCTCGAGGTAACGAACGCCCTTTTCCTTGGTGCCGTACATAGTACCGACCATGGAGCGTGCGCCCTTACCGAGGTCTTCCATACCTGCGCCGATAACAAGACCACCCTCGGAGAAAGCGGACTGGCTGCGGCCGTAAACGATCTGGAGGAAGAGCTCTCTCATTGCGGTGTTGATAGCGTCGCAAACGAGGTCGGTGTTAAGAGCCTCGAGGAGAGTCTTGCCGGGGAGGATCTCAGCAGCCATAGCTGCGGAGTGTGTCATACCGGAACATCCGATGGTCTCTACGAGAGCCTCTTCGATGATACCGTTCTTGACGTTGAGGGAAAGCTTACAAGCTCCCTGCTGGGGTGCACACCATCCCACACCGTGGGTGTATGCGGAAATATCGGTGATCTGCTTTGCCTGGATCCATTTGCCCTCTTCGGGAATGGGTGCGGGTCCGTGATCGCAGCCCTTCTTAACAACGCACATCTGAGCTACTTCATGGCTCTGTGCGTAAGGGCATTCACTTACGTTGCTCATTGGTTTTATCTCCTTATTTTTTAATTTTTTTCGTGATTACTTTGCGGCTTCGATAAGATTTTTTACCGCTTCCGCATAATGCTTGCCGATAAAGGCTCTGCCGTTATCGTTGGGGTGAACTCCGTCCGCCGAATAGAACTTCGGCTCGGGCTGAGTTTTCAGCGCTTCTGCGAAGAGCTCGTCGAGGGGAATATAGACGTCTGCAAACTCGTCTGCAAGCTCGCGGACGATCGCAATGATGCGGTCGACCTCGCCTCTCCAGGATTCCTTGGCTTCATCGTCAAGGAGGAAGGGAGCGAGCATAACTATCTTTGCGTGAGTCTCATTCTTAAGACGCTCAAGGATAGCGCGGTAGTTGGTTGCAACCTGCGCGTCGGTGGTTGCGATCTGGGTTCCGCCGTGGCGGTGCCAAACGTCGTTGATGCCGATTAGGATCGAAACGATGTCGGGATCAAACGCGATCGCATCGGGGTAGAGGCGGTCGAAAAGCTGATCGGTGCGGTTTCCGCTGATGCCGAGGTTGATGAATTCAATATCTGCATCGGGGAAGGATTCGCTGATATATTCTGCGGCGAATTTGGGATAACCTGCGCCGAGCTGATGATAATTTCGTTTATCTCTGCCCGCGTCGGTTATGCTGTCGCCCTGAAATACGATCTTCATTTTCTTATTTTACGATCTCGCCTTCAACTGCGCCGAAAGCTGCAGCTGCGTTGCACTCGTCGGTGTCGATGTGCATAGCAAGAGCGAAGTTGGGGTTAACACGAACAACAACGTCCTCGAAGATAACGGGGCGAGCGGTGTTAAGCTTAACAGCAACGATCTCCTTGTCGGAAACGCCGAGCTCCTCTGCATCTGCGGGGGTCATGTGGATGTGTCTCTTTGCTACGATAGCGCCGTCTGCGATCTCGATCTCACCTGCGGGACCAACAAGCTTGAGGCCGGGGGTACCTGCGGTGTCGCCGCTCTCGCGGATGGGGGGAGTGATGCCGAGCGCACGTGCATCGGTGAAGGAAAGCTCAACCTGGTTTGCGGGACGAACGGGGCCGAGAACGCTCATTGCGAGGCTGCCCTTGGGGCCGACAACGGTAAGCTTTTCGTTTGCGCAAGCAAACTGACCGGGCTGGCTGAGCATCTTCTTGACGATGAGCTCTGCTCCCTTGCCGTAAAGGATCTCAACAGCCTCTGCGGTGAGGTGGCAGTGGCGTGCCGAGGTTTCAACGATAAAAGTCTTGGACATTTTTATGTATCTCCTTGTTATAATAATTTCGGTTGTAAAGTCATACCAATTAATTATATCATAAATTTTGTCGATTGTAAATCCCTTTTGCGATTTTTCCTTGCGGCAAAAGGCAATAAATCGATAATTATTTATATATATATTGACTTTTGGGGTGCTTTGTGATAAAATTAAGCTAATAATCATTTAATCATTGGAGGCTTATCTTATGAGAAACACTTGTATCAGATTTATGTCTGTTTTCCTTTTGGTTACTATGCTTATCGGCATGGTTGCTTGCGCGGATACACAGCCCGAAGAACTCCCCGAGACCACGGCAAATGCTCCCGCAGATGCCGGAACCACAGAGGCACTTGTTCCGGAAACTACCGAGATCAATGCAGAAAATATCCTCGGCCCGAAGAATTTCGGTGGCGAGACTCTTACCATCTATGCCCGCAAGTATAACGGCGCGTGGTCGAGTGACCTTCTTGTCGAGGATGAGGACGGAACCGTTGTCAACAACGCGATCTACAAGAGAAACGCAAAGCTCTCTTCGATCTACTCGGTCAACTTCGAGCAGATCGAAAGCGGCAAGCGCGACTGCCTTGATGATTTTATTAAGGTGATTTCGTCCGGTGACACCACAATTCACGCAACATATCTCGGACTTACCGATGCCGCAACCGCTGCACAGCGCGGTTACCTTCACGATATTACCAAGCTTGAAAACGTTAACCTTGAAGGCGAGTGGTGGACACAGTCCCTGAACAAGGCTTGGTCGATCGGAAACAAGCAGTATTTCGCGACCGGTGCGATCACCACAATCGACGACCAAGCGATCCGTACCATGTTCTTCAACAAAGAAATTATCGCAGAGCATAGTCTCAAGACGATCTATGACCTCGTTTATGACAATGAGTGGGTCTATGAAAAGTTCTTCGAGTATTCGGAGATCGCTTATAAGGATGACGGCGACGGACAGGTTTCACTTGCCGATACATTTGGTGCTTGTGCGCAAACTACCCTCGGCTTTATGATGACGATGGGCTCGGGCGAAATGCTTGCATCCAAGGATGCGGATGACTATCCCATTATCGCAGCCACCAGCGCGGCTACCCGCTTTATCGACGTTGTAACCTACCTCTCCGAAAAGATCGCCGGCAACAAGGCAATCTATCAGGGCGACGATCAGGTTATCCGTGACCTCTTTGGTAACAACCAGTCGCTCTTCTACGCAGAGGTACTTATGCACGCGCAGACTATGCGTGTAAACTATGACGTTGACTTCGGTATCATTCCCATGCCCAAGTTCAATTCCGATCAGGACAATTACTATCAGTATTCGACCGGCAGAAATACCACCGTTGTCGCTTTCCCGAACACGGCAACAGGCGATGATCTCGATATGGGTACATTTGTTATCGAGGCAATGGCTATCGAATCTGTCAATACCGTAAAGCCCGCTTACTATGATATTTGTCTGAAGGGCAGATACGCAGGTGACGCGAAGGACGTTGATATGCTTGATATCGTCACCACCAGCGTTGCCACCGACTATGCGGAGATCTACGCTTGGGGCAGCTTCCATTCTACTGTTCAGAACGCGATCACCTCGGGCGCTCCCATCGCGAGCATCCTCAAGAAGAACTCTGTTGCGGCAGAAAAGGTTATGAAGAAGACCATCGATGACTTTATGAAGCTTAACTGATAAAAATTTTAGGAGATTTAAGCTATGAAAAACATCTTCATCCGTCTGACTTCGCTGTTACTTCTTGCAACAATGCTTGGCACTTTTATTGCCTGTGCTGATACCGGGTCGGTGGAGGAGAGCACTGTTCCCGCACAGACCGAGGCAATTGCCGATACTGTAGTTGCTACAGAACCTGAAACAACTGTTATCAATGCCGAAAATATTCTTGGTCCCAAAGATTTCGGTGGTGAAACTCTCACCTTCTACTCCCGTAAGTACAACGGTGCGTGGTCGAGCGACCTCTTTGTTGAAAATGAAGACGGAACTGTTGTAAACGATGCGATATATAGGAGAAATGCAAAGCTCTCCACGCTCTATTCCTGCAATTTTGAACAGATCGAAAGCGGCAAGCGTGATTGTCTTGACGATTTTGTAAATGTCATATCCTCCGGTGATAGCAAGGTTGGAGCTGCTTATCTCGGCCTTACGGATGCTGCAACCGCTGCACAGCGCGGATATCTTCTCGATATGACTCAGCTCGATAATATTAACCTTCAGGGCGAGTGGTGGACACAGTCGCTGAACAAGGCTTGGTCGATCGGACACAAGCAGTATTTTGCAACCGGCGCGATCACCACTATCGATGACAAGGCGATCCGTACAATGTTCTTCAATAAGGATATTATCGCAGAGCACAATCTCAAGACCATCTACGCCCTCGTTGATGATAACGAGTGGGTTTACGAGAAATTCTTCGAGTATGCAGAAATCGCAAAGAAGGATGATGGCGACGGACAGGTTGGACTCACCGATATCTTTGGTGCTTGCGCACAAGGGTTCGGCTTTGTGTTGACTATGAGCTCGGGCGAAATGCTCGTTGGTAAGGATGCAGACGATTATCCCATCATTGCCGCAACCAGCTCTGCCACCCGTTTTATTGACGTTGTAACATATCTTACCGAAAAAATCTCGGGTAACACCGCGCTTTATGAGGGCGCAGGTCAGGACGTAAGTAAGCTCTTTGGTAACAAGCAGTCGCTTTTCTATGCAGAGGTGCTTACGGAGGCTCAAACTATGCGTACCAGCTATGACATCAATTTTGGTATCATCCCGATGCCCAAGTACAACCCCGAACAGGAAAACTATTATCAGTATTCCACGGGCAGAAATACCACCGTTATCTGCTTCCCCCACACTGCAAACGGTGATACCCTTGATATGTCCACCTTCCTTGTCGAAGCTATGGCTATCGAATCCGTCAATACCGTAAAGCCCGCTTACTATGATGTTTGTCTCAAGGGCAGATACGCGGACGATGCGGAATCCGCTTCTATGCTTGACATCATTACCACCAGCGTTGCAACCGACTTCGCTGAGATATACGGTTGGGGCGGCTTCCATTCCACCGTTCAGAGCGCAATCACTTCGGGCGCACCCATCGCGAGCATCCTCAAGAAGAACTCTGTTGCGGCAGAAAAGGTTATGAAGAAGACCATCGACGATTTTATGAAACTCAATTAATACACAAAAGGAAACAAAATTATGAAAAAATCTTTGATTAGCTTGACAGCTCTTGCGCTTCTCATCATAATGCTCATCTCTGCCGTTGCTTGCGCGGATACGGGCGTTGAGAATCCGGATGAAAGCACAGCACCTGCGCAGACTGAGGCTGCGGGCGCAGAAACCACCGCGGCAGTTGTCACCGAAGCGGAAACGACTGCAATCAACGCTGAAAACATCCTCGGTCTTCGCGACCTGAATGGCGAGACGCTGACCTTCTTCAGCCGTAAGTACAACGGTGTTTGGTCGAGCGACCTCTTTGTTAAGGATGCGGACGGCACTATTCTCAATGATGCTGTTTACAAGAGAAACACCACTCTTTCCGAAAAATACGGCATCGCATTCGAGGAGATCGAAAGCGGCAACGTAACCTTCCGCAATGACGTCGGCAACCGAATTGCTACGGGTGATACCTCCTATCAGGCGCTCTATATGGGCCTTGCGGACGCGGCAAACGCTGCTCAGCTCGGATATCTGCAGGATATGACCTCTATGGAGAACATCAACCTTGAGGGCAAATGGTGGACTCAGTCCTCGAACGAGGCTTGGTCGATCGGAAACAAGCAGTATTTCGCAACAGGCGCCATCACCACCGTTGACGACCGCGCTATCCGTACTATGTACTTCAACAAGACCATGCTTGCAGACCTTCAGCTCAAGTCGGTGTACGATCTCGTTTACGATAACGAATGGGTATACGAAAAGTTCTTTGAGTATGCAGAGGCTGCAAAGAAGGACGACGGCGACGGCGTTCCCACCCTCCTTGATACCTACGGCGCATCCGCGCAGACCACCTTCGGCTTTATGATGACGATGGCGTCGGGCGAGATGCTCACGCAGAAGGACGCGGACGATATGATCGTTCTCGTTGCTGCTGATAACACTCGCTTCATCGACGTTGTTACATATCTGACCGATAAGGTCGCAAAGAATGACGGCATCTACCTTGGCGCAGATGGCGACATTCGCGAGCTCTTCGGCAACGGTCAGTCCCTCCTTTGGGCAGAGGTCCTTGAGCACGCATACACCATGAGAATGAATTACGACATCAACTTCGGTATCGTTCCCATGCCCAAGTTTACTGCAGAGCAGGAAAACTATCATCAGTACACCACCGGCTATTGCACCACGGTAGTATGCTTCCCGACCACCACTAAAGGCGCGGCGCTCGATATGGCGACCTTCGTTGTCGAGGCAATGGCTATTGAGTCCGTTGAGACCATCGTTCCCGCATACTATGATATCTGTCTGAAGGGCAGATATGCCGATGACGCCGAGTCCGCGGCTATGCTTGATATCATCACCACAAACGTATCCTCCGACTATGCCGAGATCCTCGGCTGGGGCGGCTTCAAGACCGCAGTTCAGGATGCGATCTCCGCAGGAATGCCTATCTCAAGCGTTATCTCCAGAAACGCTCCCATGACCAAAAAGGCGATTCAGAAGTCGCTTGATGCATTCAAGGATCTTCCTTAAATCAAAAAGATCGGCTGTTGCTTTCGCAACAGCCGAAGCTTTAATCATCGGTTTCGTCTTTTCCCGCGGCGGAGCTGTCGATCATGCTCTCGCCGAGAATATAGGCGATAAGAACGCCCGCGGCGGAGATGATGGCGGTCATTTCGGTGATAAGCGATTCCCCTGCACCGCAAAATACGGCAACCGCGCCGACAAAACCGGCAAGAGCCGCCCAGAATTTGCGCGAGGAAAGCTTGCGCTTCCAATCAATGCCCATCAATTACCCTCCTTTCTGCCTTCGTTTACTTCAAGCAGACTGAGGCGAGTCTCGTGATCGCCGATCTTTTCATAAAAAACGCGGTTCTTTTCCGACTGCGCGGAAACGCTCTCGTTGAGGTTATGAACGGCGTCCTCAAGCGAGGTGAGCGTGCGGTTGAGCTTTGCCACGATCTTGAAGATCGCAATAAGCGAGCCGCAAAGGGTCATCAGACCCGTGAGTATTTCCCAAGTCATATTTATTATTCCTTTTTGATTTGTACCCGACTTGGCATTATTATACAACAAAAAACAAAAGCGTGACTGACAGAAATCTGTCAAAAGGATGAAAATGAAAAAAGAAACAAGAAAACCCGATACCGCGCGCGGCGAGACCGTCGCCTCCGAGCTCGAAAAGCTCTATCCCGATTCCGCTTGTTCCCTTGATTGGGGCGGAGGCGAGGCTTGGAAGCTGATGGTCATGGGCAGGCTTTCCGCCCAATGCACCGACGCGCGTGTCAATATCGTTTGCGAGGATCTGTTCGCAAAATACCCGACTCTTTCCTCTCTCGCCGATGCCGAGCTTTCGGATATTGAAAACATCGTCCGCCCCTGCGGACTTTACCGCACAAAGGCGGCGTCGATCAAGGCGGCTTGCATAAAGCTTCGCGATGAATACGGCGGGGAATTGCCGCGCGACGTTGACAAGTTATGTGAATTCCCCGGCGTCGGACGCAAGATCGCAAATCTTCTTCTCGGCGACGTTTTCGGCATCCCCGGCATCGTTGCGGATACGCATTGCATCAGGATCTGCGGCAGACTCGGGTTTTATCCCGAAGAACTCAAGGATCCGCTCAAGGTCGAGCGCATACTGACCGATGCGATCCCGAAGGATAAACAGACCGATACCTGCCACCGTCTCGTCGATTTTGGCAGAGATATATGCCGCGCGCAGTCGCCGAGATGCGATGTCTGCCCCGAGGGGCTGAAAAATATTTGCACTCATATAAAAAATTCTTGACAAACACGATAATTTACGATATAATGTAATTACCAATCAAGAAAGGACGACGACAATGAACAGAAACGTAAACAACCTTGCGCCCCGCGCGCTTTATCAGTCAAAATTCAATTCCGCAAGATATAATCTGCTGCTCGTTGTGGTAATGACGGCGATCAATATCGTTTTGCTGATGTTTGGCGGAGGATCCTATTTCCTCTTTTCGGCAACACTTCCTTACAGCCTTGCAATCGACGGTATGTATATGACGGGACGTATGCCCGACGATTGGTATACCGATTGGCCCGAGGGATATCAGTTCCTTGACACAAGCTATATGACCGTGATGATGCTCATCGCAGTTGCCATTATTCTGGTGTACCTTGCCTGCTTCTTCTTCTCGAAGAACTTCAAAGCCGGCGCGATGATCGTTTCCGCTGTGATCTTCGTGCTTGACACGCTGTATCTTGTATTGTTCTACGGTGTTGGAGTCGATTCGATAATGGACCTCCTCCTCCACGCCTGGGTACTTTACTACCTCATTTCAGGTTCGGTTTACGGAATTAAGCTCAAAAAGCTCCCCGAGGATGAGCCCGAGCCCATCGAGGGCGAAGCAATCGAAGTTCCGGCTGTGGAAACAGAGGTTCCCTCTGTTGAAGAAGAGAATAAGGATAATAAAGCTGAATAACTAAAAAAGAACCGAAGCAGTGCTTCGGTTCTTTTGTTTTATTTGCTGAGTCTTTCGCACTCATCAACAAGTGTTGCCTCATCAAAAACGTATGCCGCGTTGCAGAATTTGCAGGTGACCTCGAGCTCGCGGGGCTTGCCTTCGGCTTCTTGCTCGTCAAGGAGCTTCCTTACGTCCTTTTCACCGAGCGATGCTACTGCGCGGAGCATTCTCTCTTTCGAGCAGGTGCAACGGTACTCGACCTCGTTTTCGTCGAAGATGTCGTATTCAATGCCGTCAAAAGCAATGTTTGCGATCTCCTCAAGCGAAAGTCCCTGCTCAAAGAGGCGGGAAACGTTCGAGAGGGCGGGAGCGTTCTTTTCGATCTTCGCGATGATCTCTTCATCCGCGAAGGGAAGAAGCTGGATCATAACTCCGCCCGCAGCAAGGCAGGTAAGGTCGCGGTCAACGAGCACTCCGAGCGCGCAAAGGGTGGGGAGCTGCTCGCTTTCGGCATAGTAGCGCGCAATGTCCTCGGCAACCTCACCCGTGGTGATCGGGATCGAGCCGCTGTAAGGCTCGCCGTCGCCGTTGTCGCGAACGACTGTGAGAAGTCCCTCGCCGACTGCACCGCCAACGTCAAGTTTGCCGACGGAGTTGAGCGGGAGCTCAACGTCGGGGTTGGTGATATATCCGCGAACGCATCCGAGCCAATCGGATACGGCGAGGATCCTTCCCGCGGGGCCGTCACCCGCAAGAGTGAGGGTGAGCGTGTCTTTCTCCTCACCCATCATAATTCCCATAAGGGAAGCGGCGGTGAGAAGTCTGCCGAGGGCGGCAGTTGCTGTGGCGCTCGTGCCGTGATATTCGTGCGCCGTGTTTACTATATCGCGCGAGTCGATAACGCTGATTCGCGCCGATCCGTCGCGCGAAAGCGCACGGAGAACCTTTGACTTTTTGATTTCCATTTTGATTTCCTTTACTTTTTTGCCCTTGCGGCAAAGTACATTTTTGAGTCGCTCTTTGCGGCTCTTTTGAATTTAGTATTCCCGAAAACTCCGCAGATCTCAAAGCCCGCAGTCTTGAGCTTTTCTTCAACCTCTGCGCGGGTGTAGCAACGCTCTTTCCATTCCTCGTCGCGGCGGGAGTATATCTCGCTTCCCGCTTCTTCCTCGGTGAAAACGCTGAGCGAGAAACGGCAGATGCCGCGCTTTTCGGAATAATCGTTCTGCCAGTTGCAGAAAACGGCACAACCTTCCTCGGTCTCTGCCTCGAGCTGATAGGAATTCTTTCCGTATTCCTTCTCGAAACGAGTCGGAGTGTTCATATCGAATATAAAGAGTCCGTCGGGGTCAAGATAGTTGTGAACGAGCGAGAAGCAACGCTCAAGCTGTCCCTTTTTCGTCAGATGATTGAGCGAATCAAGAGAGCAGAGAACGGCTCCGACGGTGCCGTAAAGCTCGAAAGCCGTGATGTCCTGCAAGAGCAGAAGAACGTCCTCGGGGCAGTTCTCTCGCGCTACCGAAAGCATTTCGGGGGAGAGGTCGATGCCCGTCATATCGTATCCTCGCTCGGCAAGCATTGCGGTGAGAATTCCCGTTCCGCAAGCAAGATCGAGAACGAGCTCGGGGCGTTCGGGGAGAAATTTTTCGAAGCACTTCTCGGCAAAATCCGCCCAGGATTCATAATCAACGTCGCCGTTGAATATATCATAAATGTGCGCTATTGCGCCGTAGCCCTGTGCGTTGTTCATATCACAGACCGAGGAGAGGGAAGATGCGGTAAACTGTTCCCGCGCCCATTACGACGATAGCGTCGCCGGGGCGAGCTTCTGCGCCGAGGATCGCGATCGCATCCTCAAAGGTGGGGCAATAGTCGGCTTTTTCGCCGATAGCCTGAGCCAAAAGCGCGGAGCTGACGCCGAGGGTATCGGTCTCACGAGCGGCGTAGATGTCAACAAGCAGAACTCTGTCCGCGGTATTCAGCGCCGATGTGAAATCATCCCAAAGCGCTTCGGTACGGCTGTAAGTGTGTGGCTGATAGATGCAGAAGATGCGTCCGAAGCCCATATCGCGGAAGCCGCCGAGGGTCACGGTGATCTCTGTCGGATGGTGGGCGTAGTCGTCATAAACGTCAACGTCGTTCCATTTGCCCTTGTATTCCATTCGTCTGCCCGCGCCGAGATAGTGCGAAAGACCTTCCGCGACTGCCTCTGCGTCAAGACCGCAGATCATTCCCGCGGCAAAAGCGGCGAGAGCGTTATATATATTGTGCTTGCCGGGGACGGAAAGCGAAACGTGCGCGGCATAGTTGCCTCTGAAATAAATATCAAAGGATGCCATACCCGAAATATATTCGATATTGTAGGCGGTGTAATCGCATCCTTCACCGAGACCGAAGGTGACAAGCGTACCGGCGTATCCCGCCATAGCGATGCGAACGTTGTCGTCATCACCGTTGACAACGGCAAATCCGTCGGGACCTGTGATTGCGGCGTAATCCGAGAAGGAACGGCGCACTTGCGTGATGCTCTTGAAGTAGTCAACGTGGTCGAGTTCGATGTTAAGAATGACCGCTACGTTCGGGTTGAAGTCGAGGAAGGAATCCATATATTCGCAAGCCTCGAAGACGAAGTTTTCCTCGCTGCCGATGCGGTAAGCTCCGCCCATTTCTGCGAGTGTCGCGCCCGAAAGAACCGTGGGATCTCCACCCGCGTGCATAAAGGAAAGCGCGCACATCGAGGTGCAGGTGCTCTTGCCGTGCATACCCGAAACGCCGACGCGATTTGTGTAGCCCGTCATAATGAATCCAAGGAAGTCAGCGCGCGAGATGCAGGGAATACCCTTCGCCAGAGCCGCCGAATATTCGGGATTGTCGGGCGCGATTGCAACGGTATAAACGATTGCCTCATAGCCCTCGATATGGCTTGCCTCGTGGGAATAGAAGATCTCGATCCCCGCCTCGGTGAGTCTGTCGGTCAGCGCGGTCTGCATCTGGTCCGAACCGCCGACGCGATAGCCGCGGATATGTGAAATATGGGCAAGCGAGGACATATTGATTCCACCGATTCCGATAAAGTAGATGCTCGAGATCCCCGAAAGAATGCGGGCTATATTCTCGGCGCCGTAATGTGTGTTTTCTACAGACATAAATGCTCCCATCTGCCGCCTAAGTAACGGCATAAGTAAATTTAAGTGACGCGCAATTTAATTTTCCGTCACTTTTCACAGAAAAATTTTATTTTGTTTGAATACCCTTCACAAAATTAGTGTATACTATAATTGTTATCTAAAAAATTGAACCCAAGGAGTAAAAAAATGGAAATCACCGATGTAAAAATCAGAAAGCTTTTTGACGAAGGCCCCATGAAGGCAATAGCTTCCGTCACTCTCGACAATCAGCTTGCGGTTCACGATATCAAAGTTATTTCAGCCAGAGAGAAGCTTTTTATCGTAATGCCCAGCCGTAAGAATCCCGACGATACCTTCAGAGATATCGTTCACCCCATCAACGCATCTTTCCGTGCATCTCTCGAGGGAGCTGTTCTTGCAGCTTACAACGAGGCACTTGAAAACGCAGGCGCTGAGGCAGAGGAGAATACTGAGGATCCCGTTACCGTGTGATCTACATCATAGAGGCATCTCGCAAGAGGTGCCTTTATTTTTTGCACCTTTTTATATCTTGCCGTGAGAGGGAAGAACCTCGCCGCCGCTGAAGGTGAGAAGCCCGAACGTGTGGTCAAATCCCATTCCCGCAGTTCCGGGGTTGAAGAGCAAGAGCGGACGTTCGGTCTTCCCGACAAATTCAAGCTCGGTGCCCTCGGGCAGATATTTGGATATCGGGTTATGTGTGTGACCGAAAAGGACGATGTCCGCGCCGTCCGCATAGGCACGCGCGGCGATCCTTTCAAGCCCGTATTTGACGTCGTAAAGATGCCCGTGGGTCATAAAGATCTTTTTTCCCTCGAACTCGACGGTTTCGGTGCGCTTCGGGCGGTATCTGCGGTCGGCACCGACCCAGCCGTAATATTCGCCGTTACCTTCGATCAGAACGAGCGGCTTTTCGTAATTATCGGGCAAGAGCTTCGATAGATCGGCGGAACCGTCGCCAAGGTGAACGATCATATCGGCATCGCGGCAAAGCTCGAGTATTCTTTTGACGTTTTTTGAGTTCCCGTGCGAATCGGAAAGGACGAGAATCGTTTTTGCCACGTTGTTACCCCACTTAACATATAGAAATACATTATATATTATAACACGAAAAACTATCTTTGTCTACATCTTTTTGAAAATTCACCCATTGAAAATCGGGGCATATAATGTAGTAGATCGATTTGGAGGTGTTAATTATGGAATTCGACCGTTCTGCGCTTTCGCGCTTGCTTTCGCTGAATGACAGCCAGCTGAAATTTCTTGTCAACAAATTTGCCCGTGACTACGGCATCGACCTTTCGAGCTACAACGTCACCGAGGGCGATATATCAAGCGTGCGCCGCGCGCTTGCCAATCTGAGCGACTCACAGCTTGCCGATCTCGGTAACAAGATCACGGGTGGAAGAAGATGAGCGAGCAGACCCCTGACCTTGGTGCGATGGTGTCAAAGCTGCTCGGCAACCCGGAGCTTATTTCACAAATAGCTTCAACAGTTGGCATAGAATCCCCGCAGGGAGAAGAGAAGAAGGGGGATGAAGCGGCGGCGCCCGCATCCGCTCCCGCGCTTGACGCGGTGCTTCCGATGCTTGCCACAGCCGGTGTCGGCTCGTCGAAGCGAACGGCGCTCCTTTCTGCTCTCAAACCATTTTGCAACGAGCACCGATGCCGCACCATCGACTATATGATAGGTCTCTCGAAGCTATCCGAAACACTCATTCCGACAAAGCGAGGTTGATATGTATTCAAGACAAAACCGAAACGGGCAGGGTGAGGTGCAAGTGGAACTTCCTCGCGACTACAGCGGAAATGCATTTTCTCCTTTTCCGCCCGTCCGCGAGCCGGTAGAAGCCTGCGCGAAGATCGAGCAGAAGGAAGAAAAATGCCCCGAGAGGGAAGAATGTCCCCAAAAGTCCTGCGAAATTGCCGAGTGCGAAAAGGAAAAAATCCCCTCCTTCGGGCTTTCGGGACTCAAGGGGCTTCTCGGGGGTAACATAGGGCTTGAGGAGCTTTTACTCCTCGGCGTGATCTTTTTGATCTTCAACGACAACGAGCTTCGCGACAATGAGCTGCTGATCTGCCTTTTATTAATTTTATTCATATAAGAAATGCCGACGGCTCCCCCGAGCCCGGGGGGTTTCGGCAAAAATTTCACAAAACTTAAAATCCTCTCTTG
>JAZQJB010000116.1:0-30775 GCA_045541375.1 Eubacteriales bacterium | reverse complement strand
CCCTCGAGCATCTCGAAGAAGGGCAAGAAGATCTCGTCGGAGCTTGATGAAATGACTCTCGAGCATTTCAAGGCTTACCTTGCATCATCAAACGCTCCCGTTGAAGACAGAGCATCGAAAAAGGATATGGCGGCTGTTTACGTAAACGGGCTGCTCGAAAAGGGTGGTCCCTCGACCGATGTTTTCAAAAAGGAACTCGGAATTGAGAAAACCACCAAGCTTTTCAGAGAAATTCTCTTTGGAATTGAATAAAACACTACGTCCCATCCGAAACGGATGGGACGTTTTTTCGTTTTTTCATTGAAATTGTATTAATTATGTGATATAATATAATTAATTATATCCGAAAGAAGATGATCTCTTTGAATCAGAGCGACGCTCAATACAAAAAAATGATGGAAACGCCGATTCCCCGGCTTATCACCACGCTGTCTATACCAACGATCATCAGCTCGCTGATAACCGTCATATATAACACCGCAGATACATATTTTGTTTCGCAGATAGATAAATCGGCATCAGCGGCTGTCGGAGTGGTATTCTCGATAATGTCGGTCATCCAAGCGCTTGGATTCGGTCTCGGCGTCGGCGCGGGAAGTCTTATCAGCCGCAAGCTCGGCGCAAAGGACAACGCCGCGGCTGACAAATACGCCTCGAGTGCTTTTGCAGCCTCGATACTTGTCGGAACGATCATTGCCATAGTCGGACTTAGTTTCCTTGAACCCATCCTCCGCTTTCTCGGATGCACCGATACAATGCTGCCGCACGCCATTCCCTACGCGCGCTTCATTCTGATCGCCGCACCTCTCAACTGCGCGACCTTCGTTCTCAACACTACTCTGCGAAGCGAGGGACTTGCCTTCCTTTCGATGGTGGGGATCACAACGGGCGGAATTCTCAATATGATCCTCGACCCGATCCTTATCAACGGCTTCAGTATGGGAACGGGAGGCGCCGCTATTGCCACAATGGCAAGCCAGACTGTGAGTTTTTCGATCCTCTTCTGCTTCTTCCTGTTTGGAAAATCCATCGTAAAGATCAATATAAAGAGCGTCAGCCGACACTTTACCGATTACAAAGCAATCGTCACCACGGGAATACCGACAATTTTCCGTCAGGGACTTGCAAGTATTGCCTCTGCCGCGCTCAATATTCAAGCGATCGACTACGGTGGAGATGCCGCGGGCGCCGCTATCACCATTGCAAACAAGGTCTATATGCTCGTCCGCAACATCATCATCGGTCTCGGGCAGGGATTTCAGCCTGCTGCGGGCTACAACTACGGCGCGGGCAACAAAAAGCGCACTTGGGAGTGCTTCACCTTCGCCGTCAAGGTTGGCACTGCGATTTGTTTGACATTCGGAATCTTTTCCGCACTTTTCGCAGAAGAGATAATGTGGTTCTTCTGTGATGACGCAGAGGTTGCACTTCTCGGCACGCAAACGCTTTATTTCCTTTGCGCTTGTATACCGCTTATGGCATTCAGTACCTTTGTCAATCAGCTATACCAAGGTCTCGGCTTCAAGCTTCAGGCGACCTTCCTTGCAAGCTGCCGCCAGGGAATATTCTTCCTGCCTACTGTTTTTATATTCCCTCTCTTACTTGACTTGACAGGTGTTCAGGCAACGCAGTCTTTTGCTGATATCTGCACCTTCTTCATCTCGATTCCCTTCATCATAATTTTCTATAAGAAATACATCGTCGGAAAGGACAGCAAGTAATGAAAATTGCCGTAATTAACGGAAGCCCCAAGGGGCAATACAGCATCACGCTTCAGACAGTTCGATATCTTGAACGCAAATTCCCCGAGCACGAATTTCGCATCCTCAATGCGGGGCAAAAGATCAAGGCGCTTGAGAAGAACTTTGACGAAGCCGAGGAGATCCTTACCTCGTCTGATGCCGTGATATTCTCCTATCCCGTTTATACCTTTCTCGCTCCCTCGCAGCTCCACAGGTTCATTGAGCTTACAAAAGCGAGCGGAGTTGATCTTTCGGGTATTTACGCTACGCAGATAACCACATCTAAGCATTTTTACGACGTCACGGCGCACAAGTATATTGAAGAAAACGTGCTCGATCTCGGTATGCGCTATATCCGCGGTCTTTCTGCCGATATGGAAGATCTTTTGAGCGAAAACGGTCAAAAGGACGCCGAAAAGTTCTTTGAGCGATTCCTTTGGTCTGTCAAAGAAGGAATTTTCGAGGTTCAAAAGAAAAAAGAGCGCGCTTATTCCCCCGTCGCCGCAAATTACGCCGAGGAATCGGCAAAAAGCGATGGCAAGGATATCGTTATCATCACCGACAATTCCGACGAAGGTTCAAATCTCGCGCGAATGACAGAGCGTTTCCGTGCAGTTTTCGGATTCAAAACCAGAGTTGTCAATATTTCGGAATACCCTCTCGCCGGCGGTTGCCTTGGATGCTTCCGTTGCGCGGTTTCCGAAAAATGTGTTTACAAGGACGGTTTTGACAGCTTTCTTCGCGAAAACATTCAGACCGCGGACGCGATCGTTTATGCTTTCAACATCTCCGACCACTCGATGGGCGCGAGATTCAAGATGTATGACGACCGCAATTTCTGCAACGGTCACAGAACCGTGACGGTCGGAATGCCCGTCGGTTATCTCGTTTCGGGCAATTACTCGGAGGAGCATAACCTTCGCACCGTCATCGAGGCACGTGCGGAAACGGGCGGCAACTTCCTTTGCGGTGTTGCAACCGATGAATACGACACCGACGCGCAGATCGACGCGCTTGCAAAATCGCTTGCCTTCGCGCTCGAAACCAAGCACACCGCGCCGCAGAATTTCTGGGGTGTCGGCGGAATGAAGATCTTCCGAGACCTCATCTATCAGATGCGCGGAATGATGCGCGCCGACCACAAATTCTACAAAAAGCAGGGCATTTACGACTTCCCGCAGAAGAAATTCTTCACCTCAATGAAGATGTACCTTGTGGGGGCGCTTCTTTCAAACGAAACAGTACTTTCCAAAATGGGCAACAAGATGAACGAGGGTATGCTTATGCCCTACGAAAAGCTTTTTGCCGAAATGGATAAAAAGGAGAACAAAAAATGATCAAGCTTGTCATTATTCTTTTGACCCTCATCGGGGGCGTTTACGGCATTGTGCTGAACGTCGTTCAGCATCGCTCGGCAAACAATCCCACGCCAGCGAATCTCGCCGACGTTTACGACGACGAAACATACGCAACCTGGAAGAAATACGAATCGGAGCATTCAAGATTTGCCATCATCTCCTCGATCGTCACCGGCATCGTTATGCTCACACTTCTTGCAACGAATGCCTACTCCGCCGTGGCTTCCCTTTTCCCCGCAGGTGATCACGCAGGGCTTCTCTCCGTAATCATTTTTGCTACTCTCGTGTCAACAGTTTTCGAGATCATCGAAAGCTATGTTTCAAATATGGTGATCGAGCAGAAATACGGCTTCAACAAAACGACGGGCAAGACCTTCGTTGCCGACAGGATCCGCTCCTTCCTGCTCAATCTTCTTCTCTCGATCCTTATTTGTTACGCCGTTTACGGCTTCTACAGCCTCGTCGGCGTCTGGATGATCCCTATCTTTGCGGGCGCAATGTTCTGCTTCTCGCTCATCATTTCCTTCCTTTACCCCATTTTCAGCCGCATCGGCAACAAATTCGTTCCGCTCGAAGAAGGCGAGCTCAGAAACAGCCTTGAAGCCCTTCTGACCAAGCATGGCTACAAGGTCAAGGCTATTGAGGTAATGGACGCTTCCCGCCGCACAACAAAGCTCAACGCTTATTTCACGGGATTTGGCAAAATGAAGACCATCGTCCTTTACGATAACCTCGTAAACGCTATGACGCCCGACGAGATCTGTGCAGTTTTCGCGCACGAGCTCGGTCACGGTCTTCACAAGGACGTTCCGAAGCGCCAGGCTCTCAGCCTCATCAATATGGCGCTGATGGGAACCGTTGCTTTCCTCGCCGTCAGTATGCCCGAGTTGCACACCGCCTTCGGCTTCGAGGGCGTCAACTACGGATTTGTTTACCTGCTTATGGGCACGGGACTCGGAATCGTTCAGCCCTTTATGTCGATCATTATGAACGCGCACAGCCGCTCGGCGGAATATCGCGCAGACCGTCAGGCAGTCAGCGAAGGCTACGGCGAAGCCATGATCTCCGCGCTCAAAAAACTTGCACGTGAAAATTTCGCGCACCTGTCTCCCTCAAAGATCAATGTCGTTCTCGAATACAGCCACCCGCCCCTCGGCGAAAGGATCGCGGCTGTCCAAAAAGAGATCAACAAATCAAAACTGTGACTCGGTCACGGAAAAATCAAAGTAAAAATGATATAATTATATCAATAAAACAAGACACGGAGGATAAGAAAATGTCTGAAAACAAAACCTGTGACCTCAAACCCGTAGATAGCAAGTCTGTAAAGGATTTCAAGATCTGCAACTGCAAAAACGTATCCTATTTCAACATCCTTGATGCGCTTGAAAAGCACTCAAAGGTTGAAAATCTTCTCGACGTTTTCGAAGATGTCAAAAAGACCACTCATTGCTCCACCGGCTGCGGCGGATGCTATCAGCGAGTCCTCGAGGTTATCTCGGATACTATGATGAATAAATAAAACTCAAAAACGCGGTGAAAATTCATCGCGTTTTTGTTTGTCTACCTCACCAATAATTGAGTTACGTTATCATTTTTTCGGTTGCAAAAGTCAAAGAGATGTGATATAATAATAGAACAACACAACGAAAGCAGCTACCCTATGAGCAATTATAAGATTTCGCGTGTTTCGGCGATGCATTACGTCAAAATGGTGATCCGTGCGCTTATGTTTTTGGGCGCTACGGCGCTTTATATATTCAAACGTATCACGGGTAAAGGCGTTTTTCTTGAAAACAGCAAGGCACTCCCTTTCCTTTTGATATTGATCTGGATAGTCTACGCCATTGAAATGGCTTGCAGGTTTTTTCCGTCTAAGCTTGAAAGCCCCGGATGTCAAAAACAATTTTCCCGCAATTTTATTCCGACAGATTCAAAGGAGCCCAAGCTCCAATCACCGTGGCGCACGTTTGCCGTTGCGGCGGCTTGGTTTGCCCTCAACGGCGCGATCGGAGTTCTCTATTTCACAAATATCATTGACGCGGGCATACTCATACTCATCACCCTCGCTTACGGCGTTTGCGATATGATATGCATCCTCTTTTTCTGCCCCTTCCAGACTTGGTTTATGAAAAACAGATGCTGCACCGATTGCCGCATATATAATTGGGATTTTGCGATGATGTTCACTCCTCTCATCTTCATCCCACATCCATACACCTATAGCCTCGTTGCACTGTCACTGATGCTTTTGTTCCGCTGGGAGTGGAATTATAAACGCCACCCCGAGCGTTTCTCCGAGCGCACAAACGCTTGCATCTCCTGCAAGCACTGCAACGAAAAGCTCTGCAAACACAAAAAGCAGTTGATGGCATTTATTCGAGATAAAAAGTTTATCAAGAGGTAAAAAATGAAGTCGATCCTTGTAACGGGCGCATTTGGAGGAATGGGCAGCGCCGCCTGTAAGCTTCTGCGCGATATGGGATACACCGTCTTCGCGCTTGACAAAAGAGTCTCGGAGACCGAGAAAGGTATCATCCCCATCCAAGCCGATATAACATCCGAGGATAGCATCAAAGAGGCATTTGCGCGTGTCGCAGAAACCGCAGAGAGTCTTGATGCCATCCTGCATTTTGCGGGAATGTATATGCTCAATTCGCTCGTCGAGATGTCGGACGAAGACTTTCGCACTATTTTTGACATCAACCTGCGCGGGGCATTCTTGATCAACAAGACATTTCTCCCGATGCTCGGCAATGGCAGCCGAATACTTATCATCACAAGCGAGCTTGCACCGCTTGATCCGCTTCCCTTCACGGGCATCTACGCCGTAACCAAAGCGGCGCTCGATAAATACGCATATTCGCTTCGAATGGAGCTTCAACTTCTCGGCATAACCGTTTCCGTCCTCCGTGCCGGAGCGGTAAAAACACGTATGCTCGGCGTTTCAACCGATGCTCTCGACAGATTCTGCGAGGGCACCAAGCTTTACAGCTGTAACGCCGCAAGGTTCAAGCGAATAGTCAGCACCGTCGAAGCGCGCAACATCCCGCCCGAAAAGATCGCGCAAAAAGCGGTGCGGATATTGAAAAAGAAAAATCCGCGGTTTGCTTACTCGATCAACCGCAATCCTCTGCTCCTGCTCCTCAATGCATTGCCCAAACGTCTGCAACTTTTTGCAATAAAAATGATACTGAGGTAAATTATGAAAAAGCTTCTTGCCGTTTTGATTCTGGCAGCTGTTTTATCCTCAACGATAATACCAATAAAAGCCGAAACGAACTTGGCGATCTACGTCTGCGACGGCGGAAACGGCGACGGAACTTCCCCGTCATCTCCCGTCGGAACGCTCGAGGAAGCCTATGAACTCATTTTTGAAAAATCGAACATTGAAGGCGATCCTTCGGCATCGGCAACCATAGTAATCTGCGGCAAACTTACTGTCGCAGATCATTTCAACTATGACGGAAAGATATCTCACAAGGGCGAAGTAACATTCACCTCAGCTTACGGCGTAAACGATTTCAGAATATCTGCCAACGCGCGGCTGGTCGTGCACGCCGCATCCAAGGAGGCTCTTTCGATCAATGATGAACATCGCTTCGTTCTTGGTGGCCCCACTCGATTTGAGAATCTCACTCTTGACCGTGGCGGCAAGACCAACGCGCCTCTCACCATATACGCTTCGACAAGCTTTTTCGCAGGCGAAAGTTTTGAGGTCGTCAATACGAATTGGAATTTGAATTACACCGAGCCCGCTCGCGCACTTACAGAAAGTGAGATCGATTCAATCGTTCTCAGCGCGCACAGAGGTTTTCAGCCCGAGGGACCCGAAAATACCGTTCTTTCCTTTGAAGCCGCGGGCAAGCACGGCTTTGATTATATCGAAACCGACGTACTTATGACCGCGGACGGTGAGCTTGTCTGCATCCACGATTCAACCCTCGACCGCACCACCAACGGAAGCGGAAGAGTCCACACAATGACTTATGCGGAAATACTACAATACCGCATCGATACCGCCGCTTACGGCTTCGATATTTCGTCTGCTGACTCAAGCAAATTATACGTCCCCACATTCCGCGAATATCTTGAAATATGCAAAAAATACGGTGCAAAGCCTTTTATCGAGCTGAAATCGGTAGGTAAGGACGTCATAAAAAAGACTATCGACACAGCTCTTGAATATTTTGCACCGGAAGATATCATCATATCAAGCAGTTCGCTTTCTCTTCTCCAAATATCTTATAACTTAAACCGCGATATATTTTGCCATCTCATCTGGGGCGACCAGACCGACGCGGGCTATGAAAAAAGCATAATATCGCTTTCCGAAATGACAAATTCAAGCTGTAAAGTCAACGCCGGAATCGCATTCAATATTCAAGGTCTTTCGGACTCAGCAAATTTCGACCGCGCAAAAAGCTGGATAGATAAAGCCAAAGCCGCCTCTCTTCTCACCTGCCTGCGCGCCGCGGACGATATGAGTGAAATCCGCAAGATGTTTGATCTCGGAATAGATTATTACCCCACCAACACCACGTCCCCCGAAAAGCTTTCCGAGCTTGGTGTAGAAAAGAAGGCTGAATACACCTACACTCCATCCGACGGCGGCAAGCTCTTCGTCCGCGGAGGCCGTAGGAGCGAAAACACTTCGGACGATATTTCGATCACTCTGCTTGGCGGGCTTTTCGATTTTGTCGCACCGTCAAATGCCGAAGCAGCCTCAAGCGGTAATTATTCGGTTATGATCGGCGGTAACGCCTTCGTCAGCCGACTTGTCATGGGCGAAACCTGCAAGTACGGAACCAATATCGAATCGTCAAGCCTTATTGTCACGGAAAACGCAACCATCAAAGAACTCTACGTTGCGGGAGATTATGCCTATACCGAAAACGTAACCATCGAAATCCACGGCGGTAAGGTTGAAAAACTTATTCACAGCAGAAACAAAAGCGGTAGTGCAGGCAATTTCGAACTGATACTCACCGATGCCGGTCTGCTGCCTGTAAGCATTGATATTTCAAATCTTAATGTAATAACAGGGCAAAAGACACTAACACTTTACGGCGAGGCAGAGTTTGATACGTCAAATTGGGATCAAGTGGAGATTATCCCGCACGAAACAAGTCATGAAAATGAAACTTCCATTCCCCCCGAACCCACTGACCGCACAACAGATACCGCGTATGCAGTTAATACCGATAACAATAAAAATTCTCCCGCATTTAAAATAATAACCATCCCGCTCGCAGTGATTTTGTCATCATCATTTATAATATCAATGATGATCATTATCAAAAAAAGAAGCAAAAACAAATTTTATAAAAAAACTTGAAAAAAAAGTTCAAAATACTATTGACAAGTCGGCATATTTGTGGTATAATATTCAAGTCGCAAGGCGCAAGCTGCGGGCAACAGCCTACAGAAACCGCGCCAAGCGCAAGATCTGGGTGTGGCGCAGCTGGTAGCGCGCTACCTTGGGGTGGTAGAGGCCGCAAGTTCAAGTCTTGTCACTCAGACCAAAAATCGGGAGTCGTAAGATTCCCGGTTTTTCTTTATTTATCTCGCAAAATCTCTTGAAATCTCGCGTTTTCGTGATATACATAATGGGCTTGTTCTTCCCTGCTTTCGGGATTGAACAAGCCCATTTTTCGCACTTGACCACATGTTTGACCACTTGCGGATATTTTTGGCTTAATTTTTACCCAAATTTCTCATTTCTAAGCGATCAGCGATTCTTGAAAAAAGTGATTTTTTGTGATATAATATTGTTATTAATGATGCGCAAAAAATCAAGGAGAAATCTATGAAAACAGACTTTTTAAACAATATTGTTTCTATATTGAATATGCCATCTGCAATTGATGAAAAAATATCGGAACTTCGGAAGAAAAAAGCTCGTGCCAAAGGACACAATCAAATTGTTTTATCTGCTATTATTGAACTCCTGTCAGAGTATACGCTTCCCTTAAACATTGACGATTCCTTCTCTATCTATTCCTTGGATAATATAACTTCAAAGGAATACGAGGTTCTTAGGGATATTGTTAAGCTTTCATCTTTTCGATTTTTTAATGCTATATGCTTGGATCTACTTTGGGAACATTATCACAATATCGATTTTGCCAACGAAGCTTTAGAAGCATATTTCGATGTGTTGCAAACCGAAAACGACAACTACACACAAACAGCCGTTGTTTCTTCAATATGTCGAATTTACGCAAAAACAAAATCCAACAAATTCAACACCGCAAGATTTCGCCAATTTTGCCTCGAAACACTTATTCCTAATTATCCTTCCACCGAAAGATATACCGAGATAGCGTTGAGGTCGTTGCTATTAGGAATGAATAATAGCGCTGTAGAAAAATATGCGTTGAATCTAATCAAAAGTAGAGTAGAAAAAAACGACTATCACGATGCTATTCATTTAACCGAAATTCTCACCGAGGTTTATAATAAAGAAAAAAGAACTTCCGACAAACAAAATCTATTAGTCTGTATGGCAAAATACCACGAAGCTGCAGCAAATCAGCTTGATTGGAATGATCCTCAACATTCACGAAGAATTATTCATTTAATTCAAAAAGCGATGAATTTGTGGAGTGCTTCAAGATCTGCCGATACTACCATCGAGAGAAAAAGATTAGCAAAAAGAATTGAACCGGTAAAGAAACTGTCCTTAGATAATATTAAATCTATTACCAGCGGATCATTCGACTTGACCGATACTATAAACAAAATGCGTTCCATAACCGAGAATGCATCTTTTGAAAAATGCATATGGAACTTTATTCACGCAGTAAATCTAATCGCCCCGCAAAACTTAAAAAAGCGAAACAAAAAGAATAGTTTTTTCTTTTCATCGTTCTTCGAAACCACAATTCTTGATTCAGATGGTCGTATAAAATGTATTGTTCCATCTTTGCATAATGCTACCACAGAAGAACAAGAACACATTTGGGAACATGATGCGGAACAGGATTATTCCATCTATGCCGATGCGTTTATTTCTCGTTATCTCCACATTATAAAGGAACGCTTCTCTTTTACAGAAGAAAATCTAAAATTTATTGTAGAGAATAATGCTTTAATTCCAGAAGATAGACAGAGGTCTTTTTTGAAGGGATTGACGGCAGGCTTTGAATATGATTATATCACCGCATTATCGATATTGATGCCTCAAATGGAAAATGCTATAAGAAATTTATCCGGCGATTGTGGCGCGGTTGTTTATAAAACAAAAGATAATGGCGTTGAAGAATGTCTGTCTTTAGAATCCATTCTCAAGCTTCCTGAGATGGAAAAGCACATCGATCCTATATATCTATTTAATTTTAAGGTTTTTTACACAAGCGAATACGGATTCGGCATGAGAAATATAATTGGTCATGGATTGGCTTCAGATGCGGAGTTATCTTCCTACCAAGGATTAATTGTGTGGTGGTTCACACTTCGCATGTGTTGTATTTATTCTCCTGAATTGATAAAACGCATTTCAGAACAATCTATCAACTAAGAAAAGCGAAAACAAGGTCTGCTGATTTGCAGACCTTGTTTTGCATATAAATCAAATTATTATCTGTTAGAAGATATTTTATATGGATATTCGGAACGCACAATCTCAATATCGTCGTGTATATTATTTTCAAACAATAGATCACGAATGTCTTCTTCTGATTTTTCACAATTTGTTCCTATGATAATTTCTTTCAAAGCACATACACCATTCGACTTGATCCATGGGAGCGTACAGTGAGGTATAGGACTTTCTATAATATTTGAGACTTCAGCAACATCATCTAAGTTGTGTTGTTCATCTGGATAATATATAACTCTAATTTCTCGTTCATCTTGAAAGCAAGGATTTTTAATAAAAGCCGAATAGTGTTTTAATGTAGTTCGAACATTTAGCCACCCCATAGCGTTTTGAGAATTGTTTATACTATCAATGATCAATGGTATAAATTCTCTGCTTATATGATCTCTGTCATAAATAACTTTATCCCACCCAATGGCTCTTTGAAAACATCGATTGGGATGCGGCATATAATTGGAAATTCCAAGCATTAGATCATCTGAAAAGCCCAACGCAATCCCTTTACTTACATCACCATACTCGTTCCAATTTTGTGCCAAATCTCTATTAACACTAAGACAAACACCATACGGAACTTCATCACCTTCAGTCGAAGCCCAAATTTCTGTCTTCATTTGATTTTCCAATATGTCCATCATTTGCTTAGCTTTGGTAGAATCTATAATCCCATCTGAAACATAGAACTTTATTTTATTCCAAATAATATCAAATGTTCTAACCACTTCCTCAGTATCATTTGATTTCACTATCTGTGTAAGCCAAAGTGTTTTTGATTGTAAAATGGATTCGAATTTTTTATATGCACAATAATGATATAACATCGGCATTTCTCCTTCTTAGTTACTTCCAAATATTTAGCATTCCACCGCGACCTTAATAACCCCGTCGCGTTTATTTTCAAACAGCTCATACGCCTCATCGATCTTCGCAAGCGGATAGGTATGCGTGATCAGCGGCTCGGTGTCGAGCTTGCCCTCGGCAATGAGATTGAGCGTTTCCTCGCAGTCGCAACCGTCAACGCCGCCGGTCTTGAAAGTCAGATTCTTGCCGTACATATCCGGCAGAGGCAGGATCTGCGCTTTATCATAAAGCGCCACCACCGTGACGATGGCATTCGGACGCGCGCACTGCCATGCAAGCTCAAAGGTGTTCTCTGCTCCTGCCACCTCAAGAACCACGTCCGCACCGCCGTGATCGCTGTTCTTAAGAACGAAATCAAGGCATTTTTCGGGCGTGACCGTCAGCACATTGGGATAATGCACGTTCACAAACTTGATACGGTTTTCGTCCTTCTCGCACATGATAATTCGCTTGGGATTTTTCAGCATCACGCAAAGGAGCGTGCAAATTCCCGTGGGGCCTGCTCCGATAATGAGAACGGTATCGTCCTCGGTGATCTCGGAGATCTTCGCCGCCCAATAACCTGTGGCGAGAACATCTCCTACAAGCAGAGCTTGTCTGTCGGTCACGCTATCGGGAATCTTGTTCAGCCCCTGATCCGCGAACGGCACGCGAACGTACTCTGCCTGACCGCCATCGATGCGGCAACCGAGAGCCCAGCCGCCGTTCTTGTCGGAGCAGTTGTTGACGAAGCCCTTCTTGCAAAAGAAGCACTCGCCGCAGAATGTTTCCACGTTAACCGTGACTCTGTCGCCGGGCTTCACATGCGTGACCGCAGAGCCGACTTCTTCCACGATGCCGACCATCTCGTGACCGACAGTAATCCCCTTAACCGCTCTCGGCACGCTGCCGCGCTTGATATGCAAATCACTCGAACAGATGCTCGCAAGCGTGACCTTGACAATCGCATCCCTCTCGTGCTGTATCATAGGCTTGGGCTTCTCAACCAAGCCAAATTTTCCTCTTGATATGTATGTGTAGGTAAGCATAATACTCTCCGTGAGTTTGATACCTTATTATACCACAAAACTCCGCGCACTTCAACACCATTCTGTAAAATCAAGACGACAGATTGTTCTGCCGTCTCTTCTATTTTATCTCTGTATTTTTGTTCAAATATATTGACAAATTACGTTCTCTGTAGTATAATCTATTAGTCCCATATGGGACTTTGGAGGTGTTTTATGGAATTTGAAACACAACAGCTTTTGAATGATGTTAACCGTGCGATCATCAAGTTTCGCGGCGTTTATTCGTCGTGGTCAAAGAAGCACGGTGTCAGTTATAACGAAATGCTTGTTTTGTATACGATACGCGACAACGGGTTTTGCACGCAAAAGCAGATCTGCGACAGCTATCTGCTTCCTAAGCAGACTGTAAATCACGTTATTTCATCTATGCTTGATGCAGGCTTGCTTTGCGATAGTCCCGACCATGCAAACGGCAGAGAAAAAGCATTTGTCTTTTCCGATAAAGGCGAAGCGTATGCCGCACCGCTTCTCGCTTCTCTCGGTGAGGTGGAGGAAAAGGCGGTGAATGCGATGGGCGTTCGCAAGCTACGTCAAATGACCGCGCTGATCTGTGAATATGATACTGTGCTCACCGAGGCTCTTGAGGAGGACAAAATATAAGCAATGGAAACTATTAAAGAACAAAACAATTATTTTGGCACAGAGAGAATATCAAAGATTATTCTCAAAATGGCACCGCCCGTGATGCTTGCACAGCTCATTCAAGCATTATACAATATCGTTGACAGCGTTTTCGTGGGACGCTTCTCGGAATCGGGACTTACTGCACTCTCTATCATTTATCCGATTCAGCTTCTGATGATCGCTCTTGCCGTAGGAACGGGCGTTGGCATCAATACGGTCATCGCAGCGAAGCTCGGACTCGATCAAGAGGAAAAAGCCAAGGAATACGCAGGCGTAGGAACACCGCTTGCTATCGTCCTTTGGGTTCTTTTTGCCTTGATCACCTATGCCATTATGCCCGCCTTTGCGAGGATGTCAACAAACGATCCGCAAATCATTTCCGATGTTGTAACCTACGGAAGAATCGTTTGTGTATTCAGCTTCGGTTTGTTTCTTGAAAGCATTTGGACGAAAATTCTGCAAGCGAAGGGCGATATGAAAACACCGATGCTCGCGCAGATCTTCGGCGCGATAACCAATATCATTCTCGATCCGTTTCTCATCTTCGGCTTGCTTGGGCTTCCCAAAATGGGAATCGCGGGTGCGGCGGTCGCTACCGTGGCAGGACAGATCGTTGCCGCCCTGATAGTGATGAAAAAGGGCTTTCACAAATCGCCGTCCTTGCAGAAATATCCCCATTACGTAACAAAAATATTCCGTTTGGGACTCCCGAACATTCTGATGCAATCAGCATATACCTTTTACATATTCGGTCTCAATATGATCCTTGCGACTTTTTCAGATGCCGCGGTGACCACTCTCGGACTTTATTATAAATGGCAGACCTTCTTTTTCATTCCCCTCGGCGCAATGCAGACCTGCATCGTTCCCGTGATCAGCTTTAACTATGCCGCCAAAAACATCGACCGTTGCAAAAAAGCACTGAACTTTGCCATTCTGTTTGGGGTTACTTTGATGTTTCTCGGTACACTTTGCTTCAATATCATTCCCGAGCCGATGCTACGTTTCTTTTCATCGGATGAGGAGGTCATACAAATCGGTATCACCGCCTTTCGCATTATAGGTTGGAGCTTTTTGCCTCTCGTTACCTCACTGACTTATCCCGTGCTTTTCCAAGCCGTTGGCAGTAGTCTCAAAAGCTCCGCACTTACCGTATTACGTACCGTCGTGCTTTTCGTTCCGCTTGGATATCTGTTTTCTCTAATCGGACTTGATTATTTTTGGCTGACCTATCCCGTAACTGACGGAATCACTTCTGTCGTAGGATTCATCTTATCCGCTTATTTTTTCAAAAAGGCGTATACACAAGCTTCTCTTGAAAGTGCAAAGGCAGAGCATCCCGTTGCTATCCAAGCCTCCCGTCCGGGTGTTATTATAACAATCGCCCGCGAACACGGCTCGGGCGGCAAGCAGATCGGTAAAATAATTGGCGATAAACTCGGCATTCCATTCTACTATAAGGAGATGACGGCACTCGCTGCAGAGGAAAGCGGACTCAGCCGAGAGTTTATTTCGGGACTTAACAAGAACTCGCCGAGGAAGCTGCACGAACTCTATCTTTCCAGAAAAGTGGTTAACCACGCTATCAGCGCTCAATATAAGATCATTCGAAAAATCGCCGAACATGGAAGCTGCGTGATCGTTGGACGTGCCGCAGACTATGTGCTTCGGGATAACCCCAATATTTTCCGTGTTTTCATTCAAGCTCCCGAGGAATACCGAATTAAGCGTGTCATGGAGCTTTACGGCGACAGCGAAAAACAAGCTCGCAGAAGCATCCGCCACTCGGATAAAGCGAGAGCTTCTTACTATCAGCATATTTCGGGACTTGAATGGGGAGATAGCGCACATTATGACCTGATCGTTGATTCTTCAAAGGGACTCGATATAGCTGCAAATGAGATCATAAGTGCAATTATACATCGCACGTAATTCTATAACAAAGTGTCAAGGACTCGCATCCTTGACACTTTGTTATATATTTAACACTCCACCGCGACCTTGATAACCCTGTCGCGTTTGTTTTCAAACAGCGCATACTCCTCATCGATCTTCAAAAGCGGATAGTGTTATCGAGCAAACTGTCATCGGTAAGATGCTCTTCGATATATTCTAAAACCTGCTTGATGTCTTCCTTTGGCATGTTTCTCTCCACCTTATCAGTATAATTCATTTTATTATACCATTTTTCAAAGAATCACAGTTGATAAAAAGTGCGATTTTTAATATGTGTTCAATCATCTGCTTTGTAATCATTCTAGCACTCGGAATATACTCTCTTTCCGTCTTTATATGAAACGATTTGACAAATGTTCGATTGCTCCACTTTCACCAAATGGTAAAGTTCGTCGCGCTTCATACGATCCCTCTCCTCTTATAATTCAAAACAAGATTATCGTTCTCATTTCCCACTTTGACCAGCTCAAAATTCGCAATGTCCGCATCCATAAAGAGCGGCTTGCTGTCCTTGCCTGCCACCGTGGGAGCGACAACAAGGCTTAATTCATCAACCATCCCTGCTCTTTCAAAAGCTCCGTTGATGATGCTACCTCCTTCCAAAAGTAAGGTGTTACAGCCGATGATATTCTTTAGCTTGAACAAAGCAAGCTCCACGTCAATGGAATCCTCACCTGCGAAGATATACGGAATCTCCATTTCTTCCAGGTAACCGAGATAGCGCTCATCCACATCTTCAGAAAGCACCTCGATGATCTGCGCACCGTCGTAGCCGGGATCGCCGTCGGGATCAATGATCTTGTTCGACTTCCAACCGAGCTTGCCGTGGGTATCAAAGGCAACTGCATAGAATCCGCTGAGATCGTCGACGATGCAATCCATCTTCAAGCCTATACCGTGATGCACGGGCTCGTACTTACTTAAATCGGGATACCAACCGTCCGTGAAGCTCCCTTCCATGGTCACTCGACCGCAAATAAAGCCGTCTGCTTTTCGCTCGCGGTTAATGCGGTAATAAATATCGGTTGCTCCGGCGCACTCCGGCTGAAACAAGAAGTCACCTGTTACCTTGCCATCAATGCTCGTTACCATGTGGCAAATGATATATGGTCTGTTCATGTTAAAAAACTCTGTTTTCTTCATAATCATTTATCTCCTTGCAAGGGAACTCATACAATTTCGTATAACAATTATACCACAAAAGCCGAGTTCTTGCAACATCATTCTGTAAATACCAAGGCAGTAGATGTCTCTGCCGAGCTTTTTCTTTGATTACTGTGATGCAATTTTTGAACAATGGCAGTCGCACCGTTTTGTGAAATCGTGCATTTGCATAAAATCACAAAACGGTTTTGGAGCAAATCATTTCATTTGATCCCCAATTCCTCTTTCATCTCCCTGATCAGCTCCGCGAGTTTGATCTCGCATTCTTCCTCGCTGTTGGCGTAGATGTTGCGCGCAATGCGTTTGCCGTTGACGATTGGGGAATACCGCCCTTCCCACACGTTTTTGCTGACTTGGTGGACCGAGCCGGTTCCGCTTCTTCGGCGCTTGCCGACGTAAGGCTCAAATTTCGGCGTTTTCGGGGTGTTATTTTCGGCAGACGAGTTGCCCGTTGTGCCGTTTTCGGAGGCTTGTGGGGCGGTATTGGCGCTCAGATCGGCGCCGAGAGCCGTACCGATGCTTTCGTCAATCTTCCTTGCGGCATCTCGCTTCATCTGCTCGGAGCTGTGCGCATACACGTTCAAAGTTGTTTCTACGCTTTCGTGTCCGATTGTGCTTGCAAGCGTTTTGACATCCATTCCATAGTGGAAGGCGTGCGATGCAAAGGTGTGCCGCAAAGCGTGGAACGGCACGTGCTTGCACCCCGCGCGCTCGAGGATTCTTGCAAGCGCCTTTCGGCATGAGCTTGGATCCCTCGGCATATCCTCCGTTTTGTACGGCGACGGGAAGAGCCATATCGAATCGATTCTTTTCCTATACTCCGCGAGCATTTCGAGGATCGGTGCGGGAAGGATGATGGTGCGGATTGAGGCTTTCGTTTTCGGCGGCAGAATCTGCAGCTCACGCTTGACGTACCGCACCTGCTTTGTGACCGAGAGAGTGCCTTTTTCGAAGTCGATGTCCTTCCATTGCAGACCGATCAGCTCACCGCGCCGCAAACCCGTGGCGAGGTCAAGAGTGAACATTTCATAGAAGCCGTCGATCTGCGCCTGAAAGAGCAATTTCTGCATTTCTTCGGGCGTGAGAATTTCGACTTCGGGTGACTTCTTCGGCGGTAACTTGCAACCGATTGCGGGATTTTGCTTGATCAATTTTTCCGCAACCGCCTTTTCAAGTGCAGCACGGCAGTGCGCGTGGGTGCTCCTTATGACCGAATTTGCAAGTCCGGGACCGAAGATTTCGCGGCGCGTCAGTCTGCCGTTTGATTTGAGCTGTGCGTAGAATTTCTCGAGCGTACCTGTGTTTATTTGATTGAGCGGGATATGCCCGATCTTCGGGATGATCTGCTTGTAGATGCGTTCGGCGTAGGTGACCTGCGTGTATTCCTTAAGCGAGTTTTTGCAGTAGGTTTGGAACCAGAAATCCATCCATTCGCCGAAGGACATCGTCGGCGTGCATTTTTTCACGACCGCGCCGAGCTCGGCTTTGAGATTTTCGAGCTTCTCGATGCACTCGTTTTTCGTCTTTGCGGTAACGTTTTTGGTCTTAGGGTGCCCCTTTTCGTCGTAGCTAACAACGACTCGCCCCTCCCATCTGCCGTCTTTGCGAAGCCTTACTGTTCCTTCTCCGCTTTTTCGTTTGCGTTTTGCCATGGCTTCAACTCCTTTCCGAGGATGTCGGTGATATAATTCGTGACTATGTTCGCCGCGGTCTTTTGCATGTCGCTTGTGACGTGCGCGTATGTGTCGAGCGTGAAGCTCGCCTTGGTGTGTCCGACGATCTCGGACAAGGTCTTCGGCGCGATTCCGGTGTTGGCGGCAAGCGATGTGAATGTGTGCCGCAGATCGTGGAATCGAATATTCGGTAGACCGCCCATGTCGAGCAGCTTTTTTAGTTGTCGGTAGGCTTTGCTCGGATTGAGCGGCAGATCGGGTTCAAGATAATTTGGGAAGATCCACTTGCTGAAGGCATTCTTTTTACGTTCTGATAGAATCCGTCGCAAACTGTCGGGCAGATAGATCGTACGCTTGCCTTCGTCCGTCTTTGTTTCGCCGATGACGGGATTGCGGTTTACGAAATCCACCGACCGAGCCACGCGGAGAGTGCCGTCCTTTTCATCGAAGTCCTCCCAGAGCAGACCGCAGATCTCGCCTTGGCGCATGCCGGTGATGATCTCGGTGTAGAAGAAATCGTACCACACCTCGTCGTCTTCGATCAACTTCATGAATTTTTCAATCTGATCTTTCGTCAACACTTGTTTTTCCTTGCGCTGAATCTTCGGCGGGGCAGTACCGTCAGCAGGATTTTTCGGGATGAGTCCCTCGCGCACCGCACTTTCAAGCGACTCTCGCAGGATCATGTGAATACCCCGCACGGTTGCGTTGGCGAGTCCTTTGCCCGTGCCGATGTCATTCTTCCGCCCCAATTCGAGGAGTCTGTTGTAGTGCTTTTGCAGGTCAGCAGTCTTGATCTGCGAGAGCTTTTTCGAGCCGAGGTGTTGCAAGATATGGTTTTGGATATCGCGGCTGTACCTAGCATAGGTACTCGCGCGGAGGATCGGCTTTTTGTATTCGTCCATCCACCGCTCGAGCCATTCGCCGAGCGTGATCGAACTGTCTTCTGTAAGCTCCACGCCCGCGTACTGATCCTTCAGTTCGGCAAGCTTCGGCATCAGCTCGCCCTGCTTATCGGCAAACACGGAGCGGTAAATTGGTTTACCGTCTTCTTTATGCCCGACCACAATGCGACCTTCCCACCGTCCATCCTTTCTTTTTCTGACCATTCCGTCCCCCGACGGTCTTCGTTTTGACATATATAAACTTCCTTTCGTTTTTTCATTACAATATCACAACTTCCGCGATAAATCCAGAGACAATCGCGGAAGTTATCAAAAACTTATCAATTAAATTCCGCTCATCGAGATTCCCAACTGCTTTGCCCTTTGCTCACGCTTCTGTCGGCTGTCGATGCCGTCGTAGGTCGAGCGGATATATTTCTCGGCACTTTCATCGATGATTCGGCTTGCGTGATAGAAAAGATTGCAGATGCCCACGAAGATCCTCGCATTCTGTTCCTTTTCAATCGCATCGAGTGCCTTTTGCGCCGGTACATAACCTTCCTCCGCCGCTTTCTTCAAATGCTCTATTCCTTTTTCAAACTCACCGAGCTTATAGCAGTAGAGCATCGCAAGCTGAGTTTGAGACCATACATCGCGTTCGGCGGCACGCTCGAGATATTTGAGCCCTTGCTCGGTCTGCCCGCTTTCGTAGTAGAGCTTGCCGATCTCGTAGTCCGCCGCGAAGCAACCGTGCTCTGCAGCGCGGAGGAGATATGAGAGCTTGACGTTAGGCATATTCTTGTCGGCAAGCTCGGCGTATTTGTACTCGGCAAATCCCAATCCAGCGTCAACCGCATTCCTCAGATACTTCATCGGCTCGCCCTTGCGAGCATCAAAGATGCCGTCGCTGTAAGCACGGTAGAGTTTGTACATCGCAAGTCGATTGCCCCGCTCCGCAAGGATCTTCAGTCTGTCTTCATCCTCTTCGGGTTCTAGATCGATATCAATCGGCGGCTGATCGGGGAGCGAAGCCGAGTCAGCCATCTTAACAACCATATTGCGGAGCGATTTGAATTCTTTATTCTCCTCGAGCGAAATCTTTTCGGGCAGCGCATCGGTGTATGTACGGAAGATTTCCTCGCGGCACTTCTGCCAGAGATCATAGAGCTCGGCGATATTTGGATCGTCTGCGATCATTTTTACAATCTCATTCACCAGCTTCTTCGCATTTTTATCGAGATAACCGTACACCTTTTTGCCCTTGTGCTTCTTTAGTTTTTTCGCGAGCTGAGCGAGCCTTGCGATAAGCTCGGGCGCGATTTCAAAGTCTCCCGACTCGATTCCGAAAACGATTTCACTCATTCGCTCCCGAAAACTTTCTTTGAGCTTGTCCCGCGCTTCGGTCTGCTCCTTGTAAACCGACATCATATCCTGGCGAAAGATTTCACGACCGATTGTGCTTTTGATGTTTTCGATTCCTTCCACCGAAAGATACGGCTCTCTCGGCGAGCGCGACCAAACGAGCATATGCACGTGCGGATGCTTTTCCTTGTTGTGATACGCCGCATACCAACGAAGATTTTCGGGCGCGATGTTCATCGACTTTGCAATATCATTCCGATGCGCGCGGAGCAGATGCATCCACTGATCGGCAGTATTATATCCGAGCCGTTCGGCGTCTTCGCGTTTGAGCGAGAGAATCAGTCCCCACATATTTCCCGTATGCTCGTCGAGCTCCTTTCCGATCCGCGAGAGGACAATCTCTTCGCCCTCGTCAGTGAAGAGTCCGCACGATCCTTTGCGTCCGCCGACATAATCGATCATGCCGCTTCGCGGAGCTTCAACTCCCTCGCGTGTTGCAACGTAATTGAGCATTCCGCTTCTGCTTCTGCCGTCCGCAGTTCTGTGCGACGGCTTGTAGTAAGGTGCTTTGAAGATCAAACCCGCCATCAGCGATCTCCCTTCAGTACGTCATCCGCGCGGATGCTTCCGTTTGTTTCCTTGACCTCGCGGATTGAATCAACGCGCATCTCTTCGATCTCGTCGTAACCGTATTCGCAAGCGTAGCCGACCAGATGTGCAAGCAGATTCTGATCGACCGCGAGTTTGAATAGCAGACGGCTGAGCCTGTTCTCGCTGTCATGGATTTTCGCCGAAATCACCGACTCGAGCTCGCGCGTAATGAACCTCGCAGATTGCTTTCCCTGTAGGTATGCTATGTAAAAATCCACAGCATCGCGGATGAAATGATTGCGCGACGAGAGCCTGAGCTTGCGGTAAAGTCGGTCGCAGTCTTCCCATTGATCGTCGCGGAGGCGTACGCCCTTCGACTGCATAACGTCATTGTTTTCGTTTTTCTCTTTCAATAAATATTTCTCCTTTTTCTTTGATTTTTGTTTGTGAGACCCGTAAAAAGCCTCAGTTCCCTAGGGATTTCAGCATTTTGAGACCCGTTTTTTCTCGATTTTGTAATTTGAGACACGAATCATCGCCACTCGAAATGTTCGATTTTCTCTCAATATCTCGCAAATCCCCGCGTTTTCTCTTCCGCACGGCGTTGCCGTGCGGTGTGAAATGCCGAGTCGAGACACGGCTTTATCCTGCTACAAAATAATCCATGCTTATTTTGCATTATTTTCGAGCCATTCGAGCATCTTGTCTCTCGGAATGACTATTCTTCCCGGGACGCTTTTCAGTTTCGGGAATCCCGGTTCACGCGCAAGCTCGTATGCACTTGAACGAGAGATGCGAAGCAATGCGGCGAGATCGTTGACCGTTAAGTAAAGCGGAAGATCGTCCGTATTCAAATAAACCTTCTTCACTTTTTCACTCCTTTCTGCGCGTCACTCACAGCCTTCTGCGCTCGTTGCAGCTCAAGCATCTTGCGGAAGTATTCTTCCTCAACAGGTTCAATCGGCTTGAGCGTGTAGAGCAAACTTCCGTTGTGGATTCTACCGTCGTGCGTCATGACGCTTGTGTACTGCGTCGAGATCAAGCCCTTGCGCTCAAGCATGTCAACGTATTTCTTGACTGTGTTTCTGCTCATACCGACAGCCTCGCCGATCGTTGCATAGCTCGGATGACATTGATACGTCCGCCTGTCCTCGCAGTAGAGCAGATATGCGTAGACGAGAATTTCGCCCCCGCACAGCCCGATGCGAAATATCGAATTCGGCATCGGAAAGAATTTTTGCATTTTCTGATTTGCGTTTTTCATTTTCTTCTCCTTTCTTTTTTTGCAAACAGAAAACTCCCGCATTAAGCGAGAGTTTTTGAGAGGATTTTTCCTCTCCATTTGTTACCCGACATGAAAAACACAAATTGTTCCACGCAATCAAAAGTTTTTTAAGTTTTTAAGAAAAAATCCCGCCGGAATTTTCAATCCGACGGGACCGTATTCAGTTATAATAATCTTGAAGCACCGCGTAATATTTATCTTTCATCTTTGCTATCTTTTTTGATATTGCGCTGTGAGTTTTATATCCAAGCACTTCGGCAATTTCCTGATATGTTTTGCCCGCAGCAAACTCTTTAATTATCGTACGTTCGCTATCATCGATAATTTGATAAAATGCAGCAAATACATCTCTGAAATCAATCTTATCACCTTCCGGAGTGATGTATGCATCTATTCCACCCGGTTGTTCACACAGTACTTCAAGACTCAGCATCTCTCCGACCTTGGTTCTCAAATGATACCACTGACGTTCAAAATCAATCTTGTCGTGATTTTCTAAAACACTTTCATTGAAATCTTCAAATGCTCGGTTACCTTGAAGTGCATCAAGTATTTCGGGAACGCTTTGCACTTGCTGCAAATAACTCATCATTTGTGATAACAGCTCATCCGCTAAGGTATCGACGATAATTCCAACCTCCTCTTCGGACAGATCATCAACTCGCTTGTGACGTGACTTAGCATAAGCACGCGCCAATTTGAAAATCGTTACTTTGAAGCTTTCAAAGAAACTATCCATAATGCTTTCACATAATTCTTCGTCAGAAGCGATTTGTGCAGCGGTACCGATTATCAATTGTTCATCGGCATCTTCGAGAACACGTAACGGATCGTTATGCGACATATTTAACATTGATCCGCTGCCGCCAAAAGATTTCATCTGTTCATTCCAGGTCTTGCGGAAATGCTGTTGTGCTGTACCGTAAAAACGCAATGCGCTTTCGTCAGCTTTATCGGGATCGAAACTTGAAACTTCGGTTGTGAAATCATGAGATTGAAAAAAGCTTTTCATCTCTTCGACAGTCGGAACCTTTTTCTTATTAAGAAGCGAAGTATCTTTTGCCATATCGGACTCCTTATTTTTTGTTGATTTTATTGTATCACATCTGCGCATATTTTTCAATACATTGCGCGTTACTTTCTTTTGTTTTGCGTATCAGATTTTGAACATCAATCGTCTTAACACCTTACTTCTTACTCTTATGGAAAAATCAACTCCTGCGTGAAAGTTAAGACAGACTTTTTTCTCACAATTGATTTGTTAACATATTTGTGGTATAATTTTGGTGTATACTATACAGAAAGGCATCTTGTTATGGATATGTATGAGTCTCTCAATTATGTATCAAAGTTGGCATTTCCAAGGATCAAGTATACTTGGGATGGGTTAAGTATTAACGAAGAAAAGCCTATTTTTAGGATTTCTATATTTACGAACAAAGTTGAAGATTATATAGAAGATTATTATGAAAAAGGTTTAAAATCGCTATTAAAAGTCATTGAATGTGGCAATCTTTCATCCGAAGTAGCATTTTATGCAAAACAGCTGTTAGTGGTTTTGGCAGATGATACGATCAATAATCATAGTAATATATGCAAAAACAAAGCTGAAATAGCGTGTAAGTTATATAAGAAAAATCCCATTTTTAGAGAGAATGTAATTCAGTATGCCCCTTACCTGTATAAACTAATTCCTAACTTGATAGCATCGTCCTTCTTCCACTTGGATGACAAAACGGTTAAGGATGTTTGTGATAACTGTATTCATAAGTGTAGGGGCGAAACCAAGTTGTTCGCACAATTATTGGATAAACTGCACGATGAATTTACATATAATCATTCGTTTTCTAATTTAGTTACAGAAGATAATATACTAAAATATTGGAAGATATCCGAATATATCAATACCGCAATTCCCGAACTAAATTTCTACGATGTGCGTGATGGACAAATTGTTTATGAAATCAAGCAAGATATTGATGAATTAAAGGAATTAAAACCACTAATTAAGTTGATAGAAGCTGAACGTTATTGGATTAATGTTAATACCATCCCATCACTAATTGAGTTTGAGTACATATTTCCCAATGGTTCCAATAGCGATATGATAAAGTATATTTTAAACGAATATGGAGAAACATTCGAAATAGATGTTAATCGATGGCATGGGAGAATTTCAAAAAAATATATTGATTTGTTTGAGGTATTCTCAAATGTAACCGATCGCATAACGGAAGATCCTCGATTCACAAATTTATATCAAGAACACCATACTCCTACAATCTTATCCACAAAGCTATGGCAACGACACAGCAACGCGACACGTCATCTTAAAGTATTTAAGAATATTGAACAGCTAATATATGTATGTAAAGGTAATCGAAGAGCAAAACGAAATGAACTTTACAACCAATTGATAAAGTCAGGGGGAACTACTGCTAAATGGAAATCCGAGGTTCAATTATTTAACCTTGTAAGCGGTATATATCCAGATGCTATCTATCAATACAAACCGCTATGGCTTGGATTACAGTCATTAGATATTTTTATTCCTTCACTTTCAATAGGAATTGAGTATCAAGGCGAACAACATTACAGACCAATAGCACATTTTGGCGGTGAAGGTCATTTTTTACATCAAAAAGAGAACGATAAAAAGAAAAAAATGCTTTGCATAAAGAATGGCGTTGTTTTGATAGAATGGCCTTATACAGAGGCTATAACAAAAGAAAATTTAGAAAAGTATATATCCGACGAAGTTAAAAAACATAATAATCGAAATTGAGGACAATATGAACTACGAACAACTGATAAAAGATAACTATTTTCACAAATGGCAAAACTATGATCCGCTTGATTCGCAATATGTTAGGTATTCTAAAACAAACCCTTCAGCTATTGCAGCAGGACATAAAATATGCGATGTCTATTACGCATTTGTAAATGCAAAGCAATCTTTTGTATCTGCTAATTATGAAAATTATGGCGATCTTGCGGGCGAAAGCGACCTTTGCAAATTATATACTAAAACACACTTTTTGCTAAATGCTGTTTCGGAGTATGCATTGTGTCTGGATTTGAGTTGGCAAGTCATATGGGCGTATATACAGCCAGCATCTTTTGAATATCTCTTGAACTTCAAACACAAAGAAATGGAAGATCAATGTAACCGTGAAAATTTATGTACACAGTTAGATTGTGCTATTTCTCAAAATGTAGTTAAAGCAGAAAAACTTAAATCCATAATGAAAGATTTTGATAATGATGCCGATGTTATGAGATTAAGAAGATTAAATAACTCCATCAAGCATCATGGCACGATTCATTTTGAAAATTTGGGGGCAAATTTTTCAAGTATGATGTTTCCAATTGATGGTGGAACTGTTAAAACCTTAAGTCGAAAAACATATACGGTTGCGGAAATAGAAGATTTGCTATATACTTATCACACGAAGTTTCAAATTTATTTCAATTCAATCATCAATGAAATAATGCCTGTTGATTATTTGGAAACAAAAGTGTTGGTTAAAGATTATCTTGAAGTTCTACAAGATATGTATAAGGCTCAAAATAGTTAATTAGTGAAACAGACCTTAGGCTGCATATATCGCAGACCGGGGTCTTTTCCTTTTGCACGACAAACATATAATACTGCCAAAAATCCACAATGATTGAAAAACCGACATCTTTTATTATAAGGCGTCATTTTTAATAGTAACGCAAGCACCAAAAAGCACGCGCTCCCCAAAAAGGGGAGCGCGCACATATTCATTCTTCGCCGATCGGCATAGTAAACGCTTCAGCCATCAGCCGCACACCGAGCCGAAAACCATACGAGAACGCATCTTGCTCAGCATAATCGTGCATCTCGTTCAGGCATTCCTCGAGTTTTTCAAGTATCTCTTTCTGCTTTTCCGTCAGCGATTTCTCCAACTCCTCGTGATTCCGCGCTGCAAGCTTCATCAGCTCCTTGACCCGTTTGTCACCGTACGTGCATTGCTCGAACGGATGAATGTTGCCGTACCATAATTCGCTTATTGTCTGCATAAATTTTGCCACCTCCTGTAGTAAATACAATACCACAGAAGATGGCAAAAGTCCAGGGGACAGGTGATTAGTTATCAATTAAGTAACATTTTTTGCGGGAACCGATTTAGGACATTATTAATCGAATTTTTATTATCCCCAACCCCTTGAAAAAGCTTCATTTCAGAGTTATAATACAACCGAATACAATATTATGGAGGATTGGTTATGATAATTAAAAACAACTCGGAAACTGTGCGAGTACTTGAAAGTCTCGGCATTAAGGCAAGGAATGAGGATGGCGACATTCGCTCGAAAGAAGAATTGACAGCCGAAGTAATGGCTCTGCTCGAAAATTGCGACAAAGAAGACGGCATTCGCCTGTTATTCGCGCTTTCGGCGGCTGCGCATGTAGACAGACTGTTCGGTCAATAAATTGAAAAGAAGCATGGGCGGATTTATAACCCGAAGCAACAACATAGGAGGCATACATTGGATTTGCTAACAGTCTACGCTTGATCAAATTTTGAACAACGCAGATTGCCAAAAGGATCAGTCTTTCTTTGTTTATCGCGACATAAAATTTGACAAAGAACCACCGCTCGGAGTGAGCGGTGGTTCTTTGTTATTGACATAAATTTGCGCGTATCGTATTTCTCCTCGCGGTACAGCTCTTCAATCGTAATCTTTGCCATGTGTGTTACCTCCTTTGCTTGGTAACACACAATATACCATAGAAGATGGGAGAGGTCCAGACCAATGGAGATTAGTTATCAATTAAGTAACAATCATTTTTTATCGGTATCTTTACCCAAAGATATCATATTGGTACATTTATTCGTATCGCTGAAATAATTGGTACAACCGTAGAAAACATCTTGATTCTTCGGATTCATCTTAACGATCATATATCCGTCAGAGCACTTAGGACATTTGAATATATCATGCTTATGCACTTTATCGTTGGTCATAAAATCACAGACCTCCGAATCATTTGTACATATCCAAAGATTCAGCCCGTAGTTTTTGTTGAACTCATATTTCAAAGGGAATCCACAAATTGGGCATCGCAGATTGAAAAGATCAACCACATGCATATTGATTCCCTCATCGTGCGGAAGATTATAATCTTTGATGAGTTCAACAAGGAATCTTGAAGGCTTATGCTTCGGAGTTGCGATATAAACACGGTTCTTTGTTCTTGTCATTGCAACATAAAACAGTCTTCTTTCTTCTGCAAATGGCATGCTTCTATCCTCGTGCATAACGAGCTTCATAATCGGGTCATCCTCGATCTGGCACGGGAATCCAAACTTCCCTTCAAACATATTGATGAGAATAACATTATCGTATCCTAAGCCCTTAGAACTATGCGCTGTCATGAATGTAATATCAGCATTCGGATATTTTTCAGACTTCACACGATTGTTAGGAAGCTCAGTAAACGCACCTGCCTTATAGAGCTTGTACATATCGTAATTGTAACGTCCTATCAGCAGAATAGAGCTCTTCTCACCATATTCGGCTATAATCTTTCCGATGATTTCTTCTACCTTTTCAGCCAATGCTTTCATCGGTTTTACGCTATCATCGAATGCCTCAATTACAACAGGATTCTCCAAGTGTTTGGGAGAGATCAGTTGCTTTCTTATCTGTGCAGAGTTCTTTTGTACAAAGCCACCTGCAATATCAATAAGCTCCTGTGAGTTACGATAGGTATGCGTAATCTTCAGCTCCGTACCAGCTCCCATCAATTCAAGGAATCTCGTAAAGAGTGTAATATCAGAACCGGAGAATGCATAAATCGACTGCCAGTCATCACCAACGGCAACAACCTTTGCTTTCGTAATTTCAGACAAACGCTTCGTCAAATTAAATCTCTGACGAGCAATATCCTGGAACTCATCGATGATGATATATTTGTACGGCATTTCAATATGCTGACGCTCGATTTCTTGAAGGTAGAAATGTGCATCGTTGATCATATCCGCAAAGTCAATTTGATTACTCTGCTTCAAAACATTCTGATAGTGGTGATACACTTCTTCCGCAATATCAAGGAACAACAATGTTCTGGGATTATCCGTCTTCTTTCTGAGGATCTCAAATCCCGCCTCGTCGTATCCGGTAGTCTTATACTGTTCAATAAAGTTCATCATAAACAGTATGAGCTTAATAATGTATTTATCCTTACCGGTTTCGACGATCTTTTTATATACCTCTTCAAGGTTACGCGGCTTTAACTGGAAGCCCTCTTTTTCAAGAGCTTCTTTCAAGTGATCCATCAGCGGACGGCGATCATTATATAACGACCATGTTTCGATAAGCGTTGTTTTATAACCGCTATGTAATGTGCGCTTGTCCCGAATAGCCTTTTTATACACTGCAAGCTGTTGGGGCGTAAACACATTGCTATATCCGCTTTCGGTCAATGCGTAATGCTCCAGCCAAGCAGTATGCTCGCCCTGCGTGATATAGAAATCCGGGGTGTATTTTTTGTTTTTTGACGGAGACTCATAAGGATATACTCGCTCATACTCGTAATCCAGTCCGTTGAGATAAAGGAAGTTAGCAATCTGTACTTCCTGAACCGAACGCAAATATTCTCCTGTAATCGTCTTCACGCGCTTACTACGCTGTTGTTCAACCTTTTTGATATACTCGCCAAGTCCGCTCTTTAACGTTTCAAAATCTTGTTCTGCCTTATAAAGATGGAACTGATTAAGGTTGTCAAACTTGAACACATCCTCGGTCAAATCGAAATAATATCCAAGGAACAAAACGAGATTGCGCATCAGCTGCTTATTGTTGAATATCGACTTTTCAAGCATATCAAAAACGATCTGATACGAGGAAAAGTTGATTTCCGGAGGTTCAACCGAGAAGCGTTTGACAATGTCAAAAGCAAACTTGTGGAATGTGCAGATCTTTGCAGGAATTTTGAGTCCTTTGTTTATTCTGTCAATGAGCTCCCCTATAGCTTTCTTAGTATAGGAAATCACCATGATTTCCTCGGGATTTACATGTTTTTTCTCAACGAGATATTTAACCTTTGCCGCCATAGTTGTGGTTTTGCCTGCACCTGCTCCGGCAACCAAAAGGCAATAATCATCATCAGTCACAACGGCTCTTCTCTGCTCATCGTCAAGACGAATCTTAGGATCGATTTCAGCAAGAATGTTATCGAAATAGTCCTTTTCGTTACCAAGAGTTCGTTCGATATATTCCTCATTATGGGTAACAATGCTCTCATCCAGCGTATGCATCTTTCTCAGAAAGCGTTTTAGGCTATCAATATCAATGCGAAGCGCAGAGGCATTATTACAAACATACTGAAAAATCAGCTTGTTTTTCAATGACACATAATATTCCCCATAAGTGGAATGCATGTAGTCCTGTTCTCGGTGCGAAATATAGTGGCTGTCAGAGAAAAGATCTATATGGTCCTTGTCAAAGGAAATGATAATATTGGCAATGCTTTTGTAGTCAATATCATTATTCTTGTTAGAATCCACACTTTGGGCACCAAAATATTCTGCCGGCAATCCGCAATGAGGGCATTTCGCCGCCTTGTCAGATATGGAATTTTGACATTCGGGACATTTTATAAGTGCCATATTAAACTCCTTTTGATTTAGATAAGTACTCCATTGCAGTGGTCAACTTCATGCTGAATGATCTGGGCCATTCGTCCTACGAAGACATCTGCACAACAAAAATATTACGTGGTTGATACAATATCTCCAAGATTCTCAATAATAAATAGCTGTGCACTTTCTCCAAGCTTGATTTGAGCTTTTACTTCACCGCTCTTTTTATCAACAACTTCATCCTCAACAATTCCCAATTTCAAAGCAAACTCAGAAGGCTTATACACAGTTTTGTTAACCATAGTTTGCACTTTTTCAGCTGTAACCAAACCTCGTTTAGAAAGCCATGTATTAATTCTTGTAGAAGTAAGTTTTTCCATAGCATCAGAATCAATTACCGAATTTATATTTTTCATGAATGACAAAACCGTTATCGGTTCTTTTGATAGTCTTATACTATCACACTGTTCCTGTGTAATTGAAAACTCTTGCTTCTTTGTAACAACAATAGTAGTTTTCTCTTTTTCACTTTCAAGCTTTTCAACTTTCTCCGACAATTCAATGTATTCATCAAGGATTTGAGATATAAAAGAAAAGCACCTCTTAACTTTTTCATCCATAAAAGCTGAATCTCCGGGTATTACATCCCCAGTTACAGGATGTACGCCGTCGCCCAACAGTTTAAGATACATTTTCGCTCTTTCGACAAGTTCAATTTTTTCCATATCAATTTCTCCGAAGATTTGGTTTATATTAGAATGCCATTACAATGATCCACCTCATGCTGAATGATCTGCGCCGTCCAGCCAGTATAGTTTTTCACACGTGTTTGCAATTCCAAGGTCTGATACTGCACCTTGATGGTCTTATAGCGCTTGCACTTACGGGGGCCGCTGAGAAGCGACAGACAGCCTTCCTCGGTATCGTAGGCGCCGTCCTTCTTGATAATCTCGGGATTGAGCATTACGGTATACGTAGGAGCTCGT
>JAZQJB010000115.1:0-60385 GCA_045541375.1 Eubacteriales bacterium | reverse complement strand
GCGGTTTCTTAAGGCGGAGCCTTAAGTCGACCGCCGCAGCGGTCGAAACTCCCCCTTGCGCTTCGGAATGACGGCGCCCCGCCGGCATTCCGGAAGGAGTAAAACCGCCCCACCGGGGTGGTTTTCGCTCCTTCGCTTATTTTACAAAATTATATGCTGCAAAGGGTGACAGAGTCAATACTTCCCTACATTCGGGAAGTATTGACTCTGTCCAAAAAGCCGAAGCAAGCTTCGTCTTTTTGAAGCACGGTAGTGAGACCTGAAGGTCTCGCATTAGTCCGAGGCTCTGCCTCGTGCTCCGCTAAAGAAACTTTTTGAAAAAAGTTTCTTTAGAATCTTCAAAAACTTTCAGTCTTTGTTAATGCGGTGATGTATTCGTCATAACTCGCAACGCATTTGATCGCCGCCAAAAACGCCTTGGCATTCATCCCGCTCGGCAATCCGAACACCGCGCCGACAGCGTCGCGCTTCGCTTGGCTATCGGGTGCGCCGGTGAGTCCGTCGCGGCAAAGGATCGCGGGCGAGAGCGGATTTTCCTCGATCTTTCGAGTCATTTCCGCGTCGGTATAGGGCAGCAGAAGATTATAAAGCAGCTCCCTCTCGACTCCCTCAACGCCGAGAAATCCCTCCGCGGACGCCTCTTTTTTGCGCTTTTCCTTGCCCTCGATCTTCGGGATGTGGAGGCAAATTATCTTATCCTTGGGCAAGATCCCCGAAATGTGCGAGCGGATAAGTCTGCCCGCGCCGTCGGGGTCGGTCAGCACGATGAGCGGCGTTTTTCGCGCCAAGGCTCGCAAAAGCGCGGCGCGCTCGTGATTTTTGAAGATCCCGAAGCCGTCCGTCGCTATTATTTGCGCCTCGATGACCGACGAAAGGCGCAATTTGTCATATTTTCCCTCCACGATCACGGGGTAGGGGATCTTTAATTTATCGTTCATCTAACTAAAAACCATACGGTCAGCGCCGCACCGAGGATAATGCGGTAGACGCCGAATGGGATGAAGCTATGCTTCTTGACGAAATCGGTGAGGAACTTGATCGCCACCATCGAAACTCCGAACGCAACCGCACATCCGACCGCGAGGATCACCCACGCGATTGCGGGCACGGCGACGTCGAATTCTGCGACGTAGGAAACGAATCCGAGCGCCTTGATCAGGCTCGCGCCCGCCATCGCGGGGATCGCCATGAAGAAGGAAAACTCAGCCGCCGCGGTGCGCGAAAGCCCGATCAGCATCGAGCCGAGGATGGTCGAGCCCGAGCGCGACGTGCCGGGGATGATCGCAAGCATCTGAAAGACGCCGATCGCAAAGGACTGCCCAACCGTGATGTCGTCCACCGACTCGACAACAGCCTTTTTCTTGTTGAATTTTTCGATAAGGATGAAGAAAACGCCGTAAATTATCAGCGCGGCAACGACAACGGGCGCGTTATAGAGCCAGCCGTCGATGTCCTTGCCCGAGATCTTCTCAAGGATCTTGTCAAAAACGATCCCCGCAAGCGCCGCGGGCACGGAAGCGATAAGTACCTTGCCCCAAAGCTTCCAGATCCTTACGTTCTCGCTCTTTCCCTTTTTCGGAGAAAGAGGCCAAAGGCGAGAAAAATAAGTCACAACGACAGCAAGGATCGCGCCGAGCTGTATAACGACGTCGAACATCTCGCAAAACTCCGCCGTAAACACCTCGTTTGGCGCGAGCGAGAAGGAAAGAAATTCGTCAAGCAGGATCAGATGCCCCGTCGAGCTGACGGGCAGCCATTCTGTGATACCCTCGACAATGCCGTAGATCACGGCGGTGAGGATTTGGATGAATTCGTACATGAAAACTCCTTTTTGAATGCAAAATGCAAAATGTAAAATGCAAAATGAAGGTAGGTTTTCGCTTTGCGAAAAGCATTTTTATCGAAAATTTTCGCTTCAGCGAAAATTTACCTTCATTTTGCCGAAGGCAAATCATCATTCTCGCGAAGCGAGATTATCATTCCGCCGAAGGCGGACTATCATTCACGCGAAGCGTGATTACTCCGCCCTCAATATATCGCCTTCCTTAACCTCAAACGGCACTCTCGTATAAAAGATCCTCGACGGATGCGGCGCGGATTCTACTGCCTCTCCCTCTCCGTCATAAAGCTCGGCGACCGTGAAGGGCTTGCCTACTTTGCCGGGGGTGAGGAGCTCTGCGGTCATACCCTGAACGAGCTTATTGCGCTGACGGAAGCGGTAGAGCTTGCCATCCTCGTTGACCTCGATCGCCTTGAGATTTTCGGGCATCGGCTCGTCGAAATCTTCGGCGACGGCGAGGTATGCTTTTTCACGCATATAACCGGGCTGGGTGACGAGTTTGGAATCCTCGCGGGGGGAATCAAAATAGAATCCCGTTGCGTACTCGCGGTGCGAAACGCTGTCGACCTCGGCGTAAAGCGCGGGGTCGGGGACGTAATCGAGCATATTTCCGCCCGCTTCGACGAAATCACGAAGCCCGTCGAGCGCGATGCGGTACGCATTCGTCACAACTGCGGCATAGTACGCGGAACGCACTCTGCCCTCGAGCTTGAAGGACGAAATGCCCGCGTCGACAAGCTCGCCGACGTGGTTGATCATACACATATCCTTCGAGGACATAATGAACGTGCCTTCCTCGGTCTCAACGATGGGCATAGCCTCGTCGGGGCGTTTTTCCTCGACGATCTTATAATTCCAACGGCAGGGCTGCGCGCACGCGCCGTGGTTTGCGCTACGGTTGACCATAAAATCCGAGAGCATACATCTTCCGCTGTAGGAAACGCACATTGAGCCGTGAACGAACGCCTCGAGCTCGATCTCGTCGGGGATGCGGTCGCGGATGGCGCGGACTTCCTTCAGCGACAGCTCACGCGCGAGCACAAGTCGGGTCGCGCCGAGCTTGATATACTCGAGTGCCGCCTCGGGGCTGACGATGCTTGCCTGGGTCGAGATATGGATCGCGGCATTCGGATTGATCTCCTTTATCATCGCGATGACGCCGAGGTCGGCGACGATGTAGCCGTCGATGTCTATCTTCGCGCACTCGCGGATGAACTCGCGCAGAGCGGGATATTCGGGTCCGTGCGGGAGGATATTGACCGTCAGATACATCTTTTTGCCGCGCGAGTGCAGATATTCCGCTGCCTCGGCGAGCTCTTCGAGCGAGAAATTCTCGGAAGCCTGACGCATTCCGAAGCGGCGTCCCGCAAGATACACCGCGTCCGCGCCGAAACGAACCGCCGCGCGGAGCTTTTCAAAGTTGCCCGCAGGTGCAAGCACCTCGGGGAGAATAAGTTTCTTTTCCATTTTATTTGATCTTTCCGCTTGTCATTACGTAATATTCGCCGGGATTTGTGCCCTCAAGTCCGCCCGTGACTTCAATCGCGCCGTCACCCGTGACCTCGATGATAACGTCGCTTTCCGCGCAGTTGAAGAATCTGACCTTGTGGCCGGGGAAAGTTTCGGCATAGCGCACGCTTGCGCCCTCGAATTTAGCCGTGGTGAGTATGTAATCGGGGTCCATTTCGTGCATAACGAGGTCGGCGTTGTCGCGCGCCTGACCGTGGTGCGGCCATTTTGCGACGTCGGGGCGTCCGATGACGTCCTTATAGATCGCCCACATTCTGTCAACGCTCTCCTCGGTGATCGAGCGAGTGCGCTTCATGCTGTCGCCCGTGAAGAGGATCTTTCTGCCTCCGTGGCGGATGACGAACCAGATCGAAGCCGCGTTGCCGACCGAGGTGGGAACCTTGGGCTCGTAGATGTCATCGGTATCAAAATACGCGTTCGCAATGAGCTCGTGGAGCTCGCGGTCGCGCGCCCAGTCGGTGTCGGGGGGCAGGATCTCGATCTCCGCGCCGCCGAAGTTATAAAGAATGGTCGAGGGGTTCTCCGAGTGATAATGCACGTCTATCCTCTTGACGTTCGGATGGCATTCGCGGAGTGCCGCCTCGATGCGGGGGCTGTACTTCGAGTCGCCGTGGGGCATATCCTCGGGGAGCGCGTTATGGGGCGGGAGCATTACGGTGTCGATCGCAAAGCGGGGATCGCGGATGACGTTCTCGATCGGACCGCAGACGTGGTCGATGTGGTAATGCGAGATAAACCAGTCAAAATGCAAAACTTCAACGCCCTCCGCCTCGCGCAGCTTGAGGAGTGCTTCAAGCGCAAAGGTGGTCTTGGTCATACCGCCGTCGTGGAGGATATAGTGACCGTTGAGCGCGAAGATGAATCCATCCGACTTCGCAACGCCAACGTGCGAGAGGCAGTTGATGCGAAGAACGTTATCGCGCAGGGTGAAGTCTTGGGGGAAGATAGAGCTCATTTTATTTTATTCCTTTCGGGGAGATTGAATTCAAGTGGAAAGTGAAAAGTGGAAAGTGAAAAGTTATGGTAGCTTTTCGCGGAGCGAAAAGCTTAATTTTATTTGGAAGTCAGAGTAAAGTGTAGAGTTGGCCAGACTTCATTAAGGTCTTCATAATGATGGCGCAAAACTGAGATGATTTCCTCGGGGTGAATATGATAATCATCAAATTCATCCTCAAAAAAGATTCCGGATGCGCCTATAAACAATTCCACGTGATCTGTATACCGCAGACAGCAATTTGCGACTTTTACGATATACCCAATGCGGATCTCGAATGATTTTTCGTTGTCGCCATCGAACCACCAAGGCTCAAGGATATCCTCACAGTTACCGTATTTGAAATCATCGGCAACGTCAAAAGCAAAGAGATTCGGATTCGATTTCATTCGTTTTTGCTCGAATTCTTCGATATATCTGTCGGCAAACCACACTCCGAAATCATCCGCTATCGCGATCGCGTGAAGTTCTTCGGTAAGCGAGACTCTTTTTTCTATTGGCAAATTATCAAGGTGAAAAGTGATAAACATACTCATATCAGATACCTATGGGACTCCTTTCCGGGTGATGCGTTCGCGTTGTCAAAGCAATTACATATAGATGAAAGCATAGTGCTTGTCAATTTTGCGGTACAGAATCCGCCACCCCTCATCCGTCAGCCCCAAGGGCTGACACCTTCTCCCAAGATCCGGGAGAAGGCGTATATAGCAAGTGCGAACACAAGTTATAGCGGTATTGTTAAAAGCTTAATTGAACAAAAACTTATATAATCGTTTTGGGGATCGTTTAACCGATAAATTGCATTTATCGGTTATCTGACTAACGAAGTTCAGAAAAACGGAGCGAAATTATAAGTCTGCCTTCTCCCGGATCTTGGGAGAAGGTGGCGCGTAGCGCCGGATGAGGGGTGGCGCCGTCTGCACTGCAGAAATATCAGAAGCAATTATTATTAAATAAAACTCAAAAATTTTCGCATTGGCGAAAAGCAATTTATAATAAAGATATAGCGTTAATATTATTTGAGCGTAATATAACTATTATTTAGCTTGCTCTTCTTTTGTGGTGTGATTCTAATAAGTGCTATTAATAAAGAAATGAAAATAATCGGGATGATTCTTGAATCCGTATTGCTGAGAAAAGTATAACCTTTTATTGGGATTATTATATGATCTTCGTCGCCTGAAACGTCCCATACGCCTCCCCGGCGTGCTTCATATGTTTTTGATTCCTGTGAAAAATCCAATGAATCAAATATTTCCATGGAATCGTCTCTATCAATATACTCAACAAACTCGCAGTTTTGAATAGAGTATAAATCCCCATTGGGGGCACGGACATATAATAAATCTTCAAATGCTGCCATTTGAAAAGTACCATTTGGTGAATCGGCAAAAGCTAGAGTATTAATATAGTTTCCGTTTATATCGAATACTCTTAAATAACCCCTATATTTATCCAAAAGAAATATATATTGTTCGTTATTGCTGATTTGATCAATGCTTAAAAAGCAGTTAATACTTTCGTTGAAGTATACTGGGGAATCTTTTTGAGGAACCGAAACATTGACCGGCTGAAAAAAATACGGAATAATGGCTATGACTATCGCCATAACGCACAGCACGGTGCAAACAATCTTCCAGGAACGGAACATCTCATATTACCTCCTCCATAATTATTGACAACAGAATTAGCCGCATTATTATTTTGACCGACTGTTATTTCGAAAAGCGGTCGATATGTAGTATAAATATTCCCCAGGATACTTTTGCTGGTTGCCCTACAAAATTGTAACCTAGTGCATAAGCTTTGCATGAACTAGAATATGCGTATGCTCCACTTACTTTACCTAATTTCGCGTTAATTGATGTAAAAGATCCAAGGTATGACTCAGTATTAATAAAATCTTCATTTCCTGTTATCAACAATCCAGACACGCTAATGGAAAATTCTTTACTTATTTGAGTTAATTGAAACTATAATAATTATTGCCAAGGCGAATGATATGATCTCGGCGGTAGAAAGTATAATGATATGCTTTTTCAGTTTCGCGGCGGGAAGATTGCCGAGCTTGAAGGATGCATAGCTTTTCAGTGCCGCCATCGGAAAAAGCGGAAGGAGCAAAAACGGCACGAGGGGCAAAAACTCGATGAAGTTATCGATAAAGAATTCCACCGACGAAGAGCGGTCATTCGTTGTGAATGTTATCAACAGCGGCACGGCGAGGTTTATCAACACCAAAATCACCAACAACGCGATAGTTGCGATTTTTGACAGCGTGTATAAGGTTTTCATTTTGCGCTCCTTTCCTTGTTATGGTGAAGATAAATTGTTTATGATCCGTAGTGCCTTGTCTCGCTTAAAAATCGACATTTATGTAGCGTTTTCGTCGGTTTATATTGATCGAACTCATTGCAGACTTTTCAGTTGACCCGCTGCGCGAGGTCCTTCGACTCCGCTGCGCTCCGCTCAGGATGACAGCGTAATATTATTTTTGAGGAAGAATTTTATCATATCACTCGTAATGTAATTACTTACTTTACAGTGCTTTTGATGTGTTAAGTATTAAAAACAAGGTACTACGGAAAACGATAAAATCATCGCATATTGATACCATTTTCCCTTTATCCGAAAAACCAGAACGCCATATACCACAATCGCTCCATTATCGCCCCTCCCGCTTGCGGGAGGGGTTGGGGTGGGCAGTCAGCGATATACGAAATCCCGCGCACCCGAACAACATCAAAGGCGAAATTTAATAAAGATGTGAAAATCCGCAAGGCGGATTTTTTCCTTAACCTTTCGCTGAAAGCGAAAGATTTCACCCGCATGAAGTGCGGATTTCATCTTGCGACAGCAAGATTTCACTCTCGCGAAGCGAGAATATCACTCGCCGCAGGCGACTGCACCTTCTTCCCCGGAATATCCAACACAAAACACTCCCCCTGATTAACTCCCCACGTTCCGCCCTCAACGCTCATCTCTCCTTCTTCGGGAACCGTGATGATGACGTCCTCGGTGCAGGAGTTGACGAATCGCGCGCGGAAATCAGGGAAGGATTTCGCGTAGGTCACGCTTGCGCCCTCGTCTGGGGTGGTAGTGAGTATGTAATCGGGGTCGATCAGGTCGTGAACGGCTACGTCCGCCTCGTCCTCTGCCTGACCGTGGTGCGGCCATTTGAAGAGGTCGGGCTTTGCGATCTTGTCGCCGTAAAGCGCGACCATTCGGTCAAATCCCTCGTCGGTCATAAAGCGCGTGCGCTTGGGGCTGTCGCCCGTGAAGACGAGCTTTTTGCCGCCGTGGCGGATGATGAACCAGATCGACGAGATATTCACAACGTACATCTGCACCTTGCGGAAGAAGACGTCCTCGGTGCAAAAATACTTCGTTGCGATCTTTTTTAGCAGCTCGGGCGCCGCCCAATCGGTATCCGCGGGGAGAATTTCGATCTCCGTGCCGCCGAAATTGTAGAAAAAGGTCTTTTTGCAATCGGAATAGAACGGGATCACCGTCACCTCCGCATTCGGATGAAAATCACGGACGATCTCCATTATCTCCCTTGTAAACTCGCGCGAAACGTGGATCATACCCTCGGGTAGCGCGTTGACGGGCGGCATAATGATGCGGTCGATGGCGAATCGAGGATCGCGAACCACGTTTTCAAGCGGCGCGCCGACGTGATCGACGTGGAAATGCGAGATTATCCAATCGAAATGCAGCACCTCGACCCCCGCCGCCTCACGTAGCGCAAGCAGATGATCGAGGCAATCGGTGCCGTATTTTCCGCCATCGTGGAGCATAAAATGCCCATTCAGCGCAAAAAGGAAGCCATCCGACTTCTTAATTTCGGGATGCCCGATAGAATTTATTCGTAAAACGTTATCGCACAGTGTGAAAGATGAAGGGAAGCTCATTTTTGCTCCTTTCGGAAGGGAGATTGAGTGCAGAGTGCAGAATGCAGAGTGCAGAGTTAAGGTAGCTTTTCGCTTTGCGAAAAGCATTTTATATATCTATTGGCGGGTTGACTGAACTGTTACAAATTTGAAAAATCAAAAAAGTCGGAGCACTCTGATACGTCCCTCCCGCTTGCGGGAGGGGTCGGGGTGGGCAGTCAGCAATACGCGAAATCCCGCGCACCCAAACAAAATCAAGAGCGAAATATAATAAAGATGTGAAAATCCGCAAGGCGGATTTTTTCCTTAACCTTTCGCTGAAAGCGAAAGATTTCATCCGCACGAGTGCGGATTTCATCTTGCGACAGCAAGATTTCACTCTCGCGAAGCGAGAATTTCACTCTGCCGAAGGCAGACCTCCATCCGGCTGCGGCGGTTTGAACTCAACGCGATAAATATTTTCCTCTGTAATATCGATCCTCGGCACAATTATACCCTGAATGCCCGCCACGGACGTCACCGCCGTCAGCGTTGCGGATGTATAGGGGAAAAGGATCTTGAAGGTCTCAAGATGAGCCTCCTCGCGGTTTATATCGGGCGGGAGTGCGAAGATTCCCGACTGCTTGACCGTGATCGAGAGCTTTTCGGGCGATTCTTTATCCTCCGCCGTGATCGTTACCTCGCCGCGTGCCACTCCGGGCGCCGCGTGGCGGAGATTATAGCTGTATTTGAAGCCGAGCTTGAGCTGACCCGAGCCCTGCATATTGTTCTGGAAGCTGATGCTGTCGGCGCGGGTGGCTTTGAGTTGGATCTTTGATTGGGACATAGTGGACCTCCGGTAGTGTAAAGTGAAAAGTGGAAAGTGAAAAGTTATGGTGGGGTTTCGCCGCGGCGAAAAGCTTCCTTTCATTTTCCGCTTGCGGCAAATATCATTCTTCGAAGCAAGCGGGTCTGATGGTTTTCCGAAGGAAAATGGAGGCGCAAGCCGAGAAATCAGAGTCGGCATTTGCCAAAGGCAAATACATTATCATTCTTGCGAAGCAAGACTATCATTCGAGCGAAGCGAGATTAACCACACTTTCGCCCTCACACACATAACATAAATAGCCACGAAAGCAGGAACTGATGCGCTATGTTGAAATCGAAAGTTTTTTCTATCAGAATGGCATAAACGAGGGATGCCAGCGAAAGAAGCATGATGATGAATCCGAGTGTGTGGCAGGCGCGGGGCTTGATGCTGAAGAATCCGCAGATGCCCGCGACGAAGATGAGCACTCCGAGTGCGGAGGCGAAAATGCCGAGAAGATCGAGCGCGATGAGGCTGTGCCAAGCCTCTACGACGGACGAAACGCCCGTGAGTATGTAGATGAGGCTGATAACGCCCCTGATCTGTTTATATTTGCTTTTTGCCATTTTTATTTTCCCTTTTCTGTTTATTTTATTTTACAAGCGGTTACTTTGCGTTGTAGATCGCTTCAACAACGGCTTTATCAACTTCGGTAAGCCTTCGAAGCTCCGCTGTTCTTGCTCGGAGGGTCGAGCGCGCGGCGGTCATGTTCGTATAGATCGAGCCCGCTGAAGCGACTATCGTTCTCATGCTGAAATCGTCGGCATCGGGGTCGAGGGGGGCGGGGTGATACGCGCGCTTTGCGAAGGCATCGACCTTCGGGTCATAGGCGATCATTATTGCGGGCACGCCCGCGATCGACGAAAATACGCCGCTGTGCAGACGCATTCCAAGCGTGAACGAGCATTTTTCGATGACGGAAATGATGTGTCCCGCGCGCATGTGCGGCAGAACGATTCCCCTCTGTGCGCGGCGGCAGAGCTTTTCGCAAAGGCTGACGTCCTCGGGCGCGAAGGGGATGAAGAGCGGCAGGGCGTTTCTTCTGTCGGCGATGACGCGGACGGCGGAGACCACGTTTTCGTATATCTCCTCGGGTGCGCGCGCTCCCTCGCCTCGGTTGAGACCTTTAAGCGGACGCACCGACACGGCGAAATACTCGCGCCCCTCGGGCAGACGCTTAAGTATCGCCTCGGGCAGGGGCTGGGGCTCGGTGACGATGGCGGCATCCGCCGTTATCGCAATGCCGTCGGTCTCGCATTCCATTTCCTCGAGCAGTTCAAGCGAGCCCGTGTCGCGCAGGGTGACGGCGTCGCAGTTTTCAACCGCGCTGACGGTTTCGTAAGCCGCCTCGTCGCCGATGACGGGTCCGACTCCGCCCGCGTAGATCATAACCCTCGCGCCCTGCTTTGAGGCGAGCTTTGAGAGCAGATAATAATACCCGAGCGAGCGGTTCGAGGTGCTGTTTTGCAGCAAGGTGCCGCCGCAGAGGATGAAGAGTCTTGTTTTTGCGAGCTCCTTTGCAAGGGAGAAGATATTGTATCTTCCGATCCTTCGCACGCCCTCGGGGAGCGCGCCCTTTCCCGACGCGGGAACTGTGGGGAGCACGCCCTTCGGCAGCCTCGGAAGCGAGGCGAGAACGGCTTCAAGGGTCGCGTCGTCGCCCGCGTTGCAGGCTCCGAAATAACCGCAAAGCATCACGCCGCCCCTTTCGGCGGCAATGAGATCCTGCCAGAAGGCGAGCGTTTTATCGGCAAATATCTCTGCCGAGGCGCGGCGGGTGACGTAAGCCCTTCCGAACGCGCCGTAAAGCGAGCGTTCACGCTCGCCCGCGCAGAGCAGACGCTCAACCGCAAGGCGCAAAGTTTCAAGATCTGTGGGTGCGCCGCCGCGGCAGGTGAAATTCGTCTCCTCGGCGCGGCGCAGATTGGTTTCGTCAAGCACGCCGTCGCAGCCCATATCCGAGCAGAGAACGACGGGCACTCCAGCCGCCATAGCCTCGAGCGCGGCGCGCGAGGAGCCGACGAAAATATCGGCGCGGGCAAGCACAGCTTGCATATCGAGCACGCTTCCCGCCATTGTGACGGCGCCGGGCGACTGCGAATTGGCAAGCCTTGCCGCCTCGCGAAGCTCGGAGAGCTTCTCTCCCCCGCCAACGACGGTGAGAGTCGGTTCGAGATCGGGATGATCCTTGCAGATCCTGGGCATCAGTTCACAAAGCAAAGTGGGGCAAAGCGCGGTGTCGCCATCGAGCCTGCTTGCCGTGACGATCCGCAATCGGCGCGAGGGCTGATGCGCGGGGACGTCGGTATCAACGCCGTTGGTGATGACCTCGACACTCGCGGGATCGAGCTTGTACTTTTCAACAAGGAAGCTCTTGACGTCCTCGCTGACCGCTATGGTGCGCTTGCCCCAAAGGGTGAAGGCGCGGCGGGGCGGCGCGGGATCGTAAAATCCGTGCGCCGTGACGGCAAAGGGCGGAAAACCGCCGCGTTTTGAAAGCATTCCGCAAATGAACTGCGGGATCCTGCCGTGCGCGTGGACTATGTCATAGCGTCCCTCGGTGGCTATCTGCCAGATGGCTTTTGCCGATTTTGTGACAGAAAAAATATCTTTTTTATCGAGCGGCAAAACGGTGTGCTCGACCTGTGCCGAGATCAGCGCGGGGATATAGGCTCCGCCCGCCGAAAGAATATGGACGTGATTGCCGCGTCGGCGCAAAATACGCGCAAGCGTCAGAACGTGCGTTTCGGCACCACCGATGCCCATACGCGTTGCAACAAGCAAAATTCTCAAGCTCACCGCCCCCTTTCCAACAAGTAAATATAATTAATCATTATATTGACTTAATCGCAAAAGCCTTGATAAATCAAGGTTTTCCAAATATCATAAGTCGATTTTACGACACATTTACGACATTCGCCAGCCAAACTATGATTTTTGATATTAAGTATTTCATATCATTATATATTATAACATATTTTTTCTATAATGTAAATAATATAAATGCGTTAACTTATAAGAATTTGAATATCTCTGTATTATAATGTCAACATTTTTCACACATATATAACCCGGGAATGTGGTTAAATACTATCTTCACAAAAGTACCGCGACAAAGCAATAAAGCCGTCGCGGTACTTTTCATTTGTTATTATTTTTGAAGCAGTTTACAAGTTTTATTACAACCTCTTTTTCTTCATTAAAAAGATCTGTAATAATTCCGTTTTCTTTTGCCATTCGCTGAATGCTTTCGAAACTCTCATCAGATGCGCGAAGTGCTTTTACTTTTGTAGTTTTGCTGTTAGTCATATTATAACCTCTCTCCCGTGTACACATCATATTACAGCGTATTTGTGTGTACACATTTATTTGTTATAAGTATGACAGATATTTTTGAAAAAAGTGCAATAAGCATCCCTGTAGTTTATAAAACCAAACAATTAATTTAGCGAATTAATTTAGCATTATATTTACATCACCAACCATCGACCGGAAATAATCCGGTTGATGGTTGGTTTAATTATATCAGCACAACGTCAATTTGATCATTTGAATAAAAATGATTAAATTGATGTTGACAAATGACCAAATTGGTGCTATAATAAAAATATAATATTATATTTAGAGGTTTACATGCGTAACTATAATTATCAAAACAAATGGCAAAAGTTGCTCACGCCGGAGATTGTGTCCTTATTGACACAGATTCACGAATACAAAGGCGAGCAAACCTTATTTATAGAAGCAAAAGCCGATACGCTGACACAGCTTGTCGAGATAGCCAAAATACAGAGTACCGAGGCATCAAATAAAATCGAAGGCATTTACACCTCCGATGACCGACTGAAAAACCTAGTTATAAACAAAACAACTCCCAGAACGAGAAACGAACAAGAGATCGCGGGCTATCGCGATGTTCTTACCACCATACACGAAAGCCACGATTTCATCCCTCTCAAGCCGTCAATCATACTGCAACTGCATCGTGATCTGAACAAGTTCAACGGAGCGTCCAAAGGCGGCGAATATAAAAATTCCGATAACGTAATTGCTCAGGAAGACAGCTCCGGTAATCGGATTGTTCGCTTCAAACCGGTTCCGGCTTGGGAAACTCCCGTAGCGATCAATGCGATTTGTGAAGCTTTTGACGAAATCCTCGCTCAAACCGACGTTGATCCGCTTCTCATTATCCCGATGTTTATACTCGACTTCCTCTGCATTCACCCGTTCAACGACGGCAACGGCAGAATGAGCCGACTTCTGACACTTCTTCTCCTATACCGCGCAGGTTATATCGTCGGAAAATATATCAGTATCGAAAAGCTGATCGAACAGACCAAAGAAACTTATTACGAAGCACTCGGAGACAGCTCTGCGGATTGGCACGAAGACAAAAACGATTATATTCCCTTCGTTCAGTATATGTTAGGCGTAATTGTTGCTGCATACCGCGAGTTTTCCTCTCGAGTAAAGCTTCTTACCACTAATAATATGTCAAAACCCGATCGAGTCAGAGAGATTATCAAAGATACTCTCGGAAAGATAACGAAAACCGAAATAATGAAAAAATGCCCCGATATCAGCCAGGTCACCGTACAGAGAGCGCTGAACGACTTGGTTTCAAGCGGAGAAATTTTGAAGATCGGCGGCGGACGTTACACCGCATATATGTGGAATCACGATAAGGAGAATGAAAAATGATCACAGGCGAACTTAAGAACAGAATAGACGGACTTTGGGATATATTCGCGGCGGGCGGACTTGTCAATCCGCTTGACGTTATCGAGCAGATAACTTATTTAATGTTCATCCGCGACCTTGACGACACCGACAACCTCCGCGCGAAGGAGGCGATCATGCTTGGACTGCCTCACGAGAGCATCTTTGCCGACAAGGTGAAGATCGGTGAACGCGAGGTTGAGGGCAATCAGCTCAAATGGTCAGTGTTCCATGACTATCCCGCTGGAAAGATGTACTCCACGGTTCAGGAATGGGTGTTCCCCTTCATCAAGAATCTGCACGACGACAAGGAAAGCGCGTATTCAAAATATATGGACGATGCCATCTTCAAGATCCCCACGCCCCTGCTTCTCGAAAAGATCGTCACCGTGCTCGACGATATCTACGCTCAGATGGCGCAGATCAAGGACACCGACATCCGCGGCGACGTTTACGAGTACCTTCTCTCGAAGATCTCGCAGTCGGGACTGAACGGTCAGTTCCGCACGCCGCGCCATATCATCCGTATGATGGTCGAGCTGATGGATCCGGGAGCGGACGAGATCATCTGCGACCCCGCTTGCGGAACCTCGGGCTTCCTTGTTGCGGCGGGCGACTATCTCAAGGAGAAAAAGAAGGAAGAGATCTTCTTCGACCGCCAAAAGAAGGCTCATTATATGAACGGAATGTTCCACGGCTACGATATGGACAGAACGATGCTCCGAATCGGCGCGATGAATATGATGACGCACGGAGTTGACCATCCCTATATCGAATACCGTGACAGCCTTTCCGATCAGAACCCCGATAAGGACAAGTATTCGCTGATCCTGGCGAATCCCCCGTTCAAGGGAAGTCTCGATTACGATACCGTTTCCGCCGATCTTCTCAAGGTGTGCAAGACCAAGAAGACCGAGCTGCTCTTCCTCGCGCTGATGCTTCGAATGCTCCGCACGGGCGGCAGATGTGCCTGCATCGTTCCCGACGGCGTGCTTTTCGGCTCGTCAACGGCGCATAAGGCGATCCGCAAGGCTCTGATCGAAGAAAACCGCCTCGAAGCCGTGATCTCGATGCCCTCGGGCGTGTTCAAGCCCTACGCAGGAGTGTCAACGGGAATTCTGATCTTCACAAAGACGGGACACGGCGGCACGGATAAGGTCTGGTTTTACGATATGCAAGCCGACGGCTTCAGCCTTGACGACAAGCGCACAGCCGCGCCCGAGAACGATATTCCCGACATTATCGCGCGATTCCATAACCTTGACGGCGAAACCGACCGCGCACGCACCGAAAAATCCTTCTTCGTTCCCAAGGACGAGATCGTCGGCAACGACTACGACCTCTCGATCAATAAGTACAAAAAGACCGAATATAAACCCGTAGAGTACCCCTCCCCCGCCGAGATCATAGCAGACCTGCATGAGCTTGAGATGGAGATAGCGAAGGGACTCAAAGAGTTGGAGGGTATGCTTAATGGCTGATAAAGGTAAAAAGACAATAGTAAATAATATCAAAGAGTTAAATTTTGAAATTGATTACGATAAGCTGGCGGAAGCGATCGTTAAAGCTCAACAAATTGAAAGAGAGAATGAAAAGAAAGAACAAGAAGAGTCATTAAATAAATGGCGCAAAGAAATAGGATACAATGAGCACGCCGAAAAGAAAGGCTTAATAAAGATTATTTTTTGCTTTTGCAATAGGCTAAAACTTACTTGGAAGATGATGTTTATATCTAGAAAAAAGCATATTGTAACTTCTCCTACAAGTGTGTTTTTTCAAGGACTTACATCAATGTTCTTTTCTATAATTCAGTTTATACTTACATTGTTGGCAATTGCCTTTGCGGTAACACTTTTCGTCCATCCGGATATTAGTTATGGCTTTAGTGATTACTTTATGCAATGTGCATTGGCTGTATTATCGTTTATGTTATCAAGAATCTTTAGATTGATGGCAATTGAAACCGAACAAATGACTGATAGAGAACGCATATTGGGCGTTTTTACAGCGGTTGTATCTGTTTATCCGCTGGTTGAGAAAGTAATTGAAATAGTAAAGGCAGTGGTATAATGGCAAGATTAGGTGATATAGCGACATATATTAACGGCTATGCCTTCAAACCGAGCGATTGGTCAAACGAAGGTATCCCGATTATTCGTATTCAAGATTTGACTGGTAATTCATATCAAGCGAACCGTTATAACGGCAAATATGATCCAAAGTATGAGGTAAACTATGGCGATGTGCTTATTTCTTGGTCTGCGAGTCTAGGAGTATATGTTTGGACGGGCGAAACGGCTGTTTTGAACCAGCATATTTTTAAAGTTCAGTTTGATAAAGCAGATGTTGATAAAGATTTCTTTGTGCATCAAGTTGAATGTATTCTTAATAATGCATCGAGTGAGGCACACGGTGCAACGATGAAGCATCTGACAAAACCGATTTTTGACGCACTTCCGTTTTATTTACCAAAGGTTGACGAACAAAAAAAGATCGCTAATGAATTGAATAGAGTCACCTCTTTGATTTCTCTCCGCAAGCAGCAGCTTTCAAAATTGGACGAACTTGTCAAAGCACGATTTGTCGAACTGTTTGGTGACCCTATTGCAGATAGTATGCACTGGGGGCAAGTTCCGCTATCACATTATTTGAAAAGCATAAGATACGGGACAAGCACACCGCCTTCATTCTCTGAAACAGGGTATGAGTTTATCCGTGCAACAAACATAAAAAACGGAAAAATCATAAGTTCAGATATGAAATATTTATCCGAGGAAGAAGCGCAAAAAATTGAAAAATGCAAAGTGCTTGGCGGTGAAATGATTATTGTTCGTAGTGGCGTAAATGCAGGTGATACCTGTATTATTACTGACGAACATTGTGGGCAGTATGCAGGGTACGATATGATTCTTGTATTTGGTGAGGCATTGCATCCTATTTTTGTAAATGTACTTATTAATACTGAATATATGGATAGAGTTGTAAAACCGTTGACTCGGCGTGCCGCACAGCCACATCTTAACTCCGAACAAGTGCAAAGTTTGCCCATAATTCAAGTGCCATACGACCAACAAGAAAAGTTTGCGGCCTTCGTTGAACAGACCGACAAATCAAAATTTGAAATTCAAAAGAGCCTTGAAAAGCTGGAAACACTAAAAAAAGCATTGATGCAAAAATATTTTGGATAAAGGAGACATAATGGATAATTATAAAATAACTGTTGGAATTGAGCCTACAAACAAATACGAAAAAGCTAAACAAGATATACTTGTTGCAAAAATATCTTTTGATGCACTAACTTCTCAAGAGCAAATACATTTGATTAACGAACTGTTTGGATTAGAAGCAGCAACTCAAGTGTGGGCTATAATGAAACGAGGATAAAATATGTTTCATAAATGTATGAACAGAGCGGTCGACGAGTTTGTTGAAACAATTGATGCTGTTGTAAAAAATGAAGAATTAGAAAGTAAAAGAATTGATATTTTTTACAAGTTGGTTATTGCTATACACTTTCTGATTGATTCTTATGATAGATTACCAAATAAGCCCGGATGGAAAGATGAATCTCCATTTGTCAGTGCGTTTAAATATGTTAATAATCAGTTGAAGCATGATGTTGATTTGGATTTGTTCTATATTACTATATGCAATGGAGGGATGTTTCCTATGCGATTTCCAATGCATTATGGTAAACCTTCTATTTCGTGGGCAAATTTTCAGGATAATAGTGATGAAAAAAGTAAATTTCGAAGGCCTCATTATGACAACGAATTAATGAATAAAGATGTAAAATCAACAATACTGGATTTTCAGAGAATAATTGAGAATTTAAGTAAAGAATCAATATTGTAAGATTTAACGAGCCTTGAAAAGATCGAAATGCTGAAAAAAGCATTGATGCAAAAATATTTTGGGTGAGGTGAACACAATGTACGAAAAATACACGCGGCAATCGTTGCCTTCAAAACGCTATAGAGAATTGTTGGGCAGTGCTATTTGTGTTTTTAATTCAAATAATGCATTTATTGTCGAAAATATTCTTAGATTTGACGAAAATGACGCTTACAATTGGTGTGAGTTGATAGATAAAACTTCCGGCAGTCTTTCGAAAGACGTGAAAAAGGTGATTTCAGAAAAATTCGGAGATGACATTGAAGTGTTATTTGAAGAATTGGTTGATAGCAGAAACCGTATTGTACATAGTTTTCAAATAACTAATTCTGTGGGAGAACAGTCGCTTGCAACAAAAGAAAAAGTGAAAGACGGCAATAGACAATTCGAAATAACAGAAGCATATATGCTTGAGTTTATTTCAAAAAATGAAAAATTATCGGATATGCTACATACCATAAGAGGTTACTAATTTATTTATGCGAGCTATGAAAAGCTCGAAACACTAAAAAAAGCATTGATGCAAAAATATTTTGGGTGAGGTGAGAAATAATGTCTGCCGATATCATTTTACATTTCGAAAAAACATACCTAACAATAATTAAGAATGAAATTTTGCAAATCGTTTAAGGAGAATGATTCATGGAAAATAAAAGCAATAATAAAACTTGGCCAGCATATATCATAGTGCCTTCTCTATCAATGTTTATGTTTTGGTTTTTTATATATTCTATTTTGGGATTGTTTGTTAAATTTAGTGTTTTATCAAAGAATTTAGCTTTTTTGATCTCATTAATAGTTGGAGTACTATTTGGAATATTGAATTTTGTGTATATAATAGTAGCCTTAAAAAGCTATACGACTGGCAAATTTGAGAATTGGCTAATACACAACTTCCCACATTTGACACTGTTTTCAACAATTATACTGATAATAATTAATTCAATTAAAACTGAAGTTATTTGGGATATGGAGAGACTGGAAAAGATAATTTCCTTAGAGTGGACAATTTTTGGTTTGTCAATAGCGATTTTTTTAGTATGGAATGTAATAGTCGTAGATTATCTTAAAAGTAAAATACCATCAAAACCTAAAGATCATAGCATTAAGAGTGTGGATGATTATATTAATAAAAAAAGTATATACTATCCTCAAGCAAACCATATATTTAATTCGGTTGTTTTGTTATGCCTTAACTTATTCTCAGTATTGGTTGCTACAATAGTAGTATACTTTTCTGAAAGTGGTGTTACTTTGTTTAATCAAAATATTACATTAATATGTTTTTATCTGTGCACAAATTCTTTGATAGTATTGTTTATCGATGTTATAAGACCAATTAACGAAGAAAAAAAGAAGATTATAAATGAAATGAGAGTTTCCAATGACGAAATAACTTGGCAAAACGATGTGTATCAACAAATGTCAAATACAATTATTACTTTACGTCATATTGACAAAATAGAGGGGTTGGATGAAGATACAAAGAGCAAGATCAAGCGCGAACTATACGACAATTATTCCAAAATATCAAAAGTAATGTTAGCGGAAATTGAGGACTCATATGAACCATTTGATGATGAAGAGGGAGATACATAATGACCAACTTTGATTTCCTACTCTCCACCCCCGATTTTGCGTCGTTTGCAAGCGTGGCGGTGTCGGCGGAGAAGATTTTACATATTGACATTGACTCCTGTGTGCTGAACTGTCGGCGGGCGATGGAGTTTGCGGTCAAGTGGATGTATTCGGTTGACCGTGAGCTTGAAATGCCGTACAATGATACACTTCAGGCTCTGATCGATGCTCCCGATTTCAGAAATATCATCGGATATGATATTTGGAAACGAATGGATCTCATCCGAAAAGTCGGCAACAACGCCGCGCACGGCGGGAAGAAGGTCACGCTCGAGCAGGCAGAGCTTTGTCTTGAAAATCTCTTTGTCTTCCTCGATTGCGTTGCCTATTTCTACGCGCCCGAGTATACCGAGAACAAATTCGATCCATCCCTGCTCGCGCTGACGGTCGACGAGGCGCTTTCCTTCGTTCCCGATATCGACATTGACATCAATCAACTGATCGAGGAAAACAAATCGCTCAAGGACGAGCTCACCGCCCGCCGCGCCGAGCAACAGCAGACCTACGTCCCCAAGCCGCTCGATCTCTCCGAATACAAGACGAGAAAGATCTACATCGATTTTATGCTTCAGGATGCGGGCTGGACCGAGGGCAAGGATTGGCTCAATGAAGTCGAGCTCCCCGGAATGCCAAACAAGAGCGAGGTCGGATTCGCCGATTACGTTCTCTATGGCGACGACGGCAGACCCCTGGCTGTGATCGAAGCCAAGCGCGCCTGCGTTGACGTATCCAAGGGCAGACAGCAGGCAAAGCTCTATGCCGATCTTTTGGAACAAAAATACGGCCGCCGTCCGATCATCTTCCTCTCGAACGGTTTTGACACCCGTATTCTCAATGACAAATTCTATCCCGAGCGCCGCGTGGCGTCGATCTACTCCAAGCGCGATCTTGAAAAGCTCTTCAATCTGCAAATGATGCGGACGAGCCTCAAGAACGTGATGGTGGACAGAAATATCGCGGGACGTTACTATCAGGAGGGCGCGATCAAGGCGGTTTGCGAGTCCTTTGACAAGAAGAACCGCCGCAAGGCACTTCTCGTTATGGCAACCGGCTCAGGCAAGACGAGAACAGTCATCGCGCTCTGCAAGGTGCTCCTCGACCACGGTTGGGTGAAAAATATCCTCTTCCTCGCCGACCGAAATTCGCTCGTTACGCAGGCGAAGCGTTCCTTCGTAAATATGCTCCCCGATCTGTCGGTCGCGAATCTCTGCGAGGACAAAGAGAATTTCGACGCGCGTTGCGTGTTCTCAACCTATCAGACGATGATGAACTGCATCGACACGGTCAAGGACGAAAACGACCGCAAGCTCTATACCGTCGGTCATTTTGATCTCCTTGTGGTTGACGAGGCGCACCGCTCGATCTATAACAAATACAAGGATATTTTCAATTATTTCGACGCACCGCTGGTGGGTCTTACCGCCACGCCCAAGGACGAGATCGACAAGAATACTTATGAGATCTTCGAGCTTGAAAACGGTGTTCCGACCTACGGTTATGAGCTTGCTCAAGCCGTAACCGACGGCTTCCTCGTCGATTTTATGTCGGTCGAAAGCAAGCTGAAATTCATCGAGCAAGGTATCGTTTACGATGATCTTTCCGATGCCGATAAAGAGGCTTATGAGAATACTTTCGAGGACGAAAACGGCGAGCTCCCCGAAAGCATCGCGTCAACCGCACTCAACGAATGGGTGTTCAACGAGGACACCATCCGTCAGGTGCTCCATATCTTGATGCAAGACGGTCTTCGCATCGAATACGGCGAGAAGCTCGGAAAAACCATAATTTTTGCGAAGAACCACGAGCACGCTGAAAAGATCCACGAGATATTTGGCAAAGAATATCCCAATCTGCCCGGATATACCAAGGTCATTGACAACTATATGACCTATGCGCAGAGTGCGATCGATGAGTTTTCCGATCCCAAGAAATTACCGCAGATTGCTATTTCTGTCGATATGCTTGACACAGGTATCGACGTACCCGAGGTGCTGAATCTCGTTTTCTTCAAGAAGGTGATGAGTAAGGCAAAGTTCTGGCAGATGATCGGTCGAGGCACGCGCCGCTGCGACGGTTTGATGGACGGCAAGGATAAGGACAAGTTTTACATCTTTGATTTCTGCGGAAATTTTGAGTTTTTCCGTATGAATAACGGCAAACCTACTGCAAATCAAATCGCATTACAGGGCGCAATCTTCCGCCTTAAGGCGCAGATCGTTTATAAACTGCAGGATCTCGTATATCAGACGGATGATCTGATCGCATTTCGTAAGAGTCTTGTGGATGATATGGTTCGCAAGGTTCGAGAGCTGAACCGTGAGAATTTTGCGGTTCGTCAGCATTTGCGCTACGTCGAGCTTTATGCGAATGCGGATAACTATAACACCCTTACCTACGAGGACACGCTTTTGATGGCTGAAGAGCTTGCCCCGCTGATCACTCCCGACGTTGACGAGGCATCGGCGGTGCGTTTTGACGCCTTGATGTACGGAATTGAGCTTGCGTATCTCGCCGGAAAGAAGTATTCACGCGCGCGTACCGATCTGCTCAAAAAGGTCAACGGCATCGCGGGCGTTGCGAACATTCCCGAGATTATGGTGCAGTCGGAATTGATCAACAAGATCCTGCATACAGATTATCTCGAAAGAGCGGGAATCAATGAATTCGAGCATATCCGCGAGAATCTTCGTAATTTGATGAAGTATCTTGTTGGCAGGCCGATAATTCCTTATACTACAAACTTTAATGATGAGATTCTTTCTACCGAGTGGCACGAATCCGACCTTGACAGCGACGATCTTAAGAATTACAAGGCAAAAGCAGAATTCTATATTCGTCAGCATCAGGATGAGGAGGCTATCGCCAAGCTCAAGACAAACGTGCCGCTGAACTCAGACGATGTGAAAGCATTGGAGCAAATTCTGTGGAGCGAGGTCGGCAGTAAAAAGGATTACGAAGCCGAATACGGTCAAAAGCCTCTCGGCGAGTTCGTCCGCGAGATCGTCGGTCTTGATATGTCGGCAGCCAAATCCGCGTTCGCGGATTACCTTAACAGCGTAAGCCTTGATTCAAGTCAGATCTATTTCGTTAATCAAATCATCGAATACATTGTTCGAAACGGCGTTATGAAGGATATGTCCGTGCTTCAGGAGCCGCCTTTTATCGATAAAGGTAGTATTGTAGAAGTATTCTCTGACGTATCTGTTTGGTTTGGGATCAAAAAAATAATTGATCAGATAAATGCTAATGCGGCTGCTTAATATTTAACACAAGGCACTCAGATTCGGGTGCCTTGTGTTTTTATTCTCAACATTTTGACATAGGATATTCATCGCCAAACAACATATGATTGATTCTCGCCACTTCGTCCCTGAGCTGTTGGTCAGCTTCATCGTCATCGTTTAATACGTCATCGCTTAGATTCCGCAGCTGTGTAATTTCAGCTTCGAGGCTTGCAATCTTATCAAGCAGCATTTTAATGATGCCATTTTGCATTTCAATAGTGCTATCTTTATCCATAGGCTGATACTCCTTTCCGTAGTTTTTAATAAGTATGATAGTTTTTTCACTTAAAAAGTGTGTTATTTGTCGATATTGATTCGTTCGCCGGGTAACACTTCTTTTGTGTTTTCGGGAACGATAATGTTTTGATATTTTATTCTCTCCTCGGCTCTTTGTGTCTTAATTGCATTGTAATGCTTGAAGAACTCATTGTTCGCAGAATGTGACATCCTTTCAAGAGCCACATAAGCACATTCCAATTCCTCGCGCAGTCGGAAGTTCTCTTTGCGCAAAGCGAGTTGCATATCCGCCGTGTTATACCTTGTTTTAATCATATCTTCATAGACAGCCGTCGCACGATCGACGGCTTCTTTTTGTGCCTGTGTTGTGCGTTGTGACTCCCAGATTTCTGCGGGGACTGTGTAGGATTTTGTTTTACCGAATAAATCCTTATGCGTTTTTACTCCAATGATACTAAAATCTTTTTGCATTGTTTTTACATACTCGCTCTTAGTGTCATATTCGGTCTGTAACGGTTCCAATTCTGTTTTATACTGTTCTATCGTGCTTTGTAGTGTTTCGGCCTCACGACGTGCTGAGGAGGCTTTCAGCTCGGCTATTTCCAGACTTTTCTTGGGAGTTGCGCCGTTGATTATATCAACTGAGTGACCAAGATCGGCTTCAATATGCTTCTGTAACCGTGGGTGAAACTGCTTTAAGTATTGCCGTGTTATGAGATTTTTGGCTGACAAGCGCGGGGGATCCCCACATAGGGGCACAATCTTTGTGTGCATATGATCTGTTGCCTCGTCCCTATGGACTTGCGCAGATATAACATTCTCTTCTCCGAAATCCTTAACCAAAAAATCATATGCCGATCGAAAGAATGCTTTATACTCTTCGGACGGTAATGTCTTGGGTGCTGTAATAATTATGCTGATTGCCGTCACAGCATCTTTGCGCACTGTTCTGTCGCCCATTATCTCTTTGATGCGTTTGCGCATATATTTCACTCCTCCGCCGGGACGAGCGCACAAGCTGTAATTCTTATGAGTCAACGTCGGATCGATATGCTTATCCTTGTTTTTATGTCGTCGTTCATCGTGCAGTATGGCCTGTCTTGCCTCTGCAGCTTTGTATTTTTCGATGTGTGCCATTTTAGTATAACCTCGCTTTCTTGACACTTCACTGCGGGCGGCGGCTTATTGTGCGAATAAACATCCTTTCGGTCGAAACCTTACATAATCACCATCCCGCGGTATCTATTTTTTCTCTTCAGTATGATTATGTAAGATTTCCACGCATCACAAACGCCACCTTCCTTGTGAAGTGTAGCAAGCTATACATATGCTAACGCAATGTGCTTGGCAAAGCTCCGCCCTGCACCCGTTTTCCTTTGCAACTGCAAAGAAAAAACACCGCTTGCGCGATGTTCAGGCGCTAATGCGTCTGCCTTTTTTCAATTTGGGAACAGTCATCAGCCAAAGCACACAGAGCCCGGAGGCCTCCTTCCTCTACCTCCCTGCTGCTGACAACTCCGAAGCGCAAGGGACATTTTTAAGCGAAATCAGCGAAAAAATGTATCCTTGCAAAAAAATATTTTCTGCCGCAAGTCATCTCCTACGGCGGTCTTGATAAGGGGGCAAAAAATATTTTTAAAAATTTTTTGGAGAAAAAATACCGCCCACTTATCAAGACAATAAGAGGGCGGGGAATTTTTCTATATTCAAAAGTTCAGGTATTTCCTAACAAAAGTGATACTTTTGATGTGTTTTCAGATATCCGAATAACGGATACATTGGTATCACAAATCGAATATATTGAAAAAATCTCTATTCAAAAGGCCATTTTTATTTTTCCGATCTTTCATTCTCAAAACAAAAAAGTAAAGGAAAAATTAAAAATGAGAAAAATTGTTCTTAATGCCGAAACCGGCGAAGTCCTCAAAAACGAAAACTCCCCTTTCAAGCGATTTCTTCAAGTTAATAGAGATGAGCTTGGTAGCCTTGATCAATTAATCAAACTCAGCCCCACTGCCGCGCGTGTTTTTTTATTTCTTTGGAGTAAAATGAACAAATACAATGATATCGCTTGCACATACTCCAAAATCCAAAAAGAATTAAACATATCCAAAACCGCGTTGACGCGCGCGATTGGCGTACTTAAAAAGCACAATTACATTCTTGCCAAAAAAGTTGGTTCGGGAAATTTTTATACGGTTAACGGAATAATCGTTTGGGGCTCGTGGGGCACAAATTACAAACTCTGCAAATTTGTTGCACCTATTGTGATTGCGGACAATACAAACGAAGTAGAGGAGGATAAATAAAAATGGAATTCGAACAGTATCAGTATTTTGATAAACATTTTATTCCGATTTGGGAAAAATATGTACTTAGCATTCAGGAAGCATCTTTATATTTCCGTATAGGCGAGAAAAAGTTAAGAAAGATCATAGACGAGAACCCCGAAGCCAATTATATTCTTTGGAACGGAACACGAGCACTAATCAAAAGAGTAGTTTTCGAACAATTCGTAAAAGAAGATTTATCCGCAATCTAAAAAATTCAAATATTATATGTAGATTCTGAGCAGAACTTATGGTAGAATCTAACTATCATAGTTTGGCTCGATCTACGACAATTGGGTATTATAGAAAGGAGAATTCCCATGTCTGAAGTAAGACGAGACAATAAAAAAAGAATATTATTCCCCGGCGAAAGCCAGAGAAAAGACGGCAAATACGAATACAAGTATACAGATGCATTCGGCACTCGCAGAAGCGTTTACAGCTGGAAGCTTACAGAAACAGATAAATCTCCCAAAGGCAAGCGCGATGATCTATCGCTGAGAGAAAAGAAAAAACAGATTCAGAAGGAACTGGATTCTAATGTTGCTCCATACGGCGGCAATTTAACCGTTTTGGAGCTTGTAAAAAAGTATGTAGATCAAAAACGTGGCGTTCGATACAACACTATGATAGGATACCGATCTGTTATCAACAATATTGCAAAAGAAGAATTTGCTCAAAGGCGCATTGATAGGATAAAAAAGACCGATGCAAAAGGCTGGTTTATCAAATTGCAAAACGATGGTAAAGGTTGGAGCACCATTCAAATCATACGCAGTGTTGTCAAACTTGCTTTTCAGATGGCTGTAGATGACGATCTTCTAAATAAGAATCCATTTGATTTTGAACTCAAGTCTGTTATTAATAATGATAGCTACACCAGGGATGCTCTTACATTAGAACAAGAGCACATCTTTTTGAACTTCGTAAAAAACGACGACTTTTACTGCAAATATTACGACGAAATCTTTATTCTGTTCAAAACAGGACTTCGCATTTCTGAATTTTCCGGCTTGACAATCAAAGACATTGATTTTGTAAATAACAGGATCATCGTTGATCATCAACTGCAAAGAACGCGCAATATGGAGTATATAATTGGTGTACCCAAAACATCCAATGGCATAAGAATGATACCCATGACACGTGAAGTAAGAGAATGTTTTGAACGCATAATTGCTAACAGACGTTCTCCAGAAAATGAGCCAATAATTGAAAACTACAGTGGATTTCTGTTTTTAGACAGAAATAGCAATCCCAAAATCGCGTATCATTGGCAAAAAGTTTTCGAGCATATCTGCAAAAAATTCAACAATCTCTACAGTAGCGAAGCATTAAAAGTTACACCACATATATGCCGACATACCTTCTGTTCCAACATGGCTAAGTCGGGTATGAATCCAGTCATATTACAGTATATTATGGGACACAGCAACATCAACATAACGCTAAACACATATACCCATACCGGATATGAAGATGCAGTAAAAGAAATGCAAAAGTTCAGCAGCACAAAGTTCGATACCATCCTGACTCAGCTTCAAAATCAAATGTTGTAAGCATTTTGAATTTACGACAAAATTTACGACAAATGATGGCATAACTAAGCAAAGTTATGCCAAGTTATGCCATCTTACGAATATTAAATTACGTTATAGAAATGTCCATAAGTGTTGTAATAAAGCAAAACTACGCATAACTTGGCATAATTCAGTATATATCTGATTCTTTTGCATAATAAAAGTCATAATAGCTTGCGATTATATTATTAATCATTATATATTATATCTTATTTTAAAGGGAAAATCAACAGAATCCGGAAAGTTTTCGGGAAAAATCGACATTGTATGCCCTCTTGCGCTATTCAAATAAAAAAACCGCTCCGAAGAGCGGTTTTTTATGATTATACTTCGGGGATCTCGATCTCAACTTCACGTCCGAGCGCTGCGGAGCGTGCAAGACCGTCGATGATCGCCTGATTATAGATGATCTGGCTTGTCGGAACGGGGGCGGTGCCGCCGTTCTTGACTGCTTCGACGAAGGAGCCGATCTTTTGTCCGATACGGTCGGTCTTTGTGTTGATGATCGGAACTTTCAGCTCGGTCTGCAGACCTTCGACCTCTTTATAGATCGTCATTTCGCCGCCGACGGTGCCGTTCCAGCACTCGGTTGCGGGGATGCGAAGTCCGCCCTCGGTGCCGAGGATGATGGTGTCGCCGGGCGAATCCATATTCATCGCCCACGAAATGCGGAAGTCGAGGATGATGTCGCCCTCAAGGCGGATAAAGCCGCCCGCAAAATCGTCAACGCCGAATTTTGCGGCGTATTCCTTGCCGTTTTCTGCGGTGTAGCCGCTGTAATTCGGGTCTTTGCCGAAGCGGTCGGAGATCATTCCCGTTGCGGTGAGGGGCTTCGGGTGACCGATCGCGTTCATTATCATATCGATCGAGTAGCAACCGATGTCGCCGAGAGCGCCGATTCCGGCTGTGTCGTCGCGGATGAAGGTGTCCTTGTTGCCCTTTGCGGGGATGCCGCGGCGACGTCCGCCGCCGGTCTGGATGTAATAGATCTTGCCGAGCTCGCCCGATTCGCAGATCTTCTTTATCATCTGCATATTGGGGTCAAATCTCGGCTGGAAGCCGATCGAGAGGATGCGTCCTGTCTCCTTTTCGACCTTCATGACCTCGATAGCCTCGTCAAGTGTTACGGTGAAGGGCTTCTCGAGGAGCACGTGCAGTCCCGCGCGCATTGCCGCGATGGCGCAATTTGCGTGCTGACGGTTGTAGGTGCAGATCGAAACCGCGTCAAGATTCAGGCTCTTGTCCGCGAGCATTTCTTCGTGATCCTTGTAGTCGGTCTTCACGCCCTCAAGCTCATAGGAAGCGAAGAACTTCGCCGCCTTGCCGGGGACGATGTCGCAGCCCGCAACGATCTCAACGTCGGGGCGACCGAGGTATGCTTTTATATGAGAATTAGCAATTCCGCCCGTGCCGATAAAGCCGATGCGGACCTTTTTTGATGTATCAACGGTCTTTTCCTCTACCGCGGTAAAGGTGTTAAGACCTGCCATTGACTTGTCTGACATTTTCAAGTTCCTTTCTTAAATAGAAGGATTTATTTGATCTCTACCATTCCGCTGAGAGGAACGTCGATCTTGGAGAGGCTTTCGCTGATCCTGCCCTCGGCGAGCGTGTTGCCCATACAGTCGAGGGTGCGGAAGGACTTTCCGACCGCTCCGCTGAATATGAGCGAGGAATGCCTTGAGGCGTTGACCGCGATGACCTCCGAATACGCGCCGCAATCTATCATCGGATCGGTATAGGACGTGAAGATCGCTTTTCCGTCCTTTTCGGAGCAAACGAGGCTGTATACGCTCTCGGGATTTGCCGCAAGCAGCTTGCCGCCGATGAGCACGTCGCGGTTCTCGCGCCAGAACGCAAGATAGAATTCAAGCATTCTTTTGTGATCCTCGGGAAGCCCGTCGAGCTTCATCGAGATCTGCGGAACGCTGTAAAGTATGCTTGCAAGCTGCAAAGCCGCGCTCTCGACAGTGTCCTCGCGGTTCCACATAACCATATCCGAATGTACCGCGGTGCTGCCCGAGGTGAGTCGGAGATTGGCGATGCCCTGTCGGTTGAGTATCGCATCGTTGGGGCAATCACCGACGCGGAGCATATTGCCGTATTTTCTGATCGCGGGTCCGACGTAGGACTGCCGGAACTCGATGAGAACCTCGGGGTTGAGCTTGCGGAGAGTGTCGGTCACTTCCGTCATAAGAGCGTCAACGCCATCCTCGAGCGAGTGATAGTCGCGTCTTTCGTCGTATTCAAACGAGCTTCCCTTGAGAGAAAATCTGTCGATAAAATCGAGCTTGAGCCCGTCAAATCCCCATTCGCCGACTGCCTTGGCGTAAATGCCGATCAGGTAGTCGCGCACCTCGCGGTATCGCGGGTCGAGGGAGAAGTGCGTTCTTCCGTTTCCGCTCTGATCGAGGAGCATATCGTTGAAGCGGTTGTATATCTTCGATTCGATGCCCGCGTAGGGAACCGAAAACCAAAGCATGATCTTCATTCCCGTTTCGTGAACGCGGTTTACGAACTCCTTGATATCGGGGATCTTGGACTCGGCGACCTCCCAGTCGCCGCAGAATTTATATCCGCGGTTGTTGTCGTCGGTCTGCCAACCGTCGTCAACGATGACGGTGTCCATTCCGATCGCCTTGGAGAGCTTGCATTCCTTGACGATGTCCTCGACGTCGAGCATCTGGTGATAGCTGTACCAGAGCGAGTTCATCGGGAGCTTTGCGTGCTCGGGGACGTATGCGGGACGGTATCCGCATTCGTTTTCCCACCAGGACACGGTGTCGTAGATCGCATCGTAGTAGGGAATATCGCGCGTGTCGATGCGCACCGTCGCCGTGTATTCCTTAATGGAAGCAATCGGGATAGTAAAGAAATTGATCAGCCAATAGATGCGAGCATCCTCCTCGCGCACACCGGTGCGAAGCGAGGTGGGGGTCTTGGCATCCGACAGAGCGACCGTCATTTTGTTTCTGCCCGACATCGAAACGAGGGCGTGAATAGGCATCCAGGATGCAAGGCGCGACTCCGTGGTGCGCTTATGCCAAAGCGGGCCGAGATGTCTGTCGGCGCGTATGCTCGGACTCCAGACCGAATAAATATCCACGTCCGGAATACTGAACGAGATGCTGAACGGCTCGGGGATAGCTTCCTCCTCAAGCTCAAGATGAACGTCAAAAAGAAGCACGCCGTCCTCGCCGCGCTCGTTGTCAATATAAATCCTCGCGCCGGCGTTGCCGCCAATAATTTCAAAATTCATAATTCTTACCTTTTAATATAAGGAAAATTTTCGCCTGCGGCGAAAATTTTCCATTATTCGCCGCAGGCGATCATCATTCCGCGTAAGCGGACCATCATTCGCCGAAGGCGACTATCATTCCGCGTAAGCGGACTATCATTCGGGCGCAGCCCGATTTGCCTTATTTATTCTTTTCCTCAAAGAAAAACTCTATCGCCGGAACTATCCACTTATCCCAAAAATCCCAAGTATGCGCTCCGGGGCCTTCTTCGTAGATATAGTCGAATCCCTTGCCTTCGAGGTAATCCTTGAAGGTGAGATTCTGCTTGTAGAGGAAATCCTCCGTGCCGCAGGCAATGTAGAGGCGGGGCTTTTCTTTGTCTGCGGGGAAGGTGTCGATAAGGTGGAGAAGATCTTCCTCGGAGCCGGGGAATGAGGTCACATAGTCCTCGCCCCAGTTGCAAACGCAGATGTTATCCCATTCACTGTCCTCGCCCTTGTCGTTGAATTTCAGGTTGAGACAGCCCGAAAGACCTGCAGCCGCCGAAAAACGGTCGGGATTGCGCAGAGCGACCTTGATCGCGCCGTAGCCGCCCATCGAGAGGCCCGCGACGAAGGTCTTTTCGCGTTTCTTTGTGATAAAGGGAAGGAGCTTGCCGATATATTCGGGAAGCTCGTGCGCGACATAATCAAAATAGCGGCAGCCGTGCTTCTGATTGGCATAAAAGCTGTTGCCGACAGCGGGCATAATTACAGCCATTCCGCGCGCACGCGCATATCTTCCGATCGCGGAGCCGTTGATCCAGGAATTCTGGTCGCCGTACATACCGTGAAGCAGGTAGAGCACGGGCATATCGTCAACGATGGCGTCGGGAAGATAGATATTAACGGGAGTTCCCGCCCCGAGGGACTCGGGGCGGAAATTCAGTGTAAGGCTTGGCATCAGATCTCGGGGATAACGATCTCAACCTCGCGGCCGCACTCAGCGGACTTCGCGATACCGTCGATGATCGCCTGGTTGTAGAGGATCTGGGAAGAGGGAACGGGAGCGGGAGTGCCGTTCTTAACAGCGTCAAGGAAGGTGCGGATCTTGAGATCGAAGAGGCCTTCCTTCATCTTGATGATCGGGATCTCGGTTTCAACCTGCTGGCCGCAAACCTCGTGATAGATCTTCATGGGGCCGCCGACCGAGCCGTTCCAGCACTCGGTGGAGGGGATGCGGAGACCGCCCTTGGTGCCGAGGATGATGGTGTCACCGGGGGTGTCCATGTTCATTGCCCAAGCGATTCTGAAGTCGAGAACAATGCCGCCCTCGAGACGAACGAATGCTGCTGCGAAATCGTCAACGCCGAAGAGCTCTGCATATTCAGCTCTCTTGTCAGCGCGGTAGCCGGAGTAATTGGGGGATTTGCCGAAGAAGTTCGACTTGTAGCCCGAAACGGTGAGGGGCTTGGGATAGCCGATCGCGTTGAGAACCATGTCGAGGGAGTAGCAGCCGATGTCGCCGAGAGCGCCGAGGCCTGCGGTCTTGTCCTCGATGAAGGTGGTTCCGAAGGGGGTCGGAATGCCGCGACGGCGTCCGCCACCGGTCTGGATGTAGTAGATCTCGCCGAGCTCGCCCGACTGGCAGATCTTCTTGATCATCTGCATATTAGCGTCAAGTCTGGGCTGGAAGCCGATGGAGAGGACCTTGCCGCTCTCCTTTTCAGCCTTCATAACCTCTACAGCCTCGTCGAGGGTTACGGTGAAGGGCTTCTCGAGGAGCACGTTTACGCCCTTCTTGAGTGCGTAGATAGCGGGCTCTGCGTGCTGACGGTTGTAGGTGCAGATCGAAACTGCATCGAGAGCGAGGCTCTCATCGTCGAGCATTTCCTTGTGGGAAGCGTATTCGGTCTTAACGCCCTCAACGCCGTGCTTTTCGAAGAACTTTGCAGCCTTGCCGGGGATGAGATCTGCGCCTGCAACGATCTCAACGTCGGGCTGATTGAGGTAAGCCTTCATGTGAGAGTCAGCGATCCATCCGCATCCGATGATACCGATGCGAAGCTTCTTTGTGGTATCGACCTTGGTCTCAACCGCAGCTTCAAAGGTGTTAAGTCCTGCCATAGATTTGTCTGCCATTGTTTTTTCCTCCAAAAATGTGTATTTGGTTTTTAATTGTTTGTAATTTTGGTTTTTGATTTAATTAAAGGGCTGCAATGATCAAGAAGAGTACGATTCCGATAATTGTCAGAGTGGTGAAAAACACCAAACAATTCTTGATCGTGTTTAGCAAATCAAGCTTTTTGTATGCCAGATATTCCATGATTTCCTCTTGGGTCAAATCCGAACGAACAACTCTGTAAAACTCACTGTCGCTTAATATTCCCGAATCGTATTCGTAAGGAAAAACACCCTCCGGCAAACTCTGTCCTTGCTTGAGAAGATCCTTGAACACTTTGTTTTCTTCTTTTGTGCAAAGAACTTCTTTGTCGACTTCGTATATCAAGCGATAGTCGTTGATTTCTTGTTTTATATTTTTGTTCTTGCTCATTATTCTCTCCTTAATGAAAATCATTGCGGGGATTATTGGTTTAGTTTTGTGCGGATCACTTGGTGGGGGAATCTTTTGGAAGATTTTCTCGCTGCGCTCGAAAAACAGTATCTTATTAAAACGCCTCATTCGGCACTATACGTGCCACCTTCCCCCACCGGGGAAGGCTGAGAAGATAGTTTGCCATTTTTCGCGTTTCAGCGAACATCGTTTATTGCAAAATGTTGTACAGGCAAATTGGAATATTTTATTAAAATAATTCTGCAGTGCTGTATGATATACAACAAAACTTTTTAATAAAAATATTCCGATTTGATATGCAAAATTATATTGCTATGTCATCTTCGCTGAATATTTATCGGTTATCGCTGCACTGCTCAGCCTTCCCCGGTGGGGTAGCGAAGCGGCGCCGCGGCATTGAATGACAGTCCGGGGGACTGTCAGACCCGCGGCGTGACCGAGCCGCAGCGAGACAGGTGCAGCCGAAGGCTGACGAATGAGGCGCCTAATAAGATACAGTTTTTCGCGAAGCGAAAATCTTCCTTAAAAAACTACCCAATTCAGTCCTTTTCCACCAGATCAAACCAAGTGAGCCCGAGTTTTTCGAGTATTTCGCAAGTCACCGAATAGAACGCCTTATTAATCCTTCGGTTGGAAAATCTCATCACTTCAATTCCCCAAGAATTCAATACTTCATCCCTCTCGGCATCTGCTTTCGCATTTTCCGCGCTTTCGTGCTGTAAACCGTCGATTTCTATCACGATCTTTGCTTGCGGAATATAAAAATCAACTATGTACCCTTCTATCGGGTGCTGTCTTTTCACCGCCATCGGCAATTTCTTCAGAAAATCATACCACAGATGCTTTTCTTCATCTGTCATATTTTTTCTGAGTACTTTTGCTAATTGCGTGTTCTTTTTGTTATAGGGAATCACGGCAATTTGAACGGTTCGCAATTCTTTGCGATATATTGGCTGAAATCGTAGATCTTGTTGGTGAAGGTCATGTTGTAGCCTTCGTCCCAGGCTTTTTTCCAGCCGGTGATGTGGTCGCCGTGTTTTTCGATCATGTCGAAATTGCGCTTGCGGAGGCTGTGCCCCGTGGCGTATTCCTTGAATTTGATCGCAAAATTCTTGAATTCCGTGTCGCTTGTGTCCTTGGCGAGCCAGTCCATCATCGTGCTTGCGCCGTAGTTATAGGCGAAGCACGCCTTTGAGCCGGTCTCCTCGGCAAGCAGGTAGAGGTCGCTGTTCTTGTTGATCAGCTCGCCGACCTTGTTGTCGTAGTGGATGAATCCGCGGCCGACGAATAGCAGGCACGCCTCGTAGAAGGTGGGGATCTTGCACTCGGTGCGCATTCCGTTGTGGATAAGGATCAGCTCCTGAAGCTGCTCGTAAGTCCAGTCCTCAATGTTTGCGGAGGAGGGAAGACCGTTTTTGCCCGCCTTGGTCTGCCAGTTGGTCGTGCGCTTGAGGGTCGCGTCATGCATAAGGACCATTACGTTGTCCTTGGTCAGACGAACGTCGATCTCAACGACGTCGGCGCCCATCATAAGCGCGCTCAGTATCGCCTCGAGCGAGTTTTCGGGGTAGTGCTGAACGTCGCCGCGGTGCGCGTCCGCCATCATTCTGCCGTCCGAGGTGGTGAGGGCGTAGGTCTTTTCATCAAAATCGAGCATCCACGCGGGCGGAGTGAACTCGTTTGCCCATTTCGGCACGAAGGACTCCTGATTGAATGCGAGTGAATCGGCGAAAAGCGAGTGATAATCCTTTTTGTACTCAAATCCCGCCTCAAGGCTCGTGAGCTTGCCCTCGGTCAGCATTGCGATGAAGTCGTTCACCGCATTTTGCGTTGCAAAGGGGCTGCCGCCGACGAGAACGATCTTGTTTTCATAGATACGGATGGCGTAGTCCATGTATTTCAGACCTGCGCCGACCTCTGCAGACTCGGCGCGGTCGGTGTCGCCGATGAGGATCTCCTTGCCCGACTTGTCCGTGGCTCTTTTATCCACGATGACTTCCGGTCTTTTGCCCGCAAGCTTGAAAAACTTTGTTGCAAGCCCGTCCGAGACGTCCTTGATCCTGCCCGCAGAGCCCGTGGGGATGATGATTGAGTAATTATTCGCAAGCAGATCAAGCGGCATACCCTCGCCCGAAAGATTCCAGACGTAGACGTAGTCGCGCTCGACGCTGACCGACTCACCGCCGAGCATCTCCGCGGTGAAATACTCGATAGCCGAGCAAAGCGTGGCGACCTCGGTGCCCCAGATGACGATCTTGCCGTTCACCGCCTTGATGACGTAACCGCATTTCACATCCGAGTATTCCTCGGCAACAGCCAGCGTTTCGGCGCGGTTTGTGTCGCCGACGAGGACTTCGAGAACGGTTTCGTCCGAGGTGACGGTGCCGCCATCCTTGGTTTCCTTCGACCAGTCGGATTTTATCACCATCTCAACCGCGTATTTTTCCTTGATGGCGGCGCGCAGGCCAAGCGTTGCCTGAAGCGCGCGATCTTCAAACTTGTCGGGGCGGATGATGGTGAAGTCACTCGCGCCCGCCGTTGCCACGATGTAGGGCTCGGGCGGAGGCGCTTCTGTGACGACTTCCGCGCTTGTTTCCTCGGGGATTTCAGCGGGGGAACAAGCGGGAAGAATGAGAATTAACGCTAATAAAAGTAGGTAAAGCTTTTTCATCAGAGGATCGATCTTACGTAGTCGATGCTCTTCTTAGCGCACTCCATAGGGGTCAGACCCATCGAGGGCTTATCCTGCTCAACGATGACCCACTCTGCGCCCGATGCCTTTGCAGCCTCGAGAATGGAGGGGAAGTCCTGCATACCGCTTCCGACGGGGCGGAATTCAAAGCCCGAGGGACGCGCGGGAGCTTTCTTGTCGATGCCGATGAGCTCGTACATATCGTCGCTCTTCTCGCCCCAGAAATCCTTGAGGTGAACGACGGGGCATCTGCCTGCGTACTTTTTGATGTATTCGGAGGGGTTCTCGCCGCCAACGTTGACCCAGCAGGTGTCAAGCTCGGTCTTGAGGAGATCCTCGGGAACTCTCTCGTAGAGGATGTCGAGGGCGTACTTGCCGTCGATGGTCATAAACTCAAAATCGTGGTTGTGGTAAAGAAGCTGGATGCCAAGCGCCTTTGCGGCCTTGCCGAGGACGCCGATGAAGTCAACGACGTAGTCGAAGTTGGCGTTGTCGGGTCTGTGCTCGGGAACGAGGTAGGGTACTGCAACGTACTTACAGCCGATCTTTGCGTAGTCCGCAAGAAGGCCGTAGGGGTTTTTGAGCATATCAACGAAGGGAACGTGAGCCGCGATCGGAACAAGACCGATCTCATCGCACATAGCGCGGATATCCTCGGGGGAGTTGCCGTAAAGACCTGCGAACTCAACGCCGTCGTAGCCCATTTCCTTGATCTTCTCAAGGGTGCCGCGAAGGTCTTTTGCAGCGTCATCTCTTACGGAATAAACCTGAATAGCAACAGGAAGCTTCATTTTTGTGTTCTCCTTTGGGGTTTGTTTAGGATTTTATTATATTATAATAATACAGATTAAGTATAAGACAAAAAGTGTTAAAATACAAGTCAAAAGATGCTGTTTGACAGACAAATATTGCTATTTGCCCGCAAACGGCTCATCCTGCGCCCCTCCCCCGAAGCAAGAGCGCGCGAAGCGACGAAATAAGCGCACTGCGGGCGCAAAAATAAAGGCGGAAGAGCGCGGAAAAGCTTGAATAATTTTCCGCGAAAAAAATAAAAATATTCAAGCGTTATGCACGACGGCAAATGTGACAAAAAATTATACAAATTTCACAAGTTTGTGCAAAAGTGAGAAAGTTGACGATATTCAATTTTTTTCAAAAATCCTATTGACAAGAGGTTTTCCACAGGTAAAGTTTTCCGCTTCACCCTCAAAAAGCCTTGATTTTGCCTTGAAAAGCGATACTTTTACACAGTTACCACAAAGTTTTCCACAGACCGTGGGGAAAATAAGAAAAAAGCAGATCGTTTTTTGTCGGATATACAAAGTGCACAAAAAAGGCTGTGGAAAAGGTTGGGGCGGGTCGGATTTTTTTGAAAAACCTTTGACTTTGCGGAGTATATGTGATATAATTAAATTGAGAAAATATATTCACTCCGAAAGGAAGAAACAACATGGAAAACAACCGCTTTGAAAACCTCAAAAATTATCCCGCTCCCGCCCTTCCCCGCTCGATTTTCGCGGGCGAATGGACCAACGGCCACATTCAGGGAATCGCCGTTGACACCGAGCGAAAGTACATATATTATTCCTTCACCACCGTCCTTGTCAAGGCGGATATGCAGGGTAACGTCGTCGGCACCGTTGAGGGTCTGACGGGTCATCTCGGCTGCCTTGCCTTCAACGGCGGCGACAATTGCGTTTGGGGCTCGATCGAATACAAGCACGACTCGATCGGAAAGGGCATCATGGCTCGCACGGGCATCAAGATCGCCGAGGAGGACGCCTTTTACGTTGCCATTTTCAACGTTGACAAGATCGACCGCATCGGCATGGACGCCGAGGCTGACGGCATCATGACCGCCGTATACCTCCCCGACGTTTGCGATGACTTTGACGCAGAGGGTGAGCAGGGTGCTCCCCACCGTTTTGCCTGCTCGGGCATCGACGGCGTCACCTTCTCGCCCCGTCCCGGTGAGCGTCAGGTATCGCCCTATATGCTTTACGTCGCTTACGGAATCTACAACGACGTAAACCGCGACGACAACGACCATCAGGTCATTCTTGAATACGATTGGCGCAAGATCAAGCCCTTCGCGAAGCCCCTCACCCAGGGCGAGCCCCACCACAGCGGTGCAAGATGCGAAAACAAGCTCTTCTTCTACACCGGCAACACCAACTGGGGCGTACAGAATCTTGAATACGACACCTATCTTGACGCGTGGCTCGTTGCCGTTTACAAGGGCAACAAGGAAAAATTCCGCAACCCGCCGATGTTCATCATCGACCGCAAGATCGCGCCCGAAATGGGCGAGCTGAAGGGACTTTGCGGCCGCGAAGGACTCCTTCTGACCGGCGCGCCCCTCGGAATCGAAGACCCCGCCACCGGCGTTTACGGCTGCGACTTCCCCCGCGGTTCGACGGGAATGATCGCCCTCGGAAACGGCTACTATTATTTCTCCTTCGACAAAAAAGTAAAGCGCGACGAGGTCAAATACTGCTCGTCCGACATCAAGCTCTGCCGCTACACCGGCGAGGGGGAGATGTTTGAGGTTGTTGAATAATGAAATGTCCTTGGTGCGGTAAAGAGATGGACAAAGGCTTCGTGCAAAGCGCGCGGCCTGTAATTTGGAGTCCGGACAAAAAGAAACTGTTTTTTTCCGCAACAGCATCCGACGATTTCACTATCAGCAAAGGATATTGGAATGGTTGCTTTGCAGAAGCGTATTATTGCCCGAAGTGTAAAAAAGTTGTTATTTCTACCGATGAATAAGGTGTTTTGAGGATTGCGGCATCGCTATTGTCTATATTTGCACTCGGGGGCAGGGGTGAACAAAGTATTCGTAGCGTATATTTTTATTTAGTTCGATTATAATTTCAATATTCAAAATACCCAACTACATCTCCGCGATTAAATTTAAGCCCTCCCGCTTGCGGGAGGGTTGGGTGGGTATACAGTTGCCGAGACGAAGATTCTTCGCGTAGCAAAGGGTGAAGGAGCGAAAATCTCCCCTGAAGGGAAGATTTTACTCCTTCCAAACTGTCGACGGGGCGTCGCCAGTTTGAAGCGCAGGGGTGTTTCGACCTCTGCGGAGGTCGACTTAAGGCTCCGCCTTAAGAATTCGCGAACTTTTGAAAAAGTTCGATCAAAACTTTCCCGCTGCTGTTATCTTTCATTTTGCATTTTGCATTTTATAAAAGGAGTTGATCGTATGATCGAATTTAATATGAATCTTCCCTCTGCGGTCACTCTCGCCCTCTCTCGGCTCGAGTCCTTCGGCCACGAGGCTTACGTCGTCGGCGGGGCGGTGCGCGATGCTATGCTCGGGCGGGCTTTGCACGACTACGACGTCACCACCTCGGCGTCGCCCGATGAAATCAAGTCGGTCTTCGCCGATTTCCACACGATACTGACGGGCGAAAAACACGGCACCGTGACCGTCGTCATCGAGGGTATGCCCCTCGAGATCACCACCTACCGCATCGACGGCGACTACACCGACGGGCGGCGTCCCGACTCGGTTGAGTTCACGAAAAATATTACCGAAGACCTCGCGCGGCGCGATTTTACCGTCAACGCGATGGCGTATTCGCCCACACGCGGGCTTTGCGATCCTTTCGGCGGTGCCGAGGACCTCAAGATCGGCGTCATTCGCGCCGTCGGCGATCCCGTTCGACGGTTCACCGAGGATTCGCTCCGCATCCTGCGCGGATTCCGCTTTGCAGCGCGGCTTGGGTTTGAAATTGAAGAAAAAACACTTTCGGCGGCAAAAAGCGAGCGCAAACGCCTTTCTGCCGTCAGCGCGGAGCGTATCGGCGGTGAGATCCTCGGTCTGCTTTCGGCAGAAAAGCCTGCGCACTCGCTCGCGCTGATGCATTCGGCGCACGTCCTCGGCGAGGTCATACCGCGCGCGTATTTTGAAACTCTCTCGCGCACGGGATTTTCGGCGCTCGACTTTATCCCCGACCGCTTCCCCGCGGGGCTTTATCTGAAAAAGGAACGCGAAGAAGCCGCCGCGCTCGGATTTCTCTCCGCGCGGGCGCATCTTGCGGCTATCCGCCTCGGAATGCTCCTACGCGACAGCGACCGCGATCTTTCGGTCGAAATTCCGAAAAAACTGAAAATGAGCACCGAGCTTTCGGCGGTCACAACGGCTTGCGCTTCGGGAACCCTGCCCAAACGCGGCGATCCCGCCACGGTTCGCACCTACGCCTCGGGGCTGACGGGCAAGATCACCCCGAAATTCGCATTCTTCATCCTTCTTGCGGCGGGTGCTCGCAGCGAGCGATTGCTTTCGGGCGAGAGCGCGATGGTTGCGGCACAGAATCTCTTCGAGTGTGCCGAAAAGGGCGAGCCGATGTCGATATCCGAGCTTGCCGTCAGCGGTCGCGATCTTCTTGACTGCGGAGTTGCACCGGGCGCGCGGGTTGGCGAAGTCCTTTCCGAGCTGCTTGCGGCGGTGCTTGCAAATCCCGATTTCAACACGCGCGAAAATCTTCTCTCGCTCGTGCGCGATATGGTGAGGTAAAAATGAAACTTATCAAAGACAGATTTGAATACAGCGGCGGCTCTCTTGCCTACCGCATTTATGAGCCCGAAGGCGAGATTCGCGCGGTTCTGCAGGTTTCGCACGGTATGCGCGAATATATCGGCAGATACGAGAACTACGCCGAGCATCTTTGCTCGCTTGGGATCGTTCTTGCGGGCAACGATCACCCCGGCCACGGCGAAAGTGCCGCCTCACTTGACGATCTCGGCTTTTTCGCCGAAAAGGACGGCGTTGAGCTGACGGTTGAGGGACTGAGGACGATGTCCGAGCTGCTTCTCGAGCGTTACGAGGGCAAGCCCCTCATTCTTCTCGGTCACTCGATGGGCTCCTTCCTTGCAAGACTTTATCTTTCGCAGTACGCGGAAAACCTTGCGGGCGCGATCATCATGGGCACGGGCGGACCCGACGCTCCCACGGGCGCGGGAATTGCGCTTGCGAATATCATATCACTTTTCCGCGGCGAGAGGCACAGGAGCAAGCTTCTCTCATCGATCCAGTCGGCAGGCTATCTTAAGAGATGCGGCAAGGGTGCCGATCCCGCCGCCTGGCTGACCCGCGACAGCGCGATTGTCGAAAAATACAACGACGACAAATATTGCAACTACCTTTTCACCGTTTCGGGCTACCGCGATCTTTTCCGTATGCTTGAGGCGGTCAGCCGCGAGGAATGGGCACCCACAGTTCCCACCGATCTGCCCATCCTGCTGATCAGCGGCGAGGACGATCCCGTCGGAGGCTACGGCAAGGGCGTCCTCAAGGTTGCAGGTGCGCTAACGGGCGCGGGAGCGCGCAAGCTGACGACGGTCATCATCCCCGGCGCGCGTCACGAGGTCCTCAACGAGACCGACCGCGAGGAGACTTTCGCCCTCATCGACCGCTGGATCGACGAGGTCTTGGCGGAGCTTCCCTTCGAGGAGACCGAAACCTTCTCCGAGATCGAGATATGAGCGCGTTTTACGAGATAAAAAGGACCTTTGAGGGTCGCTTTTACTACGAATTCCGCTCGACCGAGACCCGCCTTCTTCTTCGCGGGGGCGAGCGAAGCACGCAGGCACTCTGCCGCGCCTCGATAGCCTCTCTTCGCATCATCTGCGACAGCCCTCTCGAGGACGTCACGGGCTGCCTCGGCGCACCGACCGAGCTTCTCGGCTACCCGAAATTCAAAGCGGAACGCCGCGGACGCGGAGTTTACACCCTCTCACTCTACGCAAAAAACGGCAAATGCGTCGGCAAGAGCCCCGACTGCTCAACCGCCACCGCCGCACGCGATCTTTATAACTCAATCCAAAAATACGCAAGATACGCCCCCGTCCGCGAGAGGATCGGAGGCTATCCGAAGCATATGTAAAACACAGCTTTACAATTGGCTGAAAAGGAGTAAAAAATGCAGAATTTCGAGCACACCCCAACCGTTAAGCGCAAGAGGTTTTTAATTAATTTTGCCTTTTTCGCTCTCATTTTCGCGCTTTCGATCGTTCTTGTCAGATATGCGCTGCCCGAGCTCTTCCCCTTCTTCGTCGCCTTTATCGTTACGATGATACTTCGCCCCGTTGTGCGCTTTCTGCACAAAAAGCTGAAACTGAGCTCGCGCGTGCTTTCGGTCATTCTCGTTGTGCTGTTTTACGGCACCATAGGCGTTATCGTCATCTGGCTGCTCGTTGAAATACTTTCGTTCGCCGCAGACAAGGCAACCAATCTGCCCCAGTTCTTCCAGAATCAGATACGCCCATTCCTTATCACCCTCTTTGACGAGATCCAGGAAATCCTCCACAATTTCGACCCCGAAATGGCGCTCAACTTCGATGACACGGCAAATTCGCTTCTTTCCACCATCGGAAGCACGGTCATGAGCTTTTCCGGACAGCTTGTGGGCAAGCTGACGGGCTTTGCGGTTAGCGTCCCCTCCTTCCTGCTCAACATCGTCATCATGATCGTTGCCACCATCTTTTTGCTGGTTGACTTTGAATCGATCCTCGCTTTCATCAAAAAACAGCTCCCCGACAAGACCAACGAGCTGCTTCACAACATCGGCGCGCATCTCGGAAAGGTGCTCAAAAAGTACATCCTCTCCTATTCGCTCGTTATGCTCATCACATTTGCCGAGATCTTCGCGGGGCTTTCGATCATCGGAGTCAGATACGCGGCGCTGATCGCCGCGCTGATCGCAATTTTTGACATTCTCCCCGTTGTCGGCTCGGGACTTATCATAGTTCCGTGGGCGATAATCAGCTTCATCATCGGCGACATAGGCATCGGAATCGGACTTTTCATCCTTTGGACCGTGCTTTGCATCGTCCGCCAGATCATCGAGCCGAAGATCGTTGGCAACAGCGTCGGTATGCACCCATTCCTGACACTCTTTGCAATGCTTGCGGGCAACTTTATCTACGGCGGCATCGGAATCCTTCTGCTCCCCGTGACGATCGCGCTCTGCCAGAGCCTTAACAGCGCGGGCGTCATCAAGCTCTATAAGACCGCCGAGCCCGAAAAAGAGGAAGGCGACCCGCTCAGCCAAGCGATCACCAAGGGCGTGGACGCCGCCGGCGTATGGATAACCCGCCCCTTCCGCAAGAAGCTCAAAGCCAAAAAGCGCGAGAAGAAAAAGGATCAGGAGAAGGAATAACCCAAAATAAACATAAAAATTCCGCCCTTTGTGGCGGAATTTTTTATTAATTGAAAGAAAATGCATAAAAACGCTTGACTTTTAACCGAAGTTGTGCTATAATATTTCGGTACGTAGGGGTGTAGCTCAGTTGGTAGAGTACTGGTCTCCAAAACCATGGGTCGTGGGTTCGAGTCCTTCCGCCCCTGCCAAGAAAAAAGCCATTCGCAAAAGCGAATGGCTTTTTTCAGTTAAATCCGTCCTTGCGGACGGGATAAATCCACCTTCGGTGGATGAAATCGCTTCGCGATGAAATCCCGCTTCGCGGGGAGAAAAGGACGGATTTAATTTCATCTGAAGCCGTAGGCTGAAGATTTCATCCGAACGGAGTGAGGATTTCATCGTGCGTAGCACGATTTCATTGACTATTTTGAGATTTTATGATATAATAATCGAAAGAGGTGATAACTATGGCAGAAAACAAACTTGCGGATATGTCAACCGAGTTTGCGGTTAAAATTTTGAGTGTAACCGACGGCATCAAAGGACACTACTCTTTATCTAATCAGCTTGAACGAAGCGGCACAAGTATCGGTGCGAATATTAGAGAAGCAAAATATGCCCACAGCAAAGCGGATTTCGTTGCTAAACTTCAAATATCCCTCAAAGAGTGCTATGAAACGGAATATTGGATCGAAATTGCGCAAAAAGCGAATATAATTTCAGAAGAGATTGCAAAAAGTGTGTTGCACGATTGCGGTTCTATCCGCAGAATGTTGATCGCCTCCATCAATACAGCAAAGGTGAATTCGTAATATGGCGAAACCTCAATATGTTTATCATGGTAGCCAATACTTATATGATATAGTTCGCCCACAGCAAGCACGCGGTACAAATGCACAAGAATCGCAAAAAGCAATATACGCAGCTGAAACAGTTGATGAAGTGATCCCATTTGCTTTACCTATACGTTGGTATCCCGACGATCCGACAGGCAAAAGGGCATTCTCTTGTAAAAATGGAAAAACCTTTATTGAATACGGCAGCCTTGATCCCAACGGTGTGGGTTACGTTTATAAGTTGCGAGCAGAAACCTTTGAAAAGCTTGATGAGTGGCAATGGATATCCAAGTTGGAGGCTATTCCTGTCGAAGTGATATGTATTCGGGTTAAGGACTACATTCAAACAATCTCATTTTCAAAACAAGCAGAGGAAATTCAAAAGAAGTTATTCGAGTAATTACATAGCCCTCGTTTGCAAGCATGGCGCGAAAGCCCGAAAGACCTCGGACAACTTTTTGCGCCCATCATCGCCAAGGGATAAGTCTATCCAACGACCGAAAAACACGGATCGATTTCGAAAAAACTTGCCCTGTGGATCGATTTTGAAAGGGTATGCCAAAAAGAAAAGAAGCCGATGCTTTGCATCGGCTTCTTTTCTTTTCGTCAGTTGCTTCAGGACTCAGAACCCCTTATTGTTTCGCAAAGCGAAACAATAATAGAGCTCGCGCTGCCACCGCACGTAACTCTCCCGCCCAATTATGCGCGAGCTTCGGGTTCAGAGTCCTTCCTTTTTAATTATTAATACCAAAATCCGACAAACAACCCCACGGATTGATGCCATACACGCCTTCGGCATAATTAAGCCGCGAAAAATTCTTGCTTTTTAACCCCCCGCCCGATCCCAAAACACAGCGCATACGCCACCGCGCAGAATGGGAGGGCGGCGAGAAGGTCGAGGATGGAGTGTTGCTTGACGAAAACCGTGGAGATCGCGATCAGCACGCCCGTCACGGCAAACGCCACCTTCGTTCCCTTGCCGAAGTCATTGCAATGGAAGGACGTGAACATCACCGCAAGGGAGCCCGTGACGTGTATCGACGGGCAGACGTTGGTGTTGGTATCGAATGCGTAGTAGCTCGCCATAAACCGCGTCAGAAAATTATCCCTCTCGAATTCCGCGGGGCGCAAATCCTGGCAGGTGGGGAAAAGGAGATAGATGATTATCGTCGCCGAGTAGGTCATCATGATGAAATACATCATCTTCTTGAACGCCGAAACGTCGTATATCAGCGTGTAGACGTGCATTCCGATCAGATAGACGAACCAGAAAAGATAGGGGATCAGGAACAGCTCGCAAAAGGGGATCGCGTCGTCGAGGGGGCAATGGACCGAATAATACCCCTCGGGGCGGTAGATCTTTTCCACAAAGAAGAAGAAAAATCCGTAGATCGGCCAATAGAGGAGCAGCCACAGGTGACGGGTCTGCTCGGGTCGGAGAGTTCCGAGAACGAATCTTCGAAGATCAAACTCGGGTTTTAACTTCTTTTTCATAATCTTTCATAGTATCATATATAGTCGCGGCGGCTTGGCTCTTCTTTATTTCGGAGAGCCTCTGTTTCATACATGCCCTGATCCCGTCGTCCTTCAGCAAGGAAAGGCAGAGGTCGCAAAGCTCCGACGTCGTGCTTGCGGTGACTGCGCCGCCGCTTTCGACGAAGAAGCTCATATTGTACTTCTCAACGCCCGCGACGGCATCGATCAGCACCATCGGGAGCTCCATCTGTGCCGCCTCGCAGGTGCTGATGCCGCCGGGCTTGGTCAGATAGAGGTCGCTACTCTCCATCAAAAGCGACATATCCTCGACAAAGCCCCTTATATGTATGTTTTTGTTGTCTGCGTATTGCTTTGAAAGGCAGCCATGCAGCTCCGAATTGTTGCCGCAGACGACGCTTATATCTATATTTTCCCCTATCTTTTGCGAAAGACCCCGGAGCACCTGCTTCATCGGGCCGCAGCCCATGCTTCCGCACATTATGAGCAGATGCTTGTGCGTCGGGTCGATGCCGACGGCGGACTTTGCCTCGGCGGCGGGTCTTTTTTCATAAAACATTTTCCTTACGGGAATGCCGCTTACAGAGAGTTTCTCGCGCGGAATGCCGTGCTCGGTATAGACGGGGATCAGAGACTCGTCGGGGACGAAATAGAAGTCGAGATCGCTTTTTTCGATGGCGGGATAGGAAGAATAATCGGTCGCGACAAAGCAAGTGGCAAGCTTCATCGGATGATCGTCGAGCATCCGAGTCAGCATAAAAGCGGTAAAAACGTGCGTACAAATGACACGATCGAAGCCGCCGAGGCTTATATATCGGTAAAGCTTCTCGCCGCCCTGCGTGAAATATTTATATAGCGGCGTGTTTTCGCCGTAGTACGCCGTGTGGCTTTCCGCGTAATTATACCCGTGACGGCTCAGCCACGGCAGATGCTTGTAAATGTAGGAATGTCCGCGCGACATAACGTCCGAGGTGGTGTTGGAGATGAATCCGAGGCCGTCCGCGATCACGCATTCCTCTTTTTTGCTATCAAAATATTCCTTTATCGCGCGGGCGCAGGAATTGTGCCCCTCGCCCGTGTTGCAGCTCAGTATAAGCGTTTTCAATTCGCGCAAGCCTCCTTTGCAAGCACTCTCCGGTAAAGCCCGATAAGCCTCGGGCGGGTGTATCTTTGTATCAGAATAAACAGGAAATTAAAGATCTCATAAGCCACCGTGAAGATCATTCCGCCCGTGCCACGCCAGATGAAAAGGCAGCCGAATCCCGCGGGGATGAGCAGAATATGCACAAGTTCCGCGATGCAGGTTTCCTTTATCATAACCGGCAGTTTTTCGGTCATTTTTCCGTCAAGCTTCTTTGTCGGCATAATCTGCGGGAGCATACGGCTCATATCGGGCAGACGGTTCATCCAGGACTTGATCCCGAGCTTTTCGTATATCCGTCCGCCCGACTCAAACCCGAAGGAGCGGAAGGGAAACGAATTTTCATCCAAAAGCTCTCTCGGGATCAGCCTTCCAAGCGCGAATGAGATCAATCCGACCGAGGCGATATAGATCAGACAACAGAATAGGTCCATTTTTCTTTATCGTACTTTGCCCAGAACGCGCGGGTGAAATCCTCGTATTTTTCGCGCTCGGTGTAGTAGCTCTGCCCGTGGTCGGCGCCGGGGACGATGAGCAATTCCTTTGGCGAGGAACAGGTTTTGTAGTTTTTATACGTCATCCCGACGGGGACGAAGCAATCGTCGCTTCCATGGATGAAGGCGACGGGCACGCGCGCTTCGTTGAGCGCGGCGAGGGTCGTGATGTTTCTTGAATCGACTTTGAGTTTCTTTTTGCAGATCTCGTCGATCATATAGCCGTGCAAGCCGTAGGGGATGTGCAGATTGTGACTTACAACGTGGCTCCAGATGTCGTAGGCCGAGGTGAAGCCGCAATCCGACATTATGCCCCTGACGTTGTCGGGCAGATCGAGCGAAGCCGTCATCAGCACCGTCGAGGCTCCCATTGAGATTCCCGCGAGGTAGATCGGCAGATCCTCGGCATAATGCGCGTTCACGTAATTGACCCAATCGAGGCAATCGTAACGCTCGAGATGGCCGAAGGTGATGTAGTTACCGCCGCTGTTGTTCTGACCGCGCTGCTCGGCGAAAAGGACGCTGCAGCCCTCGCGGTGCCAGAAATCCGCGATCATACTGAAATCGTAATTCCAAGCCGAGCGCCAGCCGTGCATGGCGACGATTATCCTTTTTGCGCCCTCGCAAGGATACCAATGCCCCGCGAGGTACACGCCGTCGCGGCCTCTGATATTCACCGAGATGATGCTCTCTTTTTCCGCAAGCTCGCTTGCGCATTTGTCCGCATAAGCCAAAAATTCATCGGTATTGTTCGCGCGGCTGACCCGCGGGCGTTTTTGCTCGAGCTTTTTCGGCTTTTGGCGGTATATCGCAAGCTCAACGAGCTTCCTTGTTATCGTATATGACACCGCCGCGCTTGCCGCAACTCCCGCGGCGGTCGCAACGGCGACCTTTGTCGATTTCTTCATTGCCTTACTCCTTGTTTTCGAGAATACTTAGTCAATTGTAAAATTACGCAACTTTTAATTAAATCCGTTTTTTCGGGGGCTTTGCCGCCGAAAAAACACCGCTAAGACGAGCAAAGCGAGTCCGCGCGCCGAGGGGAGCTGCCAAAATCGCAGATTTTGGCAAGCGGCGATAAGCGCGCGTATCCCCGCCGCGCGGGTCTCAATTGTAAAACGCAGTTTTACAATTGGCTATTCGAGAATTGTCATAAATTGCTCACCGGTGATCGTTTCGTTGATATAAAGGAACTGCGCGAGCTCATCGAGCTTCTTTTTGTTTTCGACGAGTATCGCTTTCGCCTTTTCATACTGTTTTTTCACGAGCGAAACGACCCGCTCGTCGATCTTTGACTGCGTTTCTGCCGAGCAGGAAAGCGAGGTGTCGCCGCCGAGATACTGATTCGTCACGGTCTCGAACGCGACCATACCGAAATCGTCGTCCATACCGAAGCGGGTTATCATAGCGCGGGCGAGCTTCGTTGCCTGCTCGATATCGTTCGAGGCACCGGTTGTGACCATGCCGACCGCGATCTCCTCCGCCGCGCGTCCGCCCGTGTAGGTTGCGATCTTGTTTTCGATCTCCGCCTTCGTCATCAGATAGTGATTGCCCTCGTCGACCTGCATCGTGTAACCGAGTGCACCCGAGGTGCGGGGGACGATCGTGATCTTCTGCACGGGCGCGGAATTCGACTGCTTTGCCGCAACGAGCGCGTGGCCTATCTCATGATATGCAACGATCATCTTTTCCTTGTCGGTCAAGATAGCGTTCTTCTTCTGATAACCCGCGATGACGGTCTCTATGCTTTCCTCGAGGTCAGCCTGCGAGGCGGCTCCCCTGCCCTGACGAACAGCGCGCAGGGCGGCTTCGTTGACGATGTTCGCAAGCTCCGCGCCCGATGCGCCCGATGCCATTCGCGCGATCTGCGTGTAATCAACGTTCGGCTCGACCTTTATCTTCTGCGCATGGACGCGAAGGATCTCCTCACGCCCCTTGAGATCGGGAAGCTCGACGGGCACGCGGCGGTCGAATCTGCCGGGTCGAGTCAGCGCGGGGTCGAGAGTTTCGGGGCGGTTAGTCGCCGCAAGGATGACGACGCCCGTGTTGCCCTCGAATCCGTCCATTTCGGTGAGAAGCTGATTGAGAGTCTGCTCGCGCTCGTCGTTTCTGCCGCCGATTCCGTCGCGCTTGCCGCCGATGGCGTCGATCTCGTCGATAAACACGATGCAGGGTGCCTTTTCCTTTGCCTGTTTGAAGAGGTCGCGCACCTTTGACGCGCCCATACCGACGAACATTTCGACAAATTCAGATCCCGACATCGAGAAAAAGGGCACGTTTGCCTCGCCCGCGACGGCTTTTGCGAGCATTGTCTTACCCGTGCCGGGAGGGCCGACGAGGAGCAGACCCTTGGGCATCTTTGCGCCGACCTCCTCGTACTTCTTCGGGTTGTGGAGATAATCGACGATCTCTGCGAGGTTTTCCTTTGCCTCGTCCTCGCCCGCAACGTCGCTAAACTTGATTCCGCCCGAGGATTTGACGTAGACCTTTGCGTTACTCTTGCCCATATTGAACATCATCGAGTTCTGCCCGCCCATCTTTTTCATCATGTGGCGCGAGATGAGGTTGCCGATCAGCATAAATCCGCCTATGGGAAGTATCCAGTTGAAGAGCAGTTGCGAGAACATCGAGGGCTGCTCAATGATCTCGCCCGCAAATTTCGCGCCGACACTGTGCAGGCGTTCGGTGAGTCCGGGATCACTGACTATACCGGTCTTATAGATCTGCTTTTCCGCCTTGTCTGTAAAAAGAATATAGTTTTCCGACTCGACGATCTGCACTTGCCCGATATCACCCGTCTCGGTCATAGTCATAAAGGTTCCGTAATCGGTATCCTTGATCTGCATATCACTGATGAAGGGCACAAGCACCATATTTATCACCATCACGATCGCAAGCGTGACGAGATAAAACACCAGCATCGTTTTCTTTGGCTTTTTTACTTCGTTCATCTTTGCCTCCTTTGGCATTATTCTTGATCTTACAATAGAATTATACAATCATTCAATAAACTGAAACTAAACATATATTCATTTTCAAAGAAAAGTGTAACCTTAAAAAGTTTAGCGCCAATAAGTGCGTTTGTCGTTTATGCAGTACAGACTCCGCCACCCCTCATTCGTCACGCTCACGCGTGCCACCTTCTCCCAAGATCCGGGAGAAGGCATAGGGTTGGGCACTGTAATTTTGAAATTCAGCGAACATCGTTTATCGTGTTAATTTTGTTTATGCAAAGAGGAATATTTTTATTTATATAATTTCGCGATTGTAATGGAGTTTTTGCTAACTATTTCAATAAAATATTCCTATTTGACCAACAAACGATCTTATCCCAAACGGTGTTCGCTGAAAAGCAAAGAAGAGCGAACCAACTAATTAGCCTTCTCCCGGATCTTGGGAGAAGGTGGCACGCGTGAGCGTGACGAATGAGGGGTGGCGGAGTCTGTACTGCATATCGGAAAAGGCACAAAACAAAACTCGGATATTAAGAAGTTTTTGCTTCATAATATCCGAGTTATATAATTCATTTTTCACTACTACCTCGACTGCCTTCTCGGCAATTCGACGGTAAATGAGGTCATTCCGTTTTGGCTCTTGACGGTGACCTTGCCGCCGTGGAGATCGACGACTCTTTTGACGATGGCAAGTCCGATGCCGTTGCCCTCACTCGCGTGGGATTCGTCTGCTTGGTAGAATTTATTAAAGATCTTCGGGAGCTTTTCGGGGTCGATATCCTTGCCCGTGTTCGAAACCGTGACCGCAATGCTCTCCCCCGCTTCGGCGATATCGAGCGCGACCGTGCCGCACCTCGGCGCGAATTTCACCGCGTTGTCGATGAGATTTATCCAGACCTGCTTTAAGAGCTCCTCGTTTGCCTCGATCTCGAATTCATCGAAATCGGGCTGAAGATCGATGTTCTTCTTTGTCCAACCGTTTTCAAGCAACAAAAGCACGTCGCGCACCTGCTCGGAGAGGTTGAAGCGCGTGACGTCCGAAAGGATCGTCTGATTCTCCACCTTCGTCATATTGAGCACGTTGGTCGCCATATAGGAAAGCCGCATCGACTCCTCCTCGATGGCGTCAAGATACTGCACCCTCTGCTCCTCGGTGAGGTTGCCCTTTTTGAGCAGTTTCGCAAAGCCCGCGATCGACACGATCGGAGTCTTGAATTCGTGCGAAAAATTATTGATGAAATCGCTTCTCAGTACCTCGGTATTTTCAAGCTCCTCGGCAAGAGTGTTGAAGCTTTCGGTGATCTCGTTGAAGGTGGGATGGCGTTCAAGCTTGCCATACTCGATCCTCGTCTTGAAATTGCCCGCCGCGAGGCTGTTCATACCGTTGACGAGCTTGTTGATCGGGTCAAGCGGTATCTTTCCGAGCAGGATCGCGATCAGCGAGCCGATAATAAGGCTGATGCCCGACATAAACAAGAGCACCGAGCCGAACCTGATCTCGCCCGCCTCGCTTCCGATGATCCCGAGCCACGCAAGCCAGAACATTGCGATCACGGAAAGCGCGATGGCGGTCAAAAGTATCAGAAACACCACCGCTCCGAAGAGCAAAGTCAGCGAAAAACGCTGTTTTTGCTCGTTGAAATCAATATTTACGTTCTTTTCCTTGCTCATACCTTTTTCACCGCCTTATATCCGAGCCCGCGCACAGACTCGATCTCGAATTCTCGCCAACCCTCAAATCTCTTGCGGAGTCTGCCGATATGCACCGTCACCGTCTCCCAACCCGTGTCGCTGTCGGCACCCCAGATCTCGTCCATAAGCTGAATTCGCGTGAATATCTTGCCGGGATAAGAAAGCAATTTATAAAGAAGAAGAAATTCCTTCTGCGGAAGGGTCTGCTCCTCGCCCGCACGGCTGACGGTGAAGGAATCGTAATCAAGCACGACCTCGCCGATCACGATGCGCCTCTCGCTTGCGATCTTCGCGCGCCGCAAAAGTGCCTTGATGCGGTAAAGCATCTCCTCGTCGTCGATGGGCTTGGTGATATAATCGTCCGTACCGACCGAAAAGCCCTTGTGCTTGTCCGCAGGGAGCTGCTTTGCCGAGACCATCAGAATCGGCAGATTGTTGTTCGATTCGCGAAGAAGGCGCGTCAGCTCGTAGCCATCCATCTTCGGCATCATTATGTCGAGCACGGCAAGGTCGATGTGCTCGCACTCCATCACCTCGAGCGCTTCCTCGCCGTCCGTCACCGCCGTCACGGTATACCCCGCGCCCTCAAGCACCGCACGCAAAAACAACCGCGTGTTCTTATCGTCGTCCGCTACAAGTATATGAAACATTCTTTCACCTCAATCGTGTTTTCTTGATTATACTACTTCATTCTAAACTTAAAATAAACCCCCGAAGACCTCGCATAAGTCTTCGGGGGTTATACTTAAGGTCTCCAATACTCCGCTATCGTTTCCTTCGCGAGCTGAACGTAACGCTTGCCGCGGGCGTAGTCGCCGAAGATGGTGCCAACCTCTCTCTGTGCTACCTCAAACAGACAGCCGCTTGCCGCCAAGCTGATGCCCTTGAAGCATTTTCTTATCGCGTCCTCATCAAGGGGGCCCGGATCGGTCACGAATTCGGCGCGCGGTTTGCTGTAATATACGACTCGGCTGCCGCGCAGGTACTCGCCGATCTGTTCTTCGTTGTTGAAGGGCGACACAGAAAGCTTGCGCAGGTTATCCCACTTGGAAAGATAATCGACCCAGATATTGTCCACTCTTTCGCAACAGCCGTAGGAAAGCAAGCCGAAGCGCTTGACCATGCGGTCGAAATAGGGATAAACGAATTCCCCGTACATCGCGGGAGAGACCGCGGTGGTTTCCTGCGATTCAAGGAAGCCCCAGATCTGCTTTGTGGACGTGATCTCGCCCTCGGCGGGGAGCTCGTCGGTGAATGCGAAGGACTCCTGCGCCACGCTTGAGAATCCGTTCGTCGGGAGGAGCAGCTTGTTCTCTTCCAGATAATCATAGTACCGCTCGTACACCTTCGTTGCCATATCCATCAGCTCGTGCAGCTTTTCGGGGCAGTCGTACATCGACATGTAGTAGGTCTCCATGCTGACCAGCTTCACAAGCGGATTGGTGATCGCACCGCGGAGGGACGCCTGCATAATGCGCGAGGGGAGAATGTCGCCGAAAATGCTGTCCGCAAGAGCGCACCATTCCCTCGTTCCCTCCATATCGACCGTAATTCCGCCGCCGAGGAAAATATCGAAATCAGCTTCAATATCGTCGGTCAGCGGCTCGATATGAAAGCCGATCGAGTCCTTTGCTTTGGTGATGACGGGCTGTGCGCCGAAGGGCGAGCCTTTCACAAAAACGTTTACGTCAAATCTGTCCGAAACGGGAGTGTCGTCGTCAAAAAGCTCGCGCCCGACCATCGAGGACAGAAGCTGCCACTCGAGCCGTCGCGCCTCATTGCCCTCGCAACGCATACGCGGGGTGATGACCTCGCGCGTGAAATTCGAGAACAGCAATCTCACCGTAGGCGTGTCGCGCAAGCCCTTCGCCTGCTTATCCCACATTGCAAGGATCTCGTCGTTGCGCGGACAGTTTGCAAGCGCCGCCTTACGCGCCGCCAGCTCGCGCAGTATTTCCCTGTCCTTCAAAGATACGTTTATCATAGCAAAAACTCCTATCGGTAATTCTTCTAATTAATTATATCATAGCAAACCGATTATGTAAAGTCTTTTTGGGAAAACACTACACTTTATTATTTCGGTACCGCATATTGACTTTGCCGGGGCTTTATGATAAAATAAAGATAGTATTTTGCAAGGAGGAAATGTCTATGTCCCGTATCAGAAAATCCAATGACCCGGCAGCGGACGACTGCGGTCCCCTCAACGGTTCTGTCAGATGGGAGAACCGCGACGGTGTAGTTTATGACGGAGAATGGCGCGAAGGCATCCCCCACGGCAAGATGACGATCAAATTCCCCGACGGCAGTCTTATGGTCACAAGCTACTACTTCGGCACGATTCACGGACATACCGTTTTTGAAAACCCGGACGGACACCGCCTCGAATGCGAGTTTAGTAACGACCAACCCAACGGCAAGGGCTCTCAAAGATGGCCCGACGGCACTACATACGAAGGAAGCTACTCGGACGGCAAGCGTCACGGATACGGAACCATGCGATTCCCCGACGGCGCAGTCTACACCGGCTATTGGTGCAATGATCTGCGGGGCGGGAGCGGTACCTATACAACCGAGGACGGCACCTGTTATCAGGGCAAGTTCGTGGATGACCTGCTGCAGGGTCAAGGGACGGTCACTTACGGCGACGGTAGCCGCTATGAAGGTGAATTTCTCAACGGCGAAAAAGGCGGGCAAGGCGTATTTGACTGGCCTGACGGAGATCATTATGAGGGCGCGTTCGCAAAAGACGTGCGCAGCGGCTACGGAGTCTACACCTACGACAACGGCAGCCGCTATGAAGGCGAGTGGAAAAAAGACGGTAGATGGGGCAAGGGTGTCATACGTAATCACGACTTTTCCACATACGACGGCGAGTGGCGAAAAGATCTTATACACGGAAAAGGCGTGACGACCTGGCCAAACGGTGAATCCTACGTCGGTACCCGCATCAAAGGCGATTTTACCGGCTGGGGTACCTACACCGACGCGAGCGGCAATAAATACCGCGGCCTTTGGCTGAACGGCAGACTGCTCTTTAACAAAAAAGCTCCCAAACCCGGCAGCCAATTCTACTTCACCGGCGAAGGCAAGCGGGAATACGTCAAATACCGTTACGAGGGCGGATTCCGCGAGGGCTTGTGGGAAGGCTACGGCGTAGCGGATTGGGATGACGGTCGCCATTACGAAGGCGAATGGAAAAACGATCTGCGGCATGGCTACGGCATTATGTTCAATTCAAAGGGAACGCGCTGTGAAGGCGAGTGGCAGTTTGGTAAACTGCACGGTCACGTCAAATATTCCCACTCCAAGCACGACTTTGAAGGAGAATTCGTGAACGGAAAACGTCACGGGCAGGGCATCTTGCGCTTAAAAAACGGTGATGTTTACGAAGGACTCTATGAAAACGACAAAAAGCAGGGTAAGGGTGTCTGGACCCTTGCCGATGGCACACGCATTATCTGCACTTATGCCGACGGAGTGATCGTCGGCGAGGGAGAAAAGTATTTCAGCGACGGCGGCGTTTACAAGGGCGGGCTGAGTCCGGACGGTCTTGTTCACGGCAAGGGCGTGTGGGAGCTTCCCGACGGCAGCCGCTACGAAGGCGAACACGACATGGGTTACCGCCACGGAAAAGGCGTGATGACCCTGCCCGACGGCACCAAACAAATCGGATGGTTTGAAAAGGATGAGTATATCGGTCCCGATCAGCCAAATTCATAATAAACTGATGAATAATTTATTTTTCGAGGCACAACAATGACAACCTTTACCGCTACGCTGACGCCGATGCTGACGCTGTTTGCCTGCATTGCGCTTGGATTCATACTCAGCAAGTGCAGGATCCTGCCCGAGGGGTCGGGCAAGGTCATGGCTAAAATGGAGACCTGGATCTTCTGTCCCGCGCTCAATTTTACCACAATGGCATACTTTTGCACGGTCGATTCGATCGGCGAGCATTTTATCAATATCATTCTCTCATCCTTCGGCGTTCTGCTTGCCGTGGGAATATCGATCTTTCTCGCCCGCTATTTCGTCAAGGAAAAAGGCGCCGAGCGCGGGGTCTATCACTATGCCCTTGCGTTCGCGAACAGCGGATATATGGGCGACCCCATCGTGCTTGCGCTGTTTGGCGAGGTGGCGCTTTCCTATTACAAGCTCTACTGCCTTCCGATCCAGCTTATGATCTACTCCTGGGGCATCAGCGTTATGACGCCGAGCAATGAAAAAAAGGGCGGCTCGTGGCGGCGTTTGCTCAATGCACCCACGATCGCGATGCTTCTTGGTATGGCGGTCGGGCTTAGCGGCGTCGGCAAGTACATTCCGGACTTTCTGACAAACTCGCTCGACACGCTCAAGGTCTGCATGGGTCCCGTGGCGATGCTGCTTGCGGGCGTGACGATCGCGAAATACGACTTCCTTTCGATGCTGAAAAACAAAAAAGTCTACATAGCGACCGCGCTGAGGCTCACCTTGCTGCCCGCGATGATCGTGTCGTTCACATTCGGCCTTAAAACGCTCGCGAACGCCGCGTTTGGGCTCGGGATCGGCAACGACGTGCTCTTTTTGACCTTTTTTGCCACCGCCCCCGCGCTGGGACTGAACACCGTCATCTTCCCCGAAGCTTTCGGCGGCAACCCCGAGACCGGCGCGAGTATGGCAATGATCTCGCACACCCTCTGCGTCATCACGATCCCCCTCATCTACGCCCTTATGGTGGCGCTGTTCGGGGTGCCGTTTCAATAAAACAACAAATCCCTTCTATTTTTTCGAAGGGATTTTTCATTTTAATAAAACTCAAACATTTCACAAAAAAACCGCAAACATCGGAGCGGTATAATATAGGCACAAAATGCAAAGGAGCGCAGGAAAATGTCTAAATTTATTGAAGCAAACGAAAAGATAGCAGAAAAGGTAGTCGAGGGCTACAAGAAGATCGAGGACGGCGTTGTCGGCGGTTACAAGAAGATCGAGAAGGGTGCAGTTGACGGATTTAACAAGGTCAACGACAAGATCATCGAAAAGGTTTTCTCCAAGGACGGCGAGAGCATCGAGGAGACCAAGGAAAGACTTTTGGGCGGTAAATGAGTGCGCCAAATGCCGAAATCGGCATTTACTTTATATTTTTACACCCAAATGCCGAAATCGGCATTTGGGTGTTGACTTTTTCGGCATAATATGGTATAATTAAGCACAGAATAAACTATAGGCAATACCGCACAATTCTGATGGTGCAATTGCGCCGTCAGAAATTTCGTCAGGGTGTACAAAATTCCGCGGGTAATAGTAAACTATTGGCAAGGGATTTTGTGCAGCTTGACGGAATTTATGCAAGCAAGTGTGCCGTCACGAATTGTGCGGTATTGCCTATATAGGAGGTATGCTATATGGTACAACGTCATGGCTACTTGGATCAACTGAAAAAGTGGAAGGACAAAAGCGTCATCAAGGTGATCACCGGCATCAGAAGATGCGGAAAATCCACGCTTCTTGAGCTTTATCGCGAGTATTTGAAAACACAAGGCGTGACCGACGATCAGATCATATCGATCAATTTTGAAGAATTGGAATATGAAGAACTTTTAGACTATAAAGCCCTGTATAATTTCATCAAGGAAAGGCTGCACGAGAGCAAGACGACATATATTTTTCTTGACGAAATTCAGCAGGTTGAGAACTTTCAAAAGGCGGTTGACAGTCTTTACGTAAAAAAGAACGTGGACGTTTATATCACAGGCTCCAATGCATACCTGCTTTCGGGGGAGCTTGCCACGCTTCTTTCGGGAAGATATATAGAAATTAATATGCTTCCGCTTTCCTTTGCCGAATTTTGTGAGCTGAAATCGGGCGGCGACAAAGACGCTTTGTTTGCGGAATATATGCAAAACGGCGGTCTGCCCTATATTGCATCTCTTGAAAATGATGCCGAAATGATCGACACTTATCTTGAAGGCATTTATAACACCGTTATCGTCAAGGATGTCGAGGAAAGAGCCAAACGCAAGGAAAAAGACCCCAACAAGCGCAAGATAACCGACGCGGCGCTCCTCAAAAATATATCAAGATTTCTCGCGAACTCGATCGGCAGTCCCATATCAATAAAAAGCATTGCGGATTACGTGACGTCAAGCGGAAGAAAAACCTCCCCAAACACAGTTGATGATTATGTTGAGGCTTTGGTCGAGCCCTACATCTTTTATCCCGCAGAGCGCTACGACGTGATCGGCAAACAGCATTTGAAGAAAAATCAGAAGATGTATATCGTCGATTTGGGCTTGCGCCGCCATCTGCTTGCAAAACAAAAATACGATCTTGGATTTTCGCTTGAAAATATCATCTTTTTTGAACTGCTTCGCAGAGGATATAGCGTAAATATCGGCAAGGTCGGTGTGACGGAGATCGATTTTGTCGCAAAAAAGAATGACGAAATCCGATATTATCAGGTAACAGCGTCCATGACTGAAAAGTCCACCTTTGACAGAGAAATGGCTCCGCTGCAAAACATAAGCGATAATTATCCCAAAACAGTCATAACTCTTGACCGTTTTACCCTTGGCAATTACGGCGGAATAGAAGTCGTTAATGCAATAGATTGGCTTTTGAGGTGAATGTAATGAAAAAATTCCACAACCCCGTTTCTCCATTTGACGCGCCCGATCCTTTTATGACCTTTGACCCCAAAACGGGTTATTACTATGCCCTTTTCACGCGCGGCTCGAAGCTTGAGCTCTTCCGCAGCCGTCACGCGGGATCGATCGTCACCGACGGCGACTCGCGCATCCTCTACACCCCGAACGGCGAGCGCGACGGGATCTGGGGCGACATCTGGGCGCCCGAAATGCACCGCGGCTCGAACGGAAAATGGTACGTTTACACCAGCGGACGCATCAAGCCCGAGCCGAGCCAGAAGCGTCTTTTCATTATGGAAGGCCCAGCCGACGACCCCTTTGAGGGCGAATGGATCTTCCGCGGCAAGCCGAGCCCCGATATCTTCTCGATCGACCCCACCGTTTACACCGCGCCCGACGGAGTGCAGTACCTCTGCTCCTCCCGCGTTGACCCCGTTTACGGTCAGGTGCTCGACATCTGCGACCTCGTGAATCCCTATACCTACGGCACGAATTGGGCGACTATCGCGCGTGCCGAGCTCGATTGGGAGCTTGTGCCGCCCTACGTTGGCAGACATGCGATCGTTGAGGGAGCCTTCTTCCTTGAGCGCGAGGGCAGACTTTTCATCATCTATTCCGCCAACGGCTGTTGGTCGGACCACTACTGCCTCGGCGTTCTCGAGCACACGGGCGGTTCGCTTACCGACGCCGCGAACTGGAAAAAGCACGAAAAGCCCTTCTTCGTTTACGGAAACGGACTTTACGGCCCCGGACACGCCTCCTTCTTCCGCTCCCCCGACGGCAGCGAGGTCTGGTGCGCCTACCACGGCATGAAGGAGCACAACGAGACCGTCACCCCCGCGCACCGCTTCTTCAACATCCAGCGCATCGACTTTGACGAAACCGGCTATCCCCTCCCCACTCTGCCGACGGGATATGAGGTGGAGATTGAGCCGCCGAAGGGAGAGATTGAGTAATATCTCGCTTCGCTCGAATGATGATCCGCCTTCGGCGGAATGATAGTTCGCCTTCGGCGAAATGATAGTTCGCGCAAGCGCGAAATGAAGGTGAATTTCCGCCACGGCGGAAATTTTCCTATTAATATTCCGCGAAGCGGACTATCATTCTGCCGAAGGCAGATCATCATTCTGCCGCAGGCAGATCATCATTCTCGCGCAGCGAGATCATCATTTCGCCGAAGGCGAACTATCATTCCGCCGAAGGCGGATTTATCCCAATTTCATCTTTTCCGCACACTAAAAACCCGACAGCCATCGCTGTCGGGTTTTTATCTGAAGAAAATCAGTTCTTTGTTACACCGGTAATATGAGTATTAACGCCCTCGTACCAGTAGAGGAAGCCTTCGATGTCAACGGTGTCGCCTGCCTGGAGCTCGCCGACTGCCTTGTAAACATCGGTGTCGGGAGCGGTGAGGTAACGCTCTACGCAGAAGGAGTACTCAGCGCCGTCCTTGGATACGGTTACGTAGATGTCGTCGCCGGGCTCGCCGTTCTTGTACTCAACCTTGGAAACGGTAAGACCCTTGAAGGTTACGTACTTGTTCTGGTGCTTGATGAGCTCGTCCTTACCGAGAAGATCGGTAACGTCGGTAGCCTCAGCGATCCACTTTTCGCTCTCAACGAACTCGAACTTGCCGTCCATGATCTCAACTTCACCTGCCCAAGCGCCCTTGAAGCCGGTAACCTTGATCTTGGTGCCGGGAACGAGCTTAGCTGCATCAGCCTCGGAGCATGCCATCTCGTAGCAGAAGTATGCGCCGTCGGGATCCTGAAGGTAAGCGGTGATCTTGTTGTCCCACCAGGACTGGGTAGCCTGAACGTAAGCCTCGATAACGACCTCGGCATCCATAGCTGCTGCGTCGTACTCGGCATAGGTCATAACGCCCTCGGACTTCTTAGCGGGATCGAACTTTTCAGCGCAAGCGAAAAGCGATACTGCCATGCAAAGGATCATAAGTACTGCTAAAAACTTTTTCATTTCAATTCTCCTTTTTGTAAAAGATTTTTAATAAAGTTTTTACGGATATCATTATACACCTAATTTTGCCAAATGTCAAGTATTTCCTTGATATTTTCTCTTTTTCAGCACTTGGACCAAAAGATAGATGCCGATGAACACCCAGGCTGCAGCAATTAGTGAAAGGAGCGCGACCGCTGTGGGGGGCAGCTCGCCGAGTTCAGCTCTCTCGCCGCTTCCCGCGCCGATTCCGTCGAGGCGGTAAAGCGAGGTCATTTCACCATAAAGCTCGTCGATAAACTCCGCGTCGATCTCTCTGCCTCGCCTTGTACCCTTTGCGACCTCCTCGATCAGCTGACCCGCGGCATTACGAAGCGACGCCGAGCCGTTGAAAACGGGGGTCACGAAGGAGTTTTCGGTATAATCGATCGTAATTTGTGTAGCTTTGATCTTGACGTCATAATAAAGATCGTTATCCTCGCCCGCGCGGGAGAGGTAATCGACATATTCGGGCGCGTTCTGCGCCTTGAGGGTCACGGGGACGTAGCCCTCGGTCTGTGCATACGCGATCTGCACGTCATTCGTCAGCAGATACTGCGCGAAGAGCCAGGAGGCGAGGACCTCGCCGTTGTCGGGCTTATTGAAGATGCAGACCGACGGGCCCTGCGAGATCATGACGGGATTTTCGGTGTCGTACTGCGGGATGGGCATTACAGCCATTTCGAAATCAACCTTTTTGTCCTCGTGAATATCGCCCTGCGGCGAATCGGG